>CALQHT020000269.1 GCA_943330455.2 Nitrosovibrio sp. Nv4 | reverse complement strand
TGGCTAATGGCGGCGTGTTCCACCGACCCCTTCGAATCTGGAACCTACCCCTCTGTCAATCGGAGATTGCGCCGCCGCTACATCAAAATCGCCTGCTCGCGGCGTGGCCCGGCGAACTCACCGAGCCAGGGGAACCTGGGCAGTTACCTATTTTGATACTATTGCGCACGTATCGCGAGATTGTCGCACGCAGGGGGCGACACGCTGGTTGACCGATTGATCGAGGGGGCGGGGATGGCTGACAGGAAGTCGGAAAGCAAGAAGGGCAAGAGGCCGGATCGGGACGACGACGATGACGGTTCTTGCAATTTCGACTCCAGGCATCTCGGTTTCGATCTGACGCAGGTTGCGTTCATCAAGCTGGTCGATGCGCTGATCGAGCATCCCAAACCGAAAGTGGTTGCCGCGGGCCGCGATGGTGCGACCAGTGCCACCAGCGAGCTGTTCTGGACCTATACGCCGCGCGGCGGCCTGCATGTGGAAGCGCGGGCTGGGTTTCTGGATACGCAGACCGGCAATGGCAGCTTCAGCCTGGATGTCGAGCGGGACGGATCCTGGCGGTTGGACTTCGGTGGGTCGTCCAAGGTCATCGGCCGTGACGCCGACGGCCATGCGTGCGACGACGGCCCCTCGGTGCCGCCTCCGCCGCCCGCCGATAACGGCTACAAGCTGCTGCAGGTGCTGGATTCCAACGGCCAGCCCACGGCCGCTGCCGCTTCGTACGGTCCACCGGCCCATCACCTGACCGTCGATGGCGGAATTACCTGGGATACGATCCAGGGCGGTATCGGCGCCTATATGATCGGTGGCAGCGGCACCGCGGGTGGCGGGCAGGCTGGCAAGGGAAACTGCGCCATCTACACCCAATCGCCCGGTTCCATTCTCGTCGATATGGAACATGGGGTCGGCTATGGGAGCAATGCGGAAAACAACGTCCTGGTGAACATGAACCAGGTGCGTGGCTCCTTGTTCAGCAACGTGCTGATCGGTGCGCATACCGGTTCGGACCTGAAAAGCGGCGGCGACAACAGCCTGCTGATTTCCACCGGCGGCGATGGGTTTGAGATGCGGCCGGACGGGCGCGGCAACGTGCTGGTCTCCACCGCCGGCGACGATTGGGTCGTGTTCGACCCCAGCAAGGGATGGAGCCTGGGTGATGACAATATCATGCTGGGGTTTGACGGCCGAGCGGGCGGGGATTTTCTGGATTTGACGTTGCTGACGAAGGTGGGAGGACTGCTGGGCTCCAATTTCCGTACGGCCGCGGCGGCTGGCTATGATCCGGTGACCGGGCATGGCGATATCGACAACTATGTGCGCATCCTCGACAGCGTCGATGGCAGCCATGTGATGTTCAACGCCAGTGGCAATGTGGCGACCGCGGGCACGGAAATACTGGCGCTCAAGTTCGCCCATGGGTTGGACGCGCAGACCTTGTTCGACAACGGTGGCATCCGGGCCTGATCGGATGGGCGACGGCGCGGGGGAATTGGGGGAGGAGAGGAAGCGTTGGGGCTCTGCCCCAAACCCCGCGAGGGCTTTGCCCTTCGAGCCCACCAAGGCTGGGCCTTGGATGCCATTTATTGGGTCGGGGAAGAAAGGGGGCCGACCATGGCGTTTCAACGTCCGTGTCGGCCCCCTTTTTTCCCCGACCTAACTGATCGCGGTCCAGGGGCCGTGCCCCTGGTGGGTTCGAAGGGCAAAGCCCTCGCGGGGTTTGGGGCGGAGCCCCAAGGCTTTCTGTCATTGCCCCGATTGCCCTGGGCGCCGCCTCACGGCATTTGCGTTCGTCTCCAAACCCTCTGATAGTGCCGCAAGGACCAACGGAACACAGAAGCCGGAGGAGGGACGACCATGACCTATCAGACCATTCAGGTGAAGCCCGTCACGCCGACCATCGGCGCCGAGATTTTCGGCATCGATCTTGGCAAGCCCCTGGGCAACCAGCAGTTCCAGGAAGTGCATGATGCGCTGATGGCCCATCAGGTGCTGTTCTTTCGCGATCAGAAACTGACCCTGGACCAGCACAAGGCGTTCGGGCGGTTGTTCGGGGAATTGCACATCCATCCGAACACCAAAGGCCCCGAGGGTCATCCGGAGATTCTGCCGATCTATGCCGACGCCAACTCCAAGCGCGTCGCGGGCGAAAGGTGGCATTCGGACGTGTCGTGCGACCCGGAGCCGCCGATGGGTTCGATCCTGAACCTGAAGACCATCCCGGAAACCGGCGGCGATACGCTGTTTTGCAGCATGTATGCGGCCTATGACGCGCTGTCGGCGCCGATGAAGGCGTTTCTGTCCAACCTGACCGCGATCCATGACGGCGGGCCGAACTATAGCCGTACCAACAAGCTGATCGGGGCGAATGAGACCAAGACCTTCCCGCGCGCCGAACATCCGCTGATCCGCACCCATCCGGTCACCGGCCGTCAGGCGATTTTCGTCAACCCGGTCTTCACGGTTGGCATCAAGGACCTGCCGGAAGCCGAGGGCAAAGCCATCCTCGAATTCCTCTATGAGCATTGCGGCCGTCCGCATTGGCAGGTGCGCTTCCGGTGGCAACCGGACAGCGTCGCGTTCTGGGACAACCGCTGCGTCCAGCATATCGCGATGTGGGATTACTTCCCGCAAGTCCGTGCCGGCTTCCGCGTGACAGTCAAGGGCGACAAGCCGTTCTACCGGGCGAGCCATTAGGCGGGACGCTCGGTTCTGGGCGCGGCGCTGCCGTTCCGGGCGCGCCTGACGCCATGAGGACCACCGGCAGGGGCCATCGTGCCGGCAGTACCCGCGCGGAGGGGATGTCTTCGGCACACCATCCGTCGGTGTGATGCCAACCGGCCGAAACCATGACTCGCGGGCGTCCCCTCACCGTCATTGCCGGGCTCGACTCGGCAACCCGCCCCCCGCCGTTGAAGCGCGGGTTGCCGGATCAAGTCCGGCTATGACGATGAGGGGCGGGCGAGGGCGGAGCATCGGACATTGTTTCGGCGGGTGGGCATGATCCGACCATGAAAACCCTCGCCCCCGCCGCCCGCAAGGACGATCGCCTGCTTCAGGCGATGGGGCTGATGGTCATCTATGTCGGCCTGATCGTCTATGTGAACGCCGCCGGCAAGGTGATGGCCGAGTCGTTCCATCCGTTCGAGGTCACCCTGTTCCGCCACGGCATCGCGTTCCTGTGGATGCTGCTGCTGTTCACGCCGCGCCACGGCCCGCGGATTCTGGTGCCGAAACGCCCGGGCATCCAGATCCTGCGCGGATTGTTCGGGATATCCTCCTCCCTGGCCTATTTCACCGGCCTGACCCAGCTCTCGCTCGCCACCGCCGCGGCGATCAGTTTCAGCACGCCGTTGATTGTCGCCGCCCTGTCAGGCCCGCTGCTGGGCGAGAAAGTCGGGCTGCACCGTTGGGCGGCGATCCTGACCGGCTTCCTTGGTACCTTGATCATCATCCGCCCGGGCGGGGCCAGCGCCGACCAATGGGGCGCGACTCTGCTGATCGTCAGCGCGGTCTGTTCGGCGATGTATCAGCTCATGACCCGTCGCCTGGCCGGACAGGATCATGCCGAGACCACCAATATCTGGTCCGGGCTCGTCGGATCCTGCGTCGTGCTGGCCATGGCGCCGTTCTTCTTCACCATGCCCGATCGCTGGGAACATTGGGCGGTTTTCGTCTCGATGGGCCTGATCGGGGGCAGCGCACACTACCTGCTGACCAAGGCGTTCGAGCGCGGCCCCGCCGCGTTGCTGTCGCCGTTCAACTACCTTCAACTCCTCGGCGCCACCTTGACCGGCTACATCCTCTATCGGAACCTGCCGGACGGCTGGACCTGGGTCGGTGCCAGCGTGATCGTCGGCGCCGGACTGTATATCGCGCGCCGGGAGAACCGGCAGCGCGCCACTCTTCTCAACCCAGCCCTATCGAGGCAGTAAAATGGCCAAGGCCTTCTCCGGTATCCGCGTCGTCGATTTCTCCCAGGTCTTCGCGGGGCCTTTCTGCACCCACCAGCTTGCGTCCCTGGGTGCCGACGTGATCAAGATCGAGGAGCCCAAGCTGGGCGATCAGGCCCGTAGCATCGCGGCCGACAACGATCTGGGCCGGCTGGGGATGTCGCCCTTCTTTCTGGCGATGAACGCCAACAAGCGGTCCATGACCCTGGATCTGAAACATCCGAAGGCCAAGGAAATCCTGACCAAACTGATCGCCGGTGCCGATGTCGTGGTGCAGAATTTCCGCGGCGGCGTGCTGGAACGGCTGGGCTTCGGCTATGAGGCAGTGCGCGCGATCCGGCCGGATATCGTGTATTGCTCGATCTCCGGCTACGGCCAGGATGGTCCCTATGCCAGCGCGCCGGCCTATGACGGTGCGATTCAGGCGGTGTCCGGGATGATGGCGGTTACCGGCCATCCATCCACCGGCCCGACCCGGGTGGGATTCACCGTGGTGGACCTCGGTACTGCCATCATGGCCGCCTTTGCCGTGTCCAGCGCTCTGTACCGGCGGGCAATCACCGGGGAGGGGCAGAACCTCGACGTGTCCATGCTGGATACGTCGCTGGCGCTGATGGCGCCGCTGCTGAGCAGCTATCTGAACCTGGGCGAGGAGCCGCGGTTGATCGGCAACAGCTCCCCCGCGCAGGCGCCCACCGCCGATGCCTTCCCGGTCGGCGGCGGCGGCATGATCTTGATGAGCGCCATTACCGACAAGCAGTTCGCCGCGATCTGCCAGGCGATCGGCCAACCGGGGCTGTCGGCGGATCCGCGTTTCGACTCCGGCAACAACCGTCGCGCCAACGGGGCCGCGTTGCGGGGTATCCTGATCGAGGCCTTTGCCACCGACGATGCCACCGGCTGGGAAAAGCGTCTCGGCGCCCTGGGCGTGCCGGCCTCCGCCATTCTGAGCGTGCCGCAGGCCGTCGCCCACCCGCAGCTCGCCTTGCGCAACATCATGGCGAAACTGCCTGGTGAAGGAGGGATCGAGCGGGACATTACCCTGTTCGCCTCGGGCTTCATGGCGGGCGCGGACAGCCCGTCGGTGGTGTCCTTTCCTCCGGCCAAAGGCCAGCACACTGATGAGGTGCTGCGGGAGTTGGGCTATCAGGCCGGCGATATTGCCGCGTTGCGGGCGGATGGGGCGCTTTAGTCACGGTTGAAGCTGCCGGCGTCTGGAGAAAACTCTCCCCCGCCCCTTGCGGGAGGGGGCCGGGGGGAGGGGTCTCTCGGCATATTCGTGCGGCATCACCCCTCCCCCCGCCCCCTCCCGCAAGGGGCGGGGGAGATATTTCTCCAATGCCGAGATGTGTGGATACCGTAAGACCGGGGTCAGGAGAGCTCTCCCACACCCCAGGCCGTCTACTGGAATTTCTTCGCCCACTCGATGTAATGCTGGGCCTGTTTGTGCAGCTTGGAAAAATACTGCGTGTATTCATCCCCGGTCATGACGCGCAGTTCCAGGCCGACATCCTCCATCTTGCGGATATGTTCGGGATTCTCCATCGCCTTCTTCAGCGCGGCGACCAGATAGGCCACCACGGCCGGGGGCGTGCCCTTCGGCACCGCCACGCCGCGGGTCGAACTCGACACCACGGTGGGATAGCCCTGTTCGGCCGTCGTCGGCGAGTCCGGCATCAGCTTGGAGCGTCGCGTGTCGGTCACCGCCAGCACGCGGACCTCGCCCGACATCGCCCGCTTGCGCACACTGCCGACATTGTCGAACGCGACATCGACATGGCCGCCGAGGATCGCCGTGAACTGCTGGGCCGCACTGTCGAAATGCACGATGCGGAATTTGATGTTGGCGGCTTTCTCCAGCATCATGATTGCCAGATGGTCGTCGCTGAGGATGCCCGTGGTGCAGGCGGAAATCGTGTTCGGGGTTTTCCGTGCCGCCTCCACCAGATCGGCCAGGCTCTTGAACGGGCTGTCGGCCTTCACCCAGATCACCCCGGCATCGAACACCTGGTTGACCAGAAGGATGAAACTGTCCGGCGTGAAGATTGCCTTGCGCTCGGGGTCCAGGATGATCGTGTTGGTGCCGGGCATGTGGACCATCCCCAAGGTATAGCCATCGGGGCGGGACCGAGCGAGCTCCGTCAAGCCAAGCTGCGCGCCGGCGCCGGGTTTGTTCACGATGACGACGGATTGGCCGATGTCCTTTTCCAGGATCGAGCCCAGGATACGGGCGCCGATATCGGTCGGTCCCCCCGCGGCCGCGGCGACGATGATCTGAAGCGAGCGTCGCGGATACTCCTGGGCATGCGCGGAGCCGGCGAACGATGTGGCCCCGGCGGCCACGCTGCCGGCCATCAGGGTGCGGCGGGAAAGCATCGACAGTCCTCCTTGGTGCTTGCTTCTTTTCTCCCAGGCAGTGTCGTGCACTGTCCTGTCGGGAACCATGAACACTCAGGTGCTTCCATGGCAAGGGGCCGGCTTCGGGCAGTCCGGGGCTTTTCCGGCCCGGGCATGATCGGGCACGGATGCGCGGTGGCGTTCCCTGCCGCGGGCCGACGCCGGCATCTTTACGGTTCGACCCGTCGACCCTAGCGTAACAACACCGTCGCCATCCCGTTGGCTGTGCCCACCCGTTGCGTCCCATTGGCTGCATTTCTCGGGCTGCATCCCACTGGTCCCATCCCACTGGTCCCATCCCAACGGCCGCAATCCCGACCGATCGACGGCGGCCCGGGTGGAGCGGACGAATCGAGTAGGAGGATTGTCCATGCGTGCCGCGATTTTCCGTAACGGCGAGATCGCCGTCGACACTTTGCCCGCGCTCAAGCCCGCCAAGGGGCAGGTGCTGGTCAAAACGCTGGCCTGCGGCATCTGCGGCACCGATCTGCATGCGCGCCTGCATTCCGCGAAATTCGCCGAACTCAGCAGCCGCATTCCAGGGCGAGAGCCGGTCGATCTGACGCGCGACATCGTGTTCGGTCACGAGTTCTGCTGCGAGATTCTCGACTACGGCCCGGACACCGAGCGCCGGCTGAAACCGGGCACGCATGTCTGCTCGGTGCCGCGGCTGCTGATCGGCGAAACGGTGGGCGGCATCGGGTATTCGAATACCAACATGGGCGGTTACGCCGAACAGATGCTGCTGTCGGAGCCGCTGCTGATCCCCGTGCCGAACGGGATCCTGCCGGCCCACGCGGCGCTGACCGAGCCTCTGGCCGTCGGTGTGCATGCCGTCGAAAAGGCGCGGATCAACGGCGACGAGGTCCCGATGGTGATCGGGTGCGGTCCGGTCGGGCTGTCCGTCATCGCCGCGCTGAAGCGCAAGAAGGCCGACCACCCGCATCTCGGTCCCATCATCGCCGCGGATTTTTCCCCCAAACGCCGTGAGTTGGCGATCCGGTTGGGCGCCGACATCGTCGTCGATCCCGCCGTGGCGTCGCCCTTCGAGACTTGGCGCTCTCATGCCAACCTGCCCCAGACCCTGGTCCCCGGCGAAAGCATCGTCGCCCGCCTGATCGAGGCCAAGCCGCCCTTCAAACAGGCGCTGTTCTTTGAGTGCGTGGGTGTGCCGGGGATGATCCAGATGGTCTTCGACGGCGCACCCCGTGATGCGCGGGTTGTCGTGGTCGGCGTTTGCATGGAGACCGACCGGCAGGAGCCGATGCTGGGCATCTTCAAGGAACTGAACCTGCAATACGTGCTGGCCTACACGCCGACCGAGTTCGCCCAGGCGTTGCGCATCATCGCCGAAGGACAGGTGGATGCGGACGCGCTCGTTACCGACACGGTCGGCCTGGACGGCGTGAAGGGCGCGTTCGAGGCCCTCGCCAATCCCGAGCAGCAGACGAAGATCATCGTCGAGCCGTGGCGGTGAGACGGGGGGCGATGAGACGGGGGGCGATGAGACAGGGGGCGCTGAGAGGTCGGTTTTGGGCTGGGCATGCGCGATCGATGTTCGTCGGGGAGTGCGCATAATGACGGGATGGAGAGCGCGGATCGGGTTTCTGGTGCCACCCGGCAATCCGACCGTGGAACCGGAGATGATCGCACTGGCGCCACCAGGCGTCTCGGTCCACTTCACGCGGATGTCGGCCAGCGGCGCCGCCGGCTCCCATACCGGCCAAGACGAGCGCAACCGCAGCCAGATCGCCAGCCTGGACGAGGCCACCCGTCTGATGGCCATGGTCTGCCCCCATGTCATCGTCATGGCACATACCGCGACCAGCTATTCGCTTGGCCAGGAGGCGGAGGCGGCCCTGCTCGCGCGCCTCGAAGCTGCTTCCGGCACACGGGTCGTGACCGCGTTCGGCAGCGTGGTGGCGGCACTTCAGCATCTCGGCGTGCGGCGGGTCGCCTATGCCACGCCCTACGACCAGGCCTTGACCGAGCAGGGGCGAGCGCACCTCATCGCGCACGGCTTCGACGTCGTCGGGTTGGCGCGTCTTGAAGGGGTGCGCAACATTTACGAGGAAACCCTGGAGCGCGCTTACGCGATTGGTAAACAGGCCGATCGGCCGGACGCCGAGGTGATCTTTCTGAGCGGCACCGGGATGCCGACCCTGGAGATCATCCAGGCCTTGGAGGACGATCTCGGCAAGCCGGTGATCTCCTCCAATTCGGCGATGATGTGGCATGCTTCCCGCATTGCGGAAGTCAGCCCCCGGCGGGCGGGTTACGGACGGCTATTCGATCTGCCGTGAGCTGGCGTTTGGGTGGGGAGGGAAAGCCTTGGGGCTCCGCCCCAAACCCCGTGAGGGGCTTTGCCCCCTCAACCCCCACCAAGGCTGGGCCTTGGATGCCATCAGTTGGGTCAGGGAGGTAAGGGGGCCGACACGGACGTTGAAACGACAC
>CALQHT020000268.1 GCA_943330455.2 Nitrosovibrio sp. Nv4 | reverse complement strand
TAATTGATTCTGGAGACACCGGGCCATCTGGCTCAGGCGGAGTTATTAAATCCAAATCCGAATCGGGGGGCGGCACCATGGGGAGCTTGAATCGTGCCCCGACCCGGGAGTCAAGCGCCCATTAGAGCTTGCCTACCTGGGCAGTTACGAATGTTTTTCATATGTTCTTCCCATGATGAGGCGTTCCGTGGCAAGGGGTTTGTGGCTCGGATGGCGGTTCAAGGTCGTGCGATAAGCGGTTGCATGATCATGGTTTGTTCACTTTTTGTGCAATAGTTAACGGGAGAGTCTTTGTTTTGGGATTGGCCGACTCCGCAGCGGGCAATGTTTGCGCCATAGTTCAGATTTGGGATGATGAACGCGGTATATCCGATTGAATTTCGGACGAAATTCCGATCGTTTTGAGATATTGGTTTAAGATCCCCGAGATGCGGACTCCGTTGCGGATTCATGCGGATTCAGGGGGTTTTCGTTCCGACTCCCTGCGGGATTCGGGGGGTATTGTTCCGGAGTGATGCCGTTAACCTTTCAGTTCCGGCGCCTGAAATTTAGGCAAACCGGACCTGGCACGGGGTTGGACGGCCGATCGTCAAAGGGACGGGCTGTTTCGACCGACCGGGTGACCGGGTGGGGTGAAAGCGCGACGACTTGCCCCAAACGGGTTTGGGGTGAGGCGTCTGCTCATGGGGATTGGCTTGTTTCGGCCGGCATGATTGCCGGACGTTGGGCCGCATGGCGGTCTCGATGGGCGCGACGGCGGCGCGTCCCACACCGCCGGACGGATGCTCGGCGCTCTAACGCCCGGGTGCTCCCCTCGCGGCCGGCGAGGGTGAACCGGCGAACCGTTACCGGGGGGTGCGATTCAACATTGTGCGGAGTAACACCCACGACTCTCACCATGAAACGATAGCCTCGCCTCACCGTCATTGCCCGACTTGATCCGGCAACCCGCCCCCTGCCGTTGAAGCGCGGGTTGCCGGGTCAAGCCTGGCAATGACGGTGAGGCATGCACTCGATCCCACAATTTTGGTTCGCACCCGTTACCGGGTGGCTGCTCGTGAAGATTCGTGTGCGATATTGTTTTGTGACCGTTTTGCACGGAAGCCGCAATGTCGGCGCAATAAACAACCGCGGGCCATATTTCCAGTCGATCCACTCGTTGCCCCCAAACCTCCCTTTGACCCGCCAACCAAACATCGCCTGTTACGAGTGCGTCAGTCTGCAAGGAGCACGTCCTGACGCGCCCGGTCTTCTCCGACGCAACGCGGCCGCTGCGCTCCAGAATGCGGATGTGTTTCATCAGGCTTGGCAGCGCCATCTCAAATGGCTTCGTCAACGTTCCGACAGATGCCCCGCCCTCACATAGCCGCAGCAGGATCGCCCATCGGGTTCGGTCGGAAAGAGATGCGTCGGTCTCGGTGAACCCGACGATGGAACGTGAAAAGGTCTCTACATCCATTCCTGGGCTTGAATTTGCGATCGAATTTCGGCGGCCTTGGGCGCATAGGGCACGCCATCCCCCCCCGATGACGCCGTGGCGATAACGCCGAAACAAACACCACCAGACCCAACCCAGCGGACATGTTAACGAAATCTTAGCCCATCCATGCGACATGCGGCGTCCTGGTAACTGCCGTAGGAACAAGAGATGCACATGTTGTCGGCGCGTTGCCGGATTAGCTGCCAAATCGCTTCCTTGGGCCTCGCGGGGATCCTGGGAATGCTGCTGATTGCCGGGATCAACCTGTGGTCTTCACATAGTATCGGCCATAGCGACGCAAACGTCACCGCCGCGCGCGACGGCCGAGACCTGGAATCCAACCTTCAGATCCTGATGTTGCAAGCTCGGCGTCATGAAAAGGACTTCCTGCTCCGACGCGACGCAAAATCGGTGCAACAGCATACAGAGACGCTCGCCGCGGCCGGGAATACGATCGCCGATCTGGAGAACCGTGTCGCGGGCCAGTCCGCATTGCTCGGAGAGATCGGCAAAGTCAAAGCCGGATTGGGCGTATACAGGGCCGCGTTCGACAGTTTGGTCCAGGAAGCGCGCAATGTCGGCCTGCATGAATCGGACGGCCTGCTCGGTGCCCTCCGGCAAAGTGTCCAAGCGGTCGAGGCCCAACTCAAGGCGCTCGACGTCCCCAAAGCACAGATCGCGATGCTGATGATGCGCCGGCATGAGAAGGACTTCATTGCTCGGCTAGACCCGAAATATGCCACCGATGTAAAAGCACGGTTGCCGGAATTCATCAGCGCGCTCGATGCGACCTCCCCCTCTGTCGAATCCAAAACCGCCATCATGACCCGCATGACGGCATACCAAGACATGTTTGCCCGCTTCGTGACTGGAACACTGGCGGAACGGACCGCCGTGAAGGCGTTGAGCGCTGCCTATGCGGAGGTCCAGCCGCCGCTGGAACGATTGGATGCGGCGTTCATCGCCCAGGCCAAGGAGGCGGTGACACAGGGAGAAACCCTGTCAGCCTGGGAACATCGGGTGATATCGGTGTCTGTCGTCTCCCTCCTGCTCCTGGTCATCGGCCTGTGCTGGATTGTGGCCCGGGGTATCTCTCGGCCCATCGTCGCCGTGACACGCGCGATGGAGTCGCTGGTTGCCGGCGACCTTAATGCGCACGTTCCGACCGACCAACGCCGCGATGAAATTGGTACCATGGTGCAAGCTGTCCACGCATTCCGGGCCAGCCTCACCGACGCGGCCCTGATGCGTGATCAACAGGCCGCCGCAAGGGACCAGGCGGAAACCGACAAGCGTACCGCTCTCACCACAATGGCCGAAACGATCGAGGCCGACGCTGGTGCCTCGGTGCAGAAAATTGGCCAGCAGACCGAAGCGATGGCCGCGACCGCGGCGGAAATGCGCAGCATGGCGGATCGAACCGGTCAGGCGGCCGCCGGAGCCTCCACCGCGGCCACCTTGGCGTTGGCCAATGCCCAGACCGTGGCCAGCGCCGCGGAGGAACTTGCGTCCTCGATCAACGAGATCAGCGGTCAGGTCAATCACTCGACCTCCGTCGTCAACCAGGCGGTCGCGGCGAGCAACGCGACACGCGCAACGATCGAGGCGCTGAATGAGAAGGTCGGGCGGATCGGCGCGGTGGCCGACATGATTGGAGAGATCGCCGCGAAAACCAACCTTCTGGCCCTGAACGCGACCATCGAAGCGGCGCGTGCAGGGGAGGCGGGCAAGGGCTTCGCCGTCGTTGCCAGTGAGGTGAAGCAACTGGCCAGCCAGACCGCACGTTCGACAGAGGAAATCACGCGCCATATCAGCGAAGTGCGGTCCGCAACCGCGGATGCCGTGGTCGCGGTGGGACGGATCGAGGCGACGATTGGTGAGGTGAACGCGATCGCCGGTTCCATCGCCGCGGCGGTCGAGCAACAAGGCGCCGCCACGTCGGAAATCGCCGGTAACGTCAGCGAAACAGCCGCCGCGGTGAACGACATGAACGCTCGCAATGTCGAGGTGTCACGGGAAGCCGAACAGGCCGGACTCTACGCGGAAGACGTGTTGGAAAACACGACGAGGTTGACAGCCGCCGTTCACGACTTGCGCCGAGCGATCATTCGGACGGTGCGAACGTCGTCGGAGGAAGTGAACCGGCGGGAGCATGATCGCTTCGAAGTCGATCTGTCTTGCCGCGTCGACACGGCCAGACACGGCAGCAGAACGGCCCGTCTCCGTGAGCTGTCCGAGGGTGGCGCGCGGCTGATCGGGCTGCCGGACCTGGCGTTCGGCGCCAGCGGCACCATCCTGATCGACGGCATTCCCCGCCCGTTGACCTTTACCGTCGTAGGCCTTGACGATGGAGTGGCGCGGATCGCGTTCTCCGCAAGGGATGATGCCCTGCCACTGATCCGCACATTGCTCGACCGATTCGAACTGCCTCAGGCGGCCTGACCGTATAAAGTCAAGCGGAACACAGGAGGGGGGCGGCTCTGACCGGGTGCGATTCAACATGGTGTGGAGTAATATCGACAACTCTACCCATGGACCGATAGAATAGCCTCACCGTCATTGCCGGACTTGATCCGGCAACCCGCCCCCTGCCGTTGAAGCGTGGGTTGCCGGGTCAAGCCCGGCAATGACGGTGAGATGTGTACTCGGACCCACATCTTTGGTTCGCACCCGCTCTAATCCGCGCCGGCGCTGCCCCTCCCAAACCCCACCATCAAACGTCCAGGTTCGCCACCTTCAACGCATTCCCAACAATAAACTCCCGCCGAGGCTCCACCACGTCTCCCATCAACGTGCTGAACACTTGCCCGGCCTCCTCACTGTCGCCGACCTTCACCTGCAGCAAAGTCCGCACCGCCGGGTCCAACGTGGTCTGCCAGAGTTGGTCAGGGTTCATCTCCCCCAGGCCTTTGAACCGCTGCACCGACAGCCCGCGCCGCCCATGCGCGATGATCGCATCGAACGAAGTCGCCGGCCCGGCCGGACGCGCTTCCCGGTTATCCAGCTTCAACGTCGCCGGTTCGGAGAACCGTTGCATCAGCATCTCGGCCCGATCCGCCAGCCACCGAGCCTCCGCACTGCGCAGAGCCGACGCTTCCAGCGCATACCGTTCCGCCACGCCGCGCACCGTCCGAGACAACGTCAGACCATTATCGGCACTGACCACCCAACCCCGCTCGGTCGGCAAGGACACCGCGTTCAACCGCGTGACCAACCCAGGTGCCGCCGCCGTCGCGCGGGTCGCATCCGTCGTCAGAACGCCGGCGATCGCCGCCTGCTCCAGCAGAGCCACCGGGATCTGCCCGGCCAGCCGGCGGATGTTCAACGTGGCTTCGCGCAGCAGCCGGACTTCCCGGCGCAATTCATCGTCCTCATAGGCATCGCCATTGGCATAGGTCAGGCGCGCATCCGCCAATGCCTTATCCAACAGAAACGACTCCAGAGCCGAATCGTCCTTCAGATAACGCTCGTCATTGCCGCGCTTGGCCCGATACAGCGGCGGCTGGGCAATATACAGGTGCCCCCGCTCGATCAGTTCCCGCATCTGACGGAAGAAGAACGTCAGCAACAATGTGCGGATATGCGATCCGTCCACATCCGCGTCCGTCATGATGACGATGCGGTGGTAGCGCAGCTTGCTGACCTCGAACCCGCCCTGCTCGACCGGGCCCTGCCCGATGCCGGTGCCCAGAGCGGTGATCAACGTGCCGATTTCCTGGCTGGAAAGCATGCGGTCGAACCGCGCCCGCTCCACGTTCAGGATCTTGCCCTTCAGCGGCAGGATCGCCTGGTATTTCCGGTCGCGGCCCTGTTTGGCGGAGCCACCGGCGCTGTCACCCTCGACGATGAAGATTTCGCACTTGGCCGGATCGCGTTCCTGACAATCCGCCAGCTTGCCGGGCAAGGTGGAGATATCCAGCACGCCCTTGCGCCGGGTCAGTTCCCGCGCCTTGCGCGCCGCTTCCCGCGCCGCCGCGGCATCCATCACCTTCTGGATGATGGATTTGGCCTCCCGCGGATGCGTCTCAAACCAATGCGACACCGCATCGGCGACGGCCGCCTGCACCACCGGCTGCACTTCGGAACTGACCAACTTGTCCTTTGTCTGCGAGGAGAATTTCGGGTCCGGCACCTTCACCGACAGCACGGCGGTCATGCCTTCGCGCATGTCCTCGCCGACCAGGGCCAGGCTGTCCTTCTTGCCCATGCCTTCGGCGTATTTCGTCACCACCCGGGTCAGAGCCTGGCGGAATCCGGCCAGATGGGTGCCGCCGTCGCGCTGCGGGATGTTGTTGGTGAAGGCCAGCATCGTCTCATGGAAACTGTCGTTCCAGGACAGCGCGAACTCCACCCGAATACCCGCCTGATCGTCCGCCGTGCGCAGGTTGATCGGCGGCGTGATGACGGGGGTCTTGGAGCGGTCCAGATACTCCACAAAGGCGACCAGGCCGCCATCGTAGCGCATCACGCTTTCCACCGCCGGCGCATGCCGTTCATCGCGCAGCACGATGGTCATGCCGGAGTTCAGGAACGCCAGTTCGCGCAGCCGCCGTTCCAGCAGGGGGAAATCGTATTCGGTCTTGGTGAAGGTCCCCGGGCTGGCCTTGAACGTTACCTCCGTCCCGCTGCCGCGATCGGCCGACCCGACAATGGCCAAAGGCGCGTCGGCGTCGCCATGGCGGAAGCGGATCATATGCTCCTGCCCCAGGCGCCAGATGCGCACTTCCATCCATTCCGACAGCGCGTTCACCACCGCCGCGCCCACGCCGTGCAACCCGCCGGACACTTTGTAGGAGTTCTGGTTGAACTTGCCCCCGGCATGCAGCCGGGTCAGCACGACCTCGGCGGCCGAAATGCCTTCCTCATGCATATCGGTCGGAATGCCGCGCCCGTTGTCGCGCACGGTCACGCTGCCGTCGCCGTTCAGGGTCAGCTCGACCCGATCGGCGAACCCGGCCTGGACCTCATCGACCGCGTTGTCGATGATTTCGAACGCCATGTGATGCAGGCCAGAGCCGTCATCCGTGTCGCCAATATACATACCCGGTCGTCGCCGGACGGCATCGAGCCCCTTCAAGACCGAGATCGACGCCGCGTCATAAGCGTCGGGACTGTTCGGGTCGGAATCGGGGGGCGGCGCAACGGGATCGGACATGCCGGAGAATGGCTCCTGAGAGTGCAAGTGATACTATAGATATATAGCAGCTACAGCAGGCCAGGGACAGGGGGGAGTGTCGCCTCATTTGACCGTCGCCCGCCGAATCGAACAGCCGCCCGCCGATCAGTCCACAACACCGCCGCCCGAGGCGCTGGCGCCCCCCTGGAACCGCTCATCACGCCATAGCGTCCCATCACCAGTCCGAAACGCCTCCGCCCGCTCGGCCAGCCCCAGGAACAGGTCCGCGTCGGTGCCGGTCATCACGGTCTGACTCCCCAACCCGGCCAAAGCCTCGAACAAAGCCGCCCGCCGGACCGGGTCCAGATGCACCGCCGGTTCATCCAGCAGCAGCAGCGGCGCAAACCCGCGAGTCGCCGCGATCACCGTCGCATGCGCCAGGATCACCCCGACCAGCAGCGATTTTTGCTCCCCCGTGCTGGCCAGAGCGGCCGGAGTGCCGGAGATCGCGTCCTCCAACGTCAGGTCGGTGCGGTGAGCTCCCAGGATGGACGTGCCGGCAGCGGTATCTCGCGGCCGATTCGCCGCCAAGGTTTCCCGCATCCAATCCTCGACCGCCAGTGCCGGCTGTTCGGCCAGGCGTTCCGCGATCGGACAGCGCAGGCCGATCCGCGCCGCCGGAAATGCCCCCGCGACTCCGGCCGCCAGCGCGGCGTTCAGGCGGTTGACCAGGGTCAGACGAGACGCCGTGGCGGTCACCGCATGGCGCGCCATCGCATCCTCCAGGCCCGATAGCCAGGCCCGATCGCCGCGCCCTTCCGCCAGCAGCCGGTTGCGACTGCCAGTCGCCGTGTCATGCGCCGCCATTTCGCTGGCATGGGTCGGTTCCAGCGCCCAGACCAACCGGTCCAGAAAACGCCGACGCCCCGACAATCCGTCCTGAAACAGCCGGTCCATCTGCGGTGTCAGCCAGACGGAGGCCGTCCGTGCGGCGATCTCCGCCTGGTTGCGCGGCGCGGCGCCATCCAGGCGGAACACGCGGCGGTCGGAACCCGAATCGGGGGCCGAACCGGTGCCGATATCGGTGATGCCGGATGCGGTGGCAAAACGACCCGCGACCGCCCACCCGCCGGACGATCCGCGCCGAGGCAAATCGACATTGCGCGCGCCCCGCAGGCCTCGGCCGGGCACCAGTAGGGAGATGGCCTCCAGCAGATTGGTCTTGCCGCTGCCGTTGGGGCCGTAAAGCACGCCGATTTGCGCCGCCGGGCGCCAGGTCAGGGACGCATAGTTGCGAAAATTGGTCAGGATGAGGCGTTGAAGGCGAGGCACTTCGCGAAAATGGCAGTCCGTGGCCTGTGGGAAAAGGGCGGACCCACGGGCGACCGATGCCTATCGGCGGCCGCACCCTTGACCCGAAGCTCCGACGCCTGTTCATGATTGCCGAACGGGCCGTGATCCCGCCCGTATTCCCGGGCGGGCTTCAACAGGAATGAGATAAACACCGGGCCATGCCCGACCCTGAAGCAAGCCTGACGACGCCACGCGGCGCGCTGCCGGAGGAACCGACCCAGGCCAGCCGTTTCGGCAAGGCGCGTTCGGCCCAATCCGGCGCGCTGCTGGAAGACTATGTCGAACTGATCTCCGATCTGCTGGGCAACGGCGGAGAGGCGCGCCCGACCGATATTGCGCGCCGTCTGGGCGTTTCCCACGCGACCGCGATCAAGACGATCGGGCGCCTGAAACGCGAAGGGCTTGCGGTCGCCAAGCCCTATCGCGGCGTCTTCCTCACCGAAACCGGAGAGCGTCTCGCCGATCGCTGTCGCGCTCGGCATCGCCTGGTGGTCGATTTGCTAATCGCCGTGGGGGTGCCGGTGGAAGCCGCCGAATCGGATGCGGAAGGCATCGAGCATCATGTTTCGGACGTGACCCTCGCGGCGTTCGAGCGGTTCCTGCGCATGGCGAAATAGGACCGGGCATCCAATACCGACCTAACCAATGACCGGTGCATCACCCCCTTAACGCCAGTGCCGGACTTAATCCGGCAGCCCCCCCTGCCGTTGAAGCGTCGGTTGCCGGGTCAAGCCCACGGCTGTCCGGTTTAAATTCGCCCTCCTGCCGCCATAGGAATATCCCCCCACCTGGGTCCTCGCCCCGGCGCCCCGCATTCACGCCGCGGCCGCTCAATCGGGATCGTGCCGACCGGTTGCACCTGCCC
>CALQHT020000267.1 GCA_943330455.2 Nitrosovibrio sp. Nv4 | reverse complement strand
GCAACGCCTCCCAGCAGATCGGTCCGAATCCCACCTCCCTCCGGAAGACTTTTCGACGGTCATCGAGGGAACATCGCAGCACACGTCAGCGATATATTCATTCCGCATTTGTGCGACTCCCGTAGCCCCTTGTGGGAGGGGGGTTGGGGGGAGGGGTGATTTCGCAAGAACATTGCGTGCAATCCCCTCCCCCCAGCCCCCTCCCGCCAGGGGAGGGGGAGAATATTCTCTGTCCGGCACACCATTTCGAGAGGTGCCAACACCGGTGCCACCGGCACGCCCGGGGCAAGCCCGAGCATGACGGTGGGGGCGCGGTCCAGCAACGAACGCCGACTTCCTTTGCAGGCTAGCTCCGCCCGGTCCTCCTAGAAGAACACATATGCCCGGACGACGACGTTCTTGCGGCATGGTGCATCCAACGGCGTGTTCGGGTCGATACAGGCCGTATGGAAAGACCAGCGCGAGACGGAACCGTCCGTCACCGAGTCATAGCATTTCAGCATCGAAACCTCGGTGGGCGTCTGCCGCGGAATCCAATACCACTCGTGTTCGGCGCGGTAGGTAAAGCGCGTGGTCTCACCAACGCGGTCGTCGTAGATTCGATAGTTGGTGATGTAAGGCTGATCGGCGAAGGACGGCCAGGCGCAAAGCACGAAGGGAAACTGCTCGACCGTCTCCATCGGCTTGGCGAGGTTGATCGACATGAACCGGCGCGACATCTTCTCGTCGGCTTCTTCCTCGGTGTAGTGCTGCTCCCGACCGAAATTCCGCAGGTTCCGGGTCAGCAGTTCGCGGCAACGCACGCGGCCGCTGTTGTCGTTCAGGTCGTTATGCACAAGCGTGGCATAACGCGCATTCACACCCGGGTTCTTGTTGTCCTGGTCTTCCGTGCGGTCGCCCGCGTAGTCCTTGTCGAAGACGTCGTGGTTGTAGACCAGCGCATCGGTTGCGCCCGGAAAGAACTCCAGCAGAAGCTTTTCGATCTCGGGGTAGAACACGCGCTCCACCTCCGCCGCATCGTAGAAATTCTCGCATTTGGACTCGAGATGCGCCAGCGACAGACCGAGCTTGTCCATGCATTCGGGGCTGTTGGGCGACAGGCCCGGATAGTACTCGCCGATCCGTCGCGCATCGCGCATCAGATGCGGGAACCAGAGGTCGCGCTTGCGGTTGTTCTCCTCATTCTTGCGCAGAATCTTCGCCGTGTCGGCGCGCGCGGGGTCGCGCCAGACAGCGTTGGATGGCACGACGGTGTAGGTCGACTGCTCGTAGACCGTATAGGGCATCGGCAAAGCCAGGCCGCCTTCGGGCGCCGTGATGGCGTTGTTCCGGCGGATGTAGTCCGCGCATTCCTCGAATTTCCGGAACCCGACGCCCCATTTTGTGGGAATCGGGGTTCCGGGCGGCGGGTTGTTGACCATGTCGGCCACGCGCTGACCCTCTCCGTCAGCGATCAGGGCGAGCGCGTCATCGAGCGCCGTGGCGGTGCCCGCATCGCCGTCCCGGTCGAACGACATGTAGGACAGGCCGCCATTCGCCGCGATGGGCGGCGGCTGCCCCGCCGTGCGCTGGAGCGACGGCACATAGGGCGTATAGGTCTTATTGGTGTCCGCCGCGACGGCGGGGTCGGCGATATCGAGCTGGCTCATGGCGCACCTCCGGTTATTTCCACCCTACCGTGGCACAGAGACCGCGCGCTTTCCAGACCGTGATTTTCCGGTTGCTCGCCCCGGAGCGGCGCCATCCTGGCGAATTTGCTCCGATCACGTGCGGGCATGACGAAACGCCCGTGCCGACCGGTCCCGCATATGAGGCATTTGGGGTCACCCAGCCCATGAAAGGTCATGCCAACGGCCCTAGCCATCAACCGAAATGGGCATCCTGGTTTTGCGTCAGGATCGGGTGCTGCCCCGGCCAAGACGACCGCAAGCGGCGCGATCAAGCCTCGCCGGTCATGGCGGCCGGTATCTTCCGCGCCGATATTTTGTGCCGATATGCCGAACCCGCGTGATCCGTCCGGGGCAGTTTGTCCGTATAACGTCATGGCATAAGTTGCCGCCGCGTGTAACGTGGCGGGGCTATCGGGTGACTGACCATCGCACCACTGAACAATGCGTGACCCGTGCAAAAGGGAGTTTCCGGCCGTGTTCCTGCCCGAGTCCAATCCCACCCCGTCCGCATCGGCCCGCGTCCCCAATCGAGGCGCCCCCAATCGAGGGGCCCCGTCGCGCCGTTCGCTGCTGTTCGGCGCCACCGGCATGGCCGCCACCCTGGCCGCGTGCGCTCATGAACCCATGGTCGACCTCGGTATGCTCTACAGCATCGCAGCCATGCATCACGGCATCGATCGCAACCCGGTCATCGTGATCCCCGGGCTGTTGGGCAGCCGGCTGCGCGATCCGGCCTCCAAGCAGATCGTCTGGGGTGCCTTCGATGGCAATGCCGCCGACCCCGGTACGGCGGATGGTGCGCGCCTGGTCGCGTTGCCTTTCACCGACATGACGACGCCCGGCGCGGGTGTGAAGCAAGACGGGGTGCTCGACCGTATCAAGATCCGGGTCGCCGGCATCCCGATCACGCTCCAGGCCTATGCCGAAATCCTCAACACCCTCGGCGTTGGCGGTTATCGCGACGAGGCGTTGGGGCTAGCCGGCCAAGTCGATTACGGAAACGACCACTTCACCTGTTTCCAGTTCGGCTATGACTGGCGGCAGGACAACGTCATCAATGCCCAGAACCTGATGGCGTTCATGAAGGAGAAGCGCGCTTATGTGCAGGCGGAATACGCTCGCCGCTATGGGGTGCGCGATGCGCCGGTGAAGTTCGACATCGTCGCGCATTCGATGGGCGGCCTCTTGGCGCGTTATGCCCTCCTATATGGCGACAGCGATCTGCCGGCGGATGGCAGCCTGCCGCCGGTGACCTGGGGGGGCGCGGAGTATATGGGGCGGCTGATCCAGGTCGGCACGCCGAACGGGGGTTCTGTCGATGGGTTCCGCGTGCTGGTGGACGGGCGGGATTTCGGCACGCCGATCGTGCCGCGTTACCGGCCCTCGATCCTAGGCACCTTTCCGTCGTTGTATCAGTTGCTGCCGCGGCAGCGCAGCCGATCGGTGGTGCTGGCGGGAGCGCCGGATGTGAGTTTGGATTTGCATGACCCCGCGGTGTGGCAGCGCATGGGGTGGGGACTGGCGGCGCCGGGGAACGAAGCCGAGCTGGCGACGCTGATGCCGGGGGTGCCGAATGCGGAGGACCGCCGTCGGTTCGCGTTGGTGCTACAGGCGCGTCTGCTGCACCGCGCACGGGCCTTCGCGGCGGCGATGGACCGGAAGGTGACGCAACCGCCGGGGACAGAACTGATGCTGGTCGTCGGCGATGCGATCCAGACGACGGAGCGGATGGCCGCCAATCCCGAAGACGGCCGCCTGACAGCGTGGCGGACCGCGGCGGGGGATGGAACCGTCTTGCGCGATTCGGTGATGCTGGACTTCCGCCAGGGACAGGACAATCGCGGGGGGTTCGTCGACAGCCCGATGGGGTTCCGGCGTGCCCTGTTCCTGCCGCGCGAGCACCTGGACATCACCCGCGACACGACGTTCCGGAACAACGTCCTGTTCTGGCTGCTGGAGGAGCCTCGTCAAACCCCGCCGGGCGTTGCGCAGCCCAGCGCGCCGGCGGCGGTACAACCTGCCGCGGCGCAACCTTCTGGCCGACGAGGCTACCAGGGGCGGACTTCCAGCCAGGTGCTCTGATAGATGGCGCCTTCGCCCATGTCGGTATAGCCGTCCGCGCACAGCATGTTGACGGTGCCTGACACGGCTTCGCTGTCCGGGCGCTGACCGGGGACCAGCACGACGCCGTGCTGAACCTCGTCACGAACATGCAGCACCAGGCCGACCTCGCCCCTGTCATTGACCAGCCGCACCTGCTGGCCGTCGACGAGGCCGCGACTGGCGGCGTCATCCGGGTGCAGGATGGCGCAGGGCGCTCCTTCTCGCGTGCGCAGGAAGGCTACTCCGGAAAACGCGGTGTGGCTTTGGAAATAGCCCGGCGTGGTGAGCAGCCGCAGGCCGTATTTGCCGATTTGAGCGGCTTCGGCCGGATCGGGGCGCCAGTCGGGCATTGGCGGCAAGCCCTGGTCGGCCAGGGTCTGGGAGTAGAATTCCAGCCGTCCGGATGGGGTGCGGAAGGCCTGCCCGGTCCGGGTGGCGATGGATACGGGCGCTCCATCGATCAGTTTGGCCGGATCGAATGCGGCCGCCGCCCCGCTTGCGCCGCGGAACAGTTCCTGCACGAGCTCCTTCGGTTCCATGCTGAACACCGCGTCCGTCAGGCCCATTCGCTTCGCCAGTTCCTGGGTCACGCGGAAATTCGACCAGGCCTCTCCCTGCGGCGCCACCGCGCGGTGGCTGTACTGCATGTAGTAGGTGCCGTAGGAGCGGAAGAAGTCCTCGGTTTCCAGATAGGTCGTGGCCGGCAGCACGATGTCGGCATAGCGCGCGGTGACCGACAGGAACGGGTCGTGCACGACGGTGAACAGGTCGTCGCGCATCAGACCGGCGCGCATCCGGGCGGTGTCCGGGTTGGTGACGGCGGGGTTGTTGGCGGCGATGAACAGCGCCTGGATCGGGGAGTCGGTTTGCTGCAACAGCGCCTCCCCCAGTTTCAGGTGGTTGATGGTGCGGGTGGCGGCCGGGCCGGACGGTTTGCGCACGGCGTTGTAGTTCAGGTCGAAGGAGGCGGCGGTGGCGGCCAGCGCGCCGCCGCCGTAGCGGCCATAGGCGCCGGTCACGCCGGGCAGCAAAGCCACGGTGCGCAGATTCTGGCCGCCATCGGTGAAGCGGCTCATGCCGAAGCCGATGCGGAGGAACGATTTTTGCGCGGCGCCGTACATCGCGGCGAATTGTTCGATGTCGGCGACAGACAGCCCGGTGATCTCGGCCACGCGATCGGGGGTGAAGCGGGGCAGCACCTCGGCTTCCACACGGTCGAACCCCAGCGTGTGTTCCGCCAGATAGGCCCGGTCGGTTCGGCCGTCGCGCACCAGAATATGCATCACGCCCAGGGCCAGCGCCGAGTCGGTGCCGATGCGGATCGGCAGATACAGGTCGGCATTGCGGGCGGCGCGGGTGCGGCGCGGGTCGATCACCACCAGTTTGACGCCGCGTTTGCGAAGCGCCTCGATCTTCGCCCAGAGATGCACGTTGGTGGCGTGCAGGTCCGAACTCCAGCCGACCACCAGATCGGCTTCGGAGATCGACTCCGGGTCGGCGCCGCCGATTGGCCCGACCGTTACGTCCCATGCGGCTTCGACGCAGGAATCGCACACGGTGCCGCCCCACAGGCGGCTGGTTCCCAGGGCATGGAACAACCCGTTGGTGAGGCCTCGGTTGATCAGGCCCTGATGCGCGCTGTAGGCGTAGCCGAGGATGGCGAGCGGTCCGGACTCGGCGATAATCGCCTTCCAGCGGGTTTCGATCTCGTCCAGCGCCTGATTCCAGGTGATCGGCGCGAACTGAGCCGAACCTTTCGGGCCGATGCGGCGCAGAGGTGTGGCCAGGCGTTCGGGGGAATGCACCAGCTCGGTGTCGCGGTTGACCTTGCCGCAGGCGAACCCGGCGGTGAAGGGATGGTCGGGATCGCCCTCTATCCGCACCACGCGGCCGTTGTCGACATGCGCCAGCAGGGAGCACATGTCCGGACAATCATGCGCACATACGACCCGAACGGTTTCCATGCTGTGTCTCCTTCAATGGCGGTATCCTGCCAGAGGCGCGGAATAGCACGATAGGACCAGATCGGGCAGGCGACCCCGGACCCTTCGGGGTGCGGGAGAGAAAGCCTTGGGGCTCCGCCCCAAACCCCGCGAGGGGCTTTGCCCCCTCTACCCCCACCAAGGCTGGGCCTTGGATGCCGATTATTGGGTCAGGGACGAAATGGGGCCGACACGGACGTTGAAACGCCATGGTCGGCCCCCTTTCGTCCCTGACCCAATGAATCGCGGTCCAGGGGCCGCAGCCCCTGGTGGGTTCGAAGGGCAAAGCCCTCGCGGGGTCCGGGGCAGAGCCCCGAGGCTTTCTCTCCTCCACTCGACCGCCCGCTGGCTTCCGGCACGGACGTTGACGACACTCGCGGACGCTCGTTAACAACGACGCCGTGCCGAGGGGCGACGGCTTTCTCCCGGTGCGGACACCCCCTGCCAGAAGGACCGACCATGACCGTGCTGACCCAAGATCAGAAAGACGCTTTCTGGCGCGATGGTTGCCTGGTCGTCCCGGATGCGGTGAGCCCGGAGCTGTTGGCCGAGCTGCGTGCCGAAATCGTCGGGTGGGTCGAGGCCAGTCGGGAGCACAGCAAGCCGTTCGGGCCACCGACGGTCGATGGGCGCCCGCGCTTCGATATGGGGTCGGAACATAGTCGGGAGCGGCCGGCTCTGCGGCGGATCAACAACCCGTCCGATATTTCAGACGCGTATCTCCAGGCGATGCGTGAAAGCCGCATGACCGACATGGTCGCCGATCTGATCGGGCCGGATGTGAAATTCCACCATTGCAAGATCAACTTGAAACTGACCGGCGCGAAGACCGAGGTGCTGTATCACCAGGACTTTGCCTACACGCCCCACACCAACGACGATGTCGTCACCGCGCTGCTGTTCCTCGACGACATCGACGAGACCAATGGCGCGCTGACGATCGTGCCCGGGTCGCATCGTGGGCCGGTGCATTCGCTGTTCGACGGCGACCGGTTCACCGGGGCGGTGGCGCCGGATCTGGAGAAGGACCTGCTGGCGCAAAGCGTGCCCTGCTACGGGGCGGCCGGCAGTGTGTGCCTGATGCACACGCGGTTGGCGCATGGGTCTTCGGCCAACAGCGGCGACAAGCCTCGGGGACTTTATATCTGCGTGTATTCGGCGGCCGATGCGGTGCCGATCGCGCGCAACCCGATGCCCAGCACGCATGAGGGAGAGATCGTCCGCGGGAAGCCGGCTCGGTTTGCTCGCCTGTCGGCTGGGTTGGTGGAATTGCCGCAGCAGCCCAAGACCGCGTCGTTTTTCACGGTGCAGGGCCAAGCCTCGGCGAACGCGGCGGAGTAGCGAACCCAGAAATGGAGAAAATCCTCCCCCTCCCCTTGCGGGAGGGGGCTGGGGGGAGGGGTCAATCGGCACCAGCGTGGCACGAAACCCCTCCCCCCGACCCCCTCCCGCAAAGGGGAGGGGGAAGATTTTCTCTAGCGCCGCGATTTGCGACGCCCGCCGGTCCCGATACGAATAGCTGCCCTGGAGCGAATGCCCGTTTCCGGCCATGGTGAAGCCACTTCAGCCCGCCTCATCAGGGAACCGCCGATTCATGAGCCGCTTCATCGGTGCCATCGACCAGGGCACCACCTCCAGCCGTTTCATCGTGTTCGACCGCGCCGGCACCACCGTCGCCCATGCCCAGCGCGAGCACCGGCAGATTTTCCCGCAACCCGGCTGGGTGGAGCATGACCCGGCGGAAATCCGCGACAACATCCTGATCGTCATCGAACAGGCCTTGCGGGAGGCCGACCTGACCCCGAGCGACCTGGCCGCGGTCGGCGTCACCAACCAGCGAGAAACCACCGTTTTGTGGGATCGCGCGACCGGCCGGCCGGTGCACAACGCGCTGGTCTGGCAGGACACGCGGGTGGACCCTTTGGTCGCCGCGTATGCAAGTCATGGCGGCCCGGACCGGTTTCGCGCCAAAACCGGACTGCCGCTCGCCAGCTATTTCTCGGCCCTGAAACTGCGTTGGCTGCTGGACAATGTTCCCAGCGCTCGCAGCGGGGCCGAGGCCGGCGACCTGCTGTTCGGCACCATCGACAGTTGGATCCTGTGGACCCTGACCGGCCAGCACATCACCGACGTCACCAACGCCAGCCGCACCCAGTTGATGAATCTCGCCACCCTGCAGTGGGACGACGAGCTGCTGGCGGCGTTCGGCATCCCGCGCGCCGTGCTGCCGTCCATCGTTCCATCGTCCATGGTGTATGGACAGGCGCGCGCCCCGCTGGCCGGGGTCCCTGTCGCCGGCATCCTGGGCGACCAGCAGGCGGCGCTGATGGGACAGGCCTGTTTCGAACCAGGCGAGGCCAAGAACACCTACGGCACCGGCTGTTTCCTGCTGATGCACACGGGCACGCTACCGACTCAGTCGCGTCACGGGCTGCTGACGACGGTGGCCGCGAAGCTGGGTGACGCACCGGCGACCTATGCGCTGGAAGGCTCTATTGCGGTCACTGGCGCGCTGGTGCAGTGGCTGCGGGACAATCTGGGGATCATCAAGGCCAGCGAGGACATTGAAGCACTGGCGAACTCCGTCCCCGACAATGGCGATGTGTATTTCGTTCCGGCGTTTTCCGGCCTGTATGCGCCGTATTGGCGGGCCGACGCGCGCGGGGTGATCGCCGGGCTGACCCGGTTCGCCTCGGCCGGGCATCTGGCACGGGCGGCGTTGGAGGCGACGGCGTTCCAGACCATGGATGTGGTCCGGGCGATGGAGAAGGATTGCGGGTTTCCCCTGCGCAGCCTGCGCGTCGACGGCGGCATGGTGGTCAACGAGACCCTGATGCAGTTCCAGTCCGATATCCTCGACGTGCCGGTGGTGCGTCCGGGCGTGATCGAGACCACCGCCCTCGGCGCCGCCTATGCCGCCGGCCTGGCGGTGGGTTACTGGAAGGGCCTGGACGATTTGCGAGAGAACTGGGTCGCCGCGCGAAATTGGGTGCCTGGGATGGACGCTGGCCGACGAGCGGAACTGGCGGGGTCCTGGGCGAAGGCGGTGGATCGGTCGTTGGGCTGGCGGACGTGATGGGGTGCGGGGTCCGACCTGGATCCGCAAGAAGCCGTGGCATTTACATGATTCGGCGGCCGGAGAAACTTCTCCCCCTCCCCTTGCGGGAGG
>CALQHT020000266.1 GCA_943330455.2 Nitrosovibrio sp. Nv4 | reverse complement strand
GCCTACCCGGACGGTCAAGCGTCCGGGTAGGCCCCATCCTTCAACGCACCAATGTTCCGGTTCCAAGGGCCGTCGCCCTTGGTGGGGTCCAGGGGCGAAGCCCTGGTCGGGGTCCGGGGCGGAAGCCCCGCCCTGGCCTTGCCGCCCATCCCCAGATATGCGTCACACCCACCATGCCCCCCCCAATCCACATCCTCGCCGCCACCGGTCGCACCGGGATCACCCTCGCCCGGGCCCTGATCGCCGCCGGTCGCCCGATCGTTCCCGTCGTCCGCGACCTCGACAAATGGCACCGGCTCGGCCTGCCCGGAGACGCGCGCCAGGCCGACCTGATGGACCTGGCTCTGCTGCGGATTGCGCTTCGTGACGCGACCCGGATCGTGTCCTGCGCCCATGCGCGTCATAGCAAGGCGATCATCGCCAGCGCCCCGCCCGAGGCGCAGCTCGTCCTGCTGGGCAGCACCCGCAAGTTCACCCGCTGGCCGGACGATCATGGCAACGGCGTGCTGGCGGGCGAGGCCGCGCTGCTCGCCTCCGGCCGCCGAGGCGTGATGCTGCACCCCACCATGATCTACGGCGCCACCGGCGAGAACAACGTGCAGCGTCTCGCCGCCCTGCTGCGCCGGTTGCCGTTTCTGCCGTTGCCCGGCGGCGGCAAGGCGCTGGTGCAACCGATCCACCAGGACGACGTCACCAGGTGCATCGTCGCGGCCCTGGACCGCGATTGGGATCAGCCGAGCACCCTGATCATCGCCGGCGGCTCCGCCCACCCCTATGCCGATTTCGTCCGCGCCATCGCCCGCGCCGCGGGACTGTCGCCACCTCGCATCATGCCTTTCCCGGCGGCGCCCCTGATCGCCGCCGCCGGCCTGACCCGGTTCGTGCCGTTGCTCCCGACCGTCGAGCCGGCCGAAATTCGCCGCCTGCTGGAAGACAAGGCGTTCGACACCGAACCGATGCGCCAGATCTTGGGCATAAACCCCATCACCCTGGACGAGGGTCTTGCGCGGACCTTCGCCACACCGCAAAAATCCTGACCGCGCCAGAGCGGTTGCATCCTGCCTGAAAACGGCAAACCGCTCTGGCTCTTTGTTGCGTCGCATGGTTCACACGCGGTCACGTTCCGCTCCGCGTGATCATGCTCCAGGGAGGCCCTTATGCCGATCATCAACCGCATCGCCGAATTCCACCCCGAGATGACGGAATGGCGCCAGGATCTGCACGCCCATCCCGAACTGTCGATGCGGGAAACCCGCACCTCCGCGGTGGTGCAGGAGAAACTCCGCTCCTTCGGTGTGGACGAAATCATCACCGGCATGGCCACCACCGGCGTCGTCGGCGTCATCCGTGGCAACGGCAAGTCGGGCCGCGCGGTCGGTCTGCGCGCCGATATGGACGCCCTGCCCCTACACGAAGAAACCGGCCTGCCACATGCCAGCCAAACCCCCGGCGTCATGCACGCCTGCGGCCATGACGGCCACACCGCCATGCTGCTCGGCGCCGCCAAATACCTGGCGGAGACTCGCAACTTCGACGGCACCGTCTACGTCATCTTCCAACCGGCCGAGGAATTCGAGGCCGGCGGCGACCGTATGGTAAAGGACGGGCTGTTCGATCGTTGCCCCATGGAGATGGTATTCGGCCTCCACAACTGGCCGCAAGCCCCGCTCGGCCGCTTCCTGTGGCGGGACGGTCCGATCATGGCTGCGGTTGCGTTTTTCGATATCACGATCACCGGCAAGGGCAGCCACGGCGCCTTCCCGCATCAGGGCATCGATCCGGTGGTGGTGTCCGCGCATATCATTACAGCGCTGCAAACGATTGTCGCGCGCACGATCGAACCGATCGAGGGTGGGGTCGTCTCGGTGGGCCATATTTCCGGTGGCGACGCCTACAATATCCTGCCGGAGCGCGTGCAGATGAAAGGCACCGCGCGCTGGTTCAAGCCCGAAGTGGGGCGGGCAATCGAGACCAGCATGCACCGCCTGGTCCACGGCATCGCCGAAAGCTTCGGCGCCACGGCGGAATTGCGCTTCAACCACCACGCTCCGGCAACGATCAACGATCCCGGTGCGACCGCGTTGACCGTGCGGGCGGCGAACGCGGTGGCGGGCGAGGGCAATGTGCGGGAAATGCGCGCCCCCACCATGGGCGGCGAGGACTTCGCCTATATGCTGAACGCCAAGCAGGGTAGCTACATCATGCTCGGCGGCGGCAGCGGGCCGGACGCGCCGCTGCTGCATCATCCTTTGTATGACTTCAACGATGAGGTCCTGCCGATCGGCGCGTCCTATTGGGCGGCGCTGGCGGAGCAGTTTTTGGCGAAGGGTTGATTATCGGGCGATCTGTGGCGTGAAGCACACGTCGTAGGGATTCTGCTTGTATCCAATCGGCGCGGTGTTTTCGGCCCCGCCAGCCGTGTATTGTGAAAATGGCATCCGGCAGGCGCCGCGACTGTGCCGGACCGGATCAACCCCGCGAAGGACGCGTGAGAATGGACACCGCCCCGGTCGATATTCTGACCCGCTATCCAGTGCTCCGGCATCGCCTGAGCAGGCGCGATTACTATCGCCTGGGCGAAGCTGGCATCCTGGGCGAAGGTGATCGCGTCGAGCTCCTGGAAGGGCTATTGGTCGATATGTCCCCGATCGGGCCGCGCCACGCGATCATCACCGAGAACCTGAATGAGCTGTTGGTCACGGGGTTTGCCGATCGAGCCCGGGTTCGTTGTCAGAATCCGGTGGTGCTGGACGATGGATCGGAACCGCAACCAGACTTCGCCTTGGTCCGGCGGCCGTGGCGCGGGTACCCGGCCACGCACCCAGGACCCGACGACATCTTCCTGCTGATCGAGGTGGCGGACAGCAGCCTTGATTTCGACCGTACGGTCAAACTGGAACTCTATGCTCGCGCGGGGATCCGGGAGTTCTGGATCGTCGATCTGACGACCGACGGCGTGCTGGTGCACCGGCTCCCCTCGGGTGGCGTGTATGGTTCGGTGGTCCGGGTCCAAGCGCCGGCCGCGCTTGACGTCGAGGCGCTGCCGGGGGTGACGATCCCAGTTGCGGGGGTCTTTGCGTAAGGTCGGCCTGCGGGGCGGCTGGATGGGCCGGTGTCATACCAGACGGGCGAAACAGTAACCGATGCGCCTCCCCGCCTCAGCCCCCTCGTAAATGCCGAGCTTGACCCGGCAACCCGCGCTGCAACGACAGCAGGCGGGTTGCCGGATCAAGTCGGGCAATGACGGTGAGGGAACGTCCGTGGGTCGTTGTCTCGGTCGGTTGGTATCGGTTTGAATTTCGGTACCGGCCCGCACCGCCGGCGGCTACCCATGAGAGCATATGCCCGTGCGGGTACGGGCCCGCGTCCCAGGTCAGTAATGCGTGACCCAGGGGCTGTCCAAAGCCGCCTCAATCCGCCGGTGACGGGCCCTGATTACATCGGCGGGAACCGCACTGACAAACGCATAGAATGTCTTGGTGCGGATCGCATCCACCACCCGCTCCCCGACCTTCATCGGATCGAGGCCCGAGGTCGCCAGACGTTCGGCCAGGATCGCCTCGTCATTGGCCTTGATCAGCGGCCCGCCCATATGGTCCGGACGGTTGCGGGCACCACGCGCGATATTCGTCGCGATCGGGCCCGGGCAGAGGACGGAGACGCCGATATTGGTGCCTTCCAGCTCGATCTCCAGCGCTTCCGACAGAGACAGCGCCGCATATTTGGTCATCGAATACGGCCCCTGGTCGGTGCCGCGGCGGTTCTGGAAGCCCGCGACCGAGGCAGTGTTGACGATGTGCCCTTCCTCGCCGTGCTTCAGGATGGCGGGCACGAAATGCCGGATGCCGTGGATAATGCCCCACATGTTGACCCCGATCACGAACTGCCAATCGCTCGGCGGCACATCGACCATGCGAGTCCCATGCATCGGCACGCCGGCATTGTTGCAGGCGATATGGAGTTTTCCGAAGTTGCGTTCGGCCTCGGCCAGCGCGTCGAGCACGGATTGTTCCTGTGTGACATCGATCTGAACCGCCATGACACGCTTGTTGGTACCGGACAGGCCATGCGCCGCCTGCTCCACCGCGGCCTTTTGGATGTCGGCCATGACGACGTTGGCGCCCGCTTCCGCAAGCGCGGTGGCGATGCCGAGACCGATGCCAGACGCGGCACCGGTGACGATGGCGGTCTTGCCGGAGATGTCCATGATTGGGATGCCTTTCAGATGAAGGGATCGAACCGGGAGAACTGGGGATACAGTACAGACGAAATGCGGTAGTGGAGAAAACTCTCCCCCTCCCCTTGAGGGAGGGGGTTGGGGGGAGGGGTTTTTCGCCCAGATTCGTGCGGGTTCACCCCTCCCCCCAACCCCCTCCCGCAAGGGGAGGGGGAGAATTTTCTCTGACCGCACATTCGCCCGAAAAATGTGAATACAGTAGGAAACAAGACTGAGGAGACCAGGTTCAACGACGCGACGGGCTACTTCCCCGCAGCCAACCCCACCGCCGCTTCCCGCGCCCGCACCACGCCTTCCCGTGCCATATCGGCACACAGCCCGGTATAGGCCGTCGGGTCCAGCAACGCCGTCACCGCTTTCGCGTCCATATGCGCGGTCAAGCGAGGGTCCGCCGCCAGCAGGTCGGAGAACGACTTTCCTTCCACGAACGCCGCCTGTGCCGCGTCATACACCACGTCATGCGCGTGCTGACGGCCGATCGCGGCGCCGAGGTCCAGCATCACCGCCTCCGCCATGATCAGCCCGCCGCCCAGGTCCAGATTGGCGCGCATGCGCTTCGGATCGACCCTCAGGCCGCGCATGATCTCGCCCAGACGGCTCAGGATATCGCCCATGGCGATGCAGGCGCGGCCCTCGGCTGCGTCCATCATCAGGCTGGTGGTGCGGTCGGCCTCGTGCTCGGTCGTCATGGCTTCCAGGGCCAGGGGCACCAAACCCCGCACCTCGGCCGCGGCGGCGATGATGTCCTGGCACAATTTCGGATTGCGCTTCTGTGGCATGGTGGAACTGCCGACCGTGCCGGGGGGCACGGGTTCCTCGACCTCCCCGAATTCGGTCTTCATCAGGGTGTAGATTTCCCGCCCGATCTTGCCGCAGGTGGCGGCGAGCAGGCCCAGGATGCAGATATTCTCCGCCAGATGGTCGCCGATGGCGCGCGACGGCACGGTCATCGACCCGAATCCAAGGATCCGCCCGATCCCCTGCTGCACCGGCGGCCCCTGTTTGCCCAGCGACGCATAGGTTCCCGCTCCACCGCCGAGCATGGCGATGAACATGCGGGGGGCGGCCTGGCGGAGGCGCTCGACATGGCGCAGCAACTCGTCGATCCAGACCGCGACCTTGTAGCCGAAGGTGGCGGGCACCGCGTGCTGGCCATGCGTCCGCCCCGCCATCGGCATATCCGCCGTCCGTTCGGCCAGGTCAGCCATCGCCGACAGCACCTCCCCGATCTGGCGGAAGAAGATCGTGTGCGCCTGGCGCAGCACCAGCAGGTCGCCGGTCTGGGTGATGTTCTGCGTGGTGGCGCCCCAATGCACCCAGCCGCCATGCGGCTCGCCCACGATCCGCCCGAGTTCCCAGATCAACGGCACCAGGGTGTGGCCGGTGCGGGAAAATCCTTCATCGATGCGGGCGCGGTCCATCAGGTCCAGCCGCGCCTTGGCGGTGATGGCGGGGGCGGCTTCCTTGGGGATGATGCCGAGTTCGGCCTGGGCCTGCGCCAACGCGGCCTCGACATCCAGCCAGGCCTGCCAGCGGTTTTCCAGCCGGTACAAGGCGCGGATGCCGGGGTCCGACACACGGGTCGCGGTCGGCAGTGAGTCGCTCATGGTCGCTCCTGGTTCCAGGTGGCGTCTGCCGTGCGATGTCCCGAAGCGGGGGCGCGCATTCGTCTCTGCCCCGCCAAGATCGCCGCCGTGCGCCTTGTTTTGTCTCGGCCGGCCATCGCGCCGGACGATGACGGGACGGTAAAGCCCGGGCCAGGCAGAGACAAGAGCGGGAGCCAGAGGGGGCCCCAGGTCGGCTTGCGTCAAATAGTGGTTAATTATCGTGAACTACAACGTACGCGAGCATTCATCCGATTGACAAGCTAAATATTCCCGCGTGAATTGTGCAACTATAACGAGTTAGGAGCGGCCCCATGGCTTCCACGTATCGTTGGATCGGTGGTACCGGCGCGGCAGATAACGCAGCAAATTGGACGCTTGAAAGCGGTTCCGGCAATCCCGACGGGCTGCCGAACGCGGGCGATAGCGCCATCGTCGCCACCGGTACGGTGCAACTTTCGGCTGATTCGACCTTCACCGGGAATACCATAACGATTGGTGGTACCGCGGGCGTGGCGGCGCTGACCTTGAGTGGTGGGACCGCCATCGATCTGGCAAACCCCACCGTTGACGCGGGCACGAGTGTCACCAACGCGTTCTCTCCGGCGCAGAGCAAGGCCGAGGCCTCACGGATCGGCATCGCCGGGCGTTTCGTGAACAAGGGGGTCATTGCCGCGAACGGGCCCGCAGGCAGCACCTTCACCATCGACGTGCAGCAGGACGGCACCATCCCTGGGTTGTTCGCCAACGAAGGCGCGGTGATCACCTTGGGCGGCAACACGATGTCGGTCGTCACGGGAGAAAACTCCGAATTCGTCATCGGCCAGTTCGGCAGCGGCCTCGTCTCGGTCGGCAACACGGATGCGACCTTCATCGCCGTGGGCGGCATGGCGGTCGGCCGAGCGGGAGATGGCCGGCTGTTCGTGGTGAATGATGGGACGGTGTCGGTCGAGCAGGATGTGACCGGCACGTTGAACGCGGGCACGCTGAGCCTGGGTGTCGGCAGTGCCACGGACAAAGCGCAGACCGGTGGATCGGGGTCGGCCACCATTGAAAGCGGCGGGTCGCTGAACGTCCAGTCCCTGTTGCTGATCGGCGGCAATGGCGATCAGGGGACGCTGGCGGTCAATGGCGGGACGGTGTCCGTTGGCGGGTCGTTGGTGGCTGGGGTGCGGACGGTCGTCGGCGGCACGACGCTCGCCGGCAACGGCACCGTGACCGTTGGGTCGGGCGGGTTGCTGCGTACAACCGGCACTGCAACGACCACCGACACGATGGTGTTGGGCCGCGACGCGGGCGCGCAGGGTCGGGTGACGGTGGCGGGTGGCACTCTGGTATCGACCGGACGTTTGGTGATTGGGGACAAAGGCACCGGGGATCTGGCGTTCAACACAGGCGGCACCGGTTCGGCCAATGGCGTGGCGGTCGGCCTGTCGAGCGGCGGGTTCGGCACCCTGACCGTGTCCGGCGCCCGGTTGAGCAGCACCGGCCTCGTCGATGTCGGCGTCGACGGTCTCGGGGTGGTGCGCGTCGTTTCCGGCGGCACCCTGACCTCCGGCACCGGCAGCGGCACGGGGGCAAGATTCGGCGCGAGCAATATCGGTCTCGGGCTGATCGACGGCGCCAACGCGCTGTGGACCATCGATGGCGGCCTGGTTGTGGGCGATCAGGGCATCGGCACGCTGAACATCACCAACGGCGCCGTCGTTAACACCGGCATCTTCGCGATCTCGCTGGGCAACGGCAGCGGCGGGTCGGGCGATGTCACCGTCAGCGGCGGCGACGCGCGTCTGGTGGGCGGGGCGCTGAAAATCGCGAATGCGATCGGAGAGGACTCGTTCGGCACTCTGACCATCGAGACCGGCGGCACCGTCCAGGTGCTGTCCGCCACGATCGGCACCGGTGGCGTGCTGAACATGCAGGGTGGGCTGCTCGACCCGCCGACGGTCACGATCGGCGTGGGCGGTCTGATCACCGGTTTCGGCACGGTGGATGCCACCAATCTGTTCAACGAGGGCGGGGTCGTGGCCACCGGCGGCCTGCTGGAGTTTTTCGGCAATATCAGCGGCACCGGCACACTGGCCGTGGAGAATGACGGCTCCTTGCAGGTGGACGGGTTCCTGTCCGGCAGCGCCATCAATTTCGGCAACGGGTTCGGCCAGTCGCTGTTCGTGCAGACCCCGGGCAGCAGTTTCGACACCGCGCTGAACAGCCTGTTCACCGGCGACCGGATCGGGTTCAATTTCGGCGTCGGGGTCAGCATCGTGGGCGCCGAACTCGCCGGTTCGATCCTGACCTTGCTGCGGTCCGACTCGCAAACCTATCAGTTGAGCGACGTCGCATTCGACGATGGCACCGCGGACGGCTTCATCTTTAGCGAAAGCAACGGCCTGTCCACCATGGAGATCGGCTGCTTCGTCCAGGGCACCCGGATCGAGACCGCGCAGGGCATGGTCGCGGTGGATGACCTGGCCGAGGGCGATCTGATCCCGACGGTGTTGGGCGAGCGTCTGGCCCCCATCGTCTGGCTGGGGCGCCGGCATGTCGATTGCGCCCGTCATCCTCATCCGGAGAAGGTCTGGCCGGTGGTCGTGGAGGCGCATGCGTTCGGTCGCGGCCTGCCCCGGCGCGATCTATGGCTTTCCCCCGATCACGCGGTCTATGTGAATGAGTGTCTGGTGCCGGTGCATCGGCTGATCAACGGGACCTCCATCCGTCAGGTGCCGGTGCCGGAGGTGATGTATTTCCATGTGCAATTGCCCTGGCACGATGTCGTGCGGTCCGAGGGTCTGCCCACCGAGAGCTTCCTGGATACCGGCGATCGCTCCAACTTCGAGAATGGCGGCGGGCCGATCCGGCTGCATCCGGATTTCAATGCGCGGATGTGGGAATCCGAGGGGTGCGCGCGGTTGATCCTGACCGGGCCGGAGTTGGAGGCGGCGCGGGCGATGGTGCGGACGAAGCCGGTGGAGAAGGTGCGGCGGAAGGCGAAGGCCAGGGTGTGAAGGGCGGGGCTTCCGCCCCGGACCCCGACCAGGGCTCTGCCCTGGACCCGCCAAAGGCACGGCCTTTGGAATGCGATTTTTTGTCGTGTGAATGCAGG
>CALQHT020000265.1 GCA_943330455.2 Nitrosovibrio sp. Nv4 | reverse complement strand
TTGGGGGAGGGGTGCTAACGCAGGAACGGTGCGTGAAACCCCTTCCCCCAGCCCCCTCCCGCAAGGGGAGGGGGAGGATATTCTCCAGGCGGTGCGAACGCGCCGGATCAGGCCGGCCCAGGGTGCCCGCCGCTCGTTGCTCCGGTGACGGAGCCCAAGATGGTCCACGCTCGCGGCACGGGCATTCGTGGGTGGTGCATCCATCGTGATGTCGCGGAGGCCCGGTTCAGGGTTCAACGGTTGGCGGCAACAACGGCGGCCGTATCGACCGCCATTGTCATTCCGCCGCTTTCTTTGTGCCCAATATCTCCGCCGTGTGCTCCCCCAGGCGCGGTGCCGGCAGCCGCACCGATCCCGGTGTGTCGGACAGTTTCACGGTCACTCCAAGAGTGTGAAATTCCCCGGTCACCGGATGCTCGGTGCGCGCCACCATGTCGCGCGCCAGGATATGCGGGTCGGTGAACACCTGATCGTAATGCAGCACCGGGCCGGCCGGGATGCCCGCCGCTTCCAATGCCGCCAGCCAATGTGCCGATGACTCGCGTTGAAGCGGTTCCGCCAACATCGCCACCAGCACATCGTTATGTCCCACCCGTTCCGCCACCGAGGCAAAACGCGGGTCCGCCACCAGCTCCGGCAATCCCACGATGTCGCATAACTGCGCGAAGAATTTCTGCTGCGACGCGCCCACCGTGATGTGGCCGTCGGCGGTGGCGAAACACTGATACGGCGACGATCCACGATGCGCCTGGCCGATCCGCGCCGGCCTGGTGCCGGTGGCGAAATAATGCGCCGATTCATAGACCGCGAGCGAGGTTGCCGCCTCCAGCAGCGACGTTTCCACATATTGGCCGGTGCCGGTGCGATGGCGCGCCTCGATCGCCGCCAGCACGCCGAACGCCAGGAACATCCCGGCGGTCACATCGGAAATCGCGATCGGCAGCCGGAACGGGTCGCCATCGGCGGGACCGTTGGTGCTCATGAGGCCCGACATCGCCTGCGTGATCAGGTCGAAGCCACCGCGCGAACTATAAGGCCCGGTCTGCCCGAAGCCGGAAATCGAGGCCAGGATCAGCCGCGGATTGCGCGCATGCAGCACATCCCAGCCCAAACCCAGACGCGCCAGCACGCCCGGCCGATAGTTCTCGATCAGCACATCGGCGCGATCGATCAGCTCGAACAGCGCCGCCTTGTCGGCCGGCTGCTTCAGATCCATCACGACCGAGCGCTTGTTGCGGTTCCAGGTCATGAACGGGGCGCTTTCGCCGTTCACGAAAGGCGGCATGGCGCGCGCGGAATCGCCGGTTGGAGGCTCGATCTTGACCACCTCCGCGCCGTGATCGGCCAGCATCATGGCGCAGTACGGGCCGGACAGATGGCTGGTCAGGTCCAACACCAGCAGATGATCGAGTGCTCCGGCCATGTTCGTTCTCCAACCCCGTTCAGTGGACATCATGTCACAGTCCGGGGCTTGCGGCAGCCCGTCAGCCGATCATATTCGCATTGCATACTGATGCTGGCACAGCCGCCTTGGCCGCCTCGGGGAACCCATGGACCAGATCACGCCGGTCGTTCAACGCCTCGATCCCGCGAAATTCCGCGATCCCGCGGTCACCGCGAAGGGCGAAACCCGAGCGTCGGTCGCGCTGCGGTCGTTGGATACCTTGTGGTTCAACACCGGCACGTTGTGCAACCTGACCTGCGCCCATTGCTACATCGAGTCATCGCCGCGCAACGACCGTCTGTCCTATCTGACCCTGGCGGAGATGCGGGACTATCTGGACGAGATTGCCCGGGATGCCCTGCCCACGCGCCTGATCGGCTTCACCGGGGGGGAGCCGTTCATGAACCCCGACATGATCGCGATGCTGCGCGATGTTCTGTCGCGCGGCCTGCACGCTTTGGTCCTGACCAACGCGATGACGCCGATGCGGCGCCTGCGGGCGGACCTGCTGACGTTGCGGGAATCCCACGGAGATCGTCTGGCGATCCGGGTTTCCTTGGATCACCATGACCGGGCCATGCACGAGCGCGAGCGCGGCGCGGGCACCTGGGATCCGACCATGGACGGGCTGCTCTGGCTCGCCCGCAACGGATTTTCCCCCGATGTCGCCGGCCGGCGTTTCACCGCCGAACCCGAAGACCAGGTCCGCGCCGGTTACGCCCGTCTGTTCAGCCAGAGCGACATCGATATCGATGCCACCGATCCGGTTCGCCTGATGCTGTTTCCCGAGATGGACCCGGTGTACGACGTTCCGGAAATCACCTCGGACTGCTGGGGCATTCTGCACAAATCGCCGGACGACGTGATGTGCGCCTCGGCGCGGATGGTGGTGAAACGGAAAGGCGCCGACCATCCCGTCGTGCTTGCCTGCACCCTTCTCCCCTACGACCCCGCGTTCGAGCTCGGACGCACTCTGGCCGAAGCCGAGCGGTCGGTGGCGCTGAACCATCCGCATTGCGCATCGTTTTGTGTGTTGGGTGGGGCGGCCTGCAGCCGTTGATTGGGTAAACCGGTTGGTGCCGATTGTTGGTTCGCGCAACATGTCTGCTCGCGGGCGGGTCGATCCGCTCGCCGTGTCAAGGCGCGTGCGGCAATCCGACGCCACCCTTGTGCGGATTCCGCTCATTGCCGCACGGGCTCAGTGTTGGGCGTCTGGTTCCGGGAGGGCGCCACCACAACGACGGAAATCGCTGGGTCAGTCGGTGGGTCAGCCTCGGTCGGGCACCCGTCGTCGGCGCCCGCGCCTTCTGTCCAGGCCGTGACGCAGCCGGCAAGATGGGCACTGAAGCGGGCCGCGCCGGCCGGGTTCAAATGGGAAAATCCATCGCCGAACCAACGGTCCGGCCAGACCGGCAGCACCGGACCGGACACGTGAAACCGAGGAAACCGCTCCGACTTTCCATGCAGATAGGCCTGGAACGCCGTCACCACGGTCGGCGGTGTGGCATGTGCGGTCGCCTGGTTCACCGGCAGGCTGACAAAATGGACGACGATCCCGTGCTGTTCCAACAATGCCAGCAAGCGGTCGAAATAGAGGTCCAGCACGGCGGACGGCGTGAAGTGCCGCAAAGTCCCCTCGTTCGCCACCGCGTCCGACCCGGCATCGGTGCCAAAGAAATGCTGCCCGCGGGAGGCGATTGTCGCCGCGTAGCCGGCCCGGTTGTTCCACCACCGCAGGAACACCCCGCCCTTCAGGAGGTTGCCGAAATAGAGGGACGGGAAGCGCATCCGATACAGTGCAATCCGTATCTCCGCTGGCAGTCCATCGGTCCGGCGGGCGTTGAACACCGACCAGTCGAGGGTCTCGCGAGACAGAGCGGCCAGTTCGCGCAGATCGGCACGGTCCAGCAGGTCGTAGCGGACCGTGCGCTCCCAGAACAAATCCGGTTGCATGAAATGCACGGCATCCAGAGAGATCACCACGTGTTCCGGCCGCACGGGGCACGCAAGCGCGCGTCGTAAAACGGCCAGGGCCTCGATCGGTTTGCCGCCGCCCATCGCCAGATTGGTGGTCCGGAGCGGCATCGCATCGGGCAGGATGCCAGCGGTGGCGCGGGAATCGCCCAGGATCAGCATCTGGCCCAGATCGCAGCTTTGCACCAGGTCCTGACGTGCGCGCCAGAAGGCGTATTCGGGGTCCAGATAGGCCATCTGCATGGTGGCAACCCAGAGCCAGACGGCGGCGAAGGACGCGATCAAGGCAATGGCGGCGATCCACAAATACCGTCGCATCGAACCCGGAGGGGAGGGGAGGCGGTTCATGTCGGTGGATGCTGCCGCGGCCATCGGACATCAGAAGCGGAAATAGAGGAACTCGGCCGTTCCGCCCAATGAGAGCAGGCCCAGGGTGGTGGCGCATCCGCAGGCGACGGCCCAGGGGATGGATGGACGCCAGCACAACCATCCCCGCCCTTCGGTGTCCATGATCTGTTGGGTATTCGGCGCGAACCACACGAGCCCATACAATCCGGCCAGGGTCGCGGCCTCCACCAGGGTGCGCGGCGCGGTGTCGGGTGCGGCCAATCCGTGCAGCCCCGCCATGCCGGCGAGCAAGGAGAGCGCGGCTTCCATCGATGGGGCGCGGAACACCACGGATGCGAGCAGGACGCAGCCATAGGTCAGCGCCACCTGGCCGATCCTGGTGGCGAGTTCGGGTGATGGTCGGCCCGGTCGGTGGATCCTCCAGGCGTGATTCACCGCCAGGTAGCCGGCATGCAGCAGTCCGAAAACCAGAAATGTCAGGCTGGACCCGTGCCAGATTCCGGCCAGACCCATCGTAACGCCGATCGGCAGCAGGATCATCGCGGCAAATCCGCCGACCTGGCGCTGGGCGGTGCGGTCCAGGCGCAGACCATGGGCCCTCCGCCATCGCATCACCGCCATCGTCAGCGGCGCATGCACCGTCGTCATGAAGAACCGGGTCAGCGAGATATGCCAGCGCTGCCAGTAGTCGATGATGCAGCGCGCCTTGTAGGGCGAGGCGAAATTCAGCGGATAACGCAGCCCGCAGAGACGCGCGGTGCCGATCGCCATGTCCGAATAGCCGGAGAAATCGAAATAGAGCTGCATCGAATAGGACAGCGCTACCTGCCAGGCTGCCAGCAGAGTCAGAGCGCCCGGATCGGCGAAACCGGCGGCCACAATGGGGGCCAACGGGTCGGCGAGCATCGTCTTTTTCAGCAGCCCGATCAGGAAGATGCCGCCGCCGATGGCGATGTCCTCGGGGGACAGATGCCAGCGCGTGCGTTCGGCGATCTGGCGCATGGTGTCACGGCCGGTCTGGATCGGACCGGAGATCAGCGCCGGAAAGAACGTGACGAACAGCGTGTAGTCCAGCAGCCGGCGGTTCGGCTCGATCCCGGCGGCGCGGTCCAGCAGAACGCCGATCTGGGTGAAGGTGAAGAAGCTGATGCCCAGCGGCACCAGCGGATTGTCCATGACCAGTCCGGTCCCGAACCATGTATCCAGGCCCGCCAGCCAGTCCGCCAGATATTTGCACCAGATCAGCGCCGCCAGATTGGCCCCGATCCCGCCGGCCACGACCCAGGTTCGGGTACGCGACCCGGGGTCCAGCCGCTCGATCAACCGGCCGACAGCGAAATTGCCGGCAACCGAGCCCAGCAACAGCGGCACGAAAACCGGGTTCCACCAGCCGTAGAACACCAGCGAGCACAGAATCAGCCACAACCGCGCCGCATCCCCGGATATGCGCGCGGTCGCGGCAAGCCCGGCCAGGGTCAGCGGCAAAAACCCGCACAGAAAGCCGAAGGAGTTGAACAGCACGGCCGGTTGGGCTCAAAACGCCTGGATGCCGGCCTTGCTCCGCAGCAAATCGACGATATCGCCGACGGTCCGCACCGATTCGATCTCCGCCACGTCGAACAGCACATCGAACCGGCATTCGGCTTCGACCATCAGCGAGATATGCGTCATGGAATCCCAGCCGGTCAGGTCCTCCAACCGCGTGCTGGAAGAGGCATCCAGGTCCGGGTCGCGCAGCAGCCACCGCATCGCCTGGAGCAACTGGAGCGGCACCGCCGAGACATTGATTTCATGAGACAACACGGCTCTGGCCTCCGGCATTCTGCCTTGATCGGAGCCGGACTTTACCCGTGGACGTACTGATGAAGCGTTAACGCGCGACCGTGTCAGGCATGGCCGGCAACATCCGACAGCAGCAGCGGATCGACCCGAAGCTTGGCGAAGGCGCGCCGCCATTTGGTGTCATGCCCGGCATCGAACAGCAGCGTTTCGTCGGGCGGCGCGGAGAGCCAGGCATTCTCCTGGATTTCCTTGTCCAACTGCCCCGGTCCCCAGCCGGCATAGCCCAAGGCGAGGATGCATTCGCGCGGTCCGCGGCCTTCCGCGATCGCTTTCAGCACGTCCAGACTGGCGGTCAGGGCATGCGCGCCATCGACTCGCAGGCTGCCGTCGCCGGTCCAGTCGGATGTGTGCAGCACGAACCCGCGCGCGTTTTCCACCGGGCCGCCGGCGCATAGTCGGACCTGACGAGCGGGCGGGGTCGGCACGACCTGAAGCTGCTTCAGCAGATCCTCGAAGGTCGGTTTGACGATGGGCCGGTTCAGCACCAGACCCATGGCGCCTTCCGCCGTATGCGCGCACAGGAAAATCACGCTTTGCGCGAACCGGGGATCGGACATTGCCGGCATCGCGATCAGCAATTGCCCGGTCAGGAAGTGATCCTGAGACGGTTGGGGGGGCTTTGCAGCATGCTCAAGTTTGGAATCCGGCGTCGCGGCCGAAGTGTCCGGGGCGGGTGGGGCAGGGTTTGGGTTACGCTGGGCCATGGGCGAAACTTGGGCGTGTCCGGCGGATCGTGCAAGCGTTTCGGTCCGGGAATTCCGTCCTTCGGCACGAGGCGTCGACCGAGCAGGTCGGTGGCATAGTGCGGGTGGCATGGTTGTAACCCGTTCTTCCGGTTGATACCGTTGGGGCAACGCAAGAGGAAACCACCAGCCATGGCGCCAGCCCCAACGTCTCCGCTGACTACTTATCTCGACCACCTGAAACGCGGGGAGCTGGGCTACCAGTTCAGCCCCTCCCTGAACGCCGCGGTGTTCTATCCCCGCGTCATCGCGCCGCGGACCGGCAAGGCCGATCTGGAATGGCGGGTCAGCAAAGGGCTGGGCACCGTTCATGCCACCACCGTCACCCACCCGCAGCAGGGCGAGCCGTATAACGTGTGCCTCGTGGACATGGACGAGGGCTTCCGGCTGATGAGCCGGGTGGAGGACCTCCCGCCCATGGATGTCAAAATCGGCATGCGGGTGAAATTCCGCGTCCACACGCCTCCGGGTGACGAGGACCCGTACCCAGTCTTCACCCCGGCGGAGGGCGCATAATGAACGGTCTCATTCGCGGCAGCGCCGCCATTGTCGGCGCCGCCGAATCCGATCTGGGCGCCGTCGCCGCGCTGATGAACCCGATGGATCTGATGGCGCAGGGCATCTATCGCGCCCTGGAAGATGCCGGGCTGGAACTGAAAGACGTGGACGGGCTGTTCTGCGCCACGACGCAGGCGCGCACCTCCGCCATGTCCCTGGTCGAGTATCTGGGGCTGCCGAACATCTATACCGACTCCACGATCGTCGGCGGGTCGTCGTTCGAGGTGCATGTCGCGCATGCCCAGGCCGCTCTGGCCGCCGGTTTGTGCACGGTGGCGGTGATCGCCTATGGCAGCACGCAGCGGACCGTCGGGCGTCGCGCGGCCAGTGCCCGCGAATACAACGCCTACGAAACCCCGTATCGCCCGTTCCTGCCGGCGACCGCCTACGCGATGGCCGCCAGCCGGCACATGCATGAATTCGGCACGACCCGCGAGCAAATGGCCGAGGTCGCTGTCGCCGCGCGCAAATGGGCGCAGTTGAACCCGGTCGCCTGGGAGAAGAAGCCGCTCTCCATACAGGATGTCCTGGGTGCTCGACCGATCAGCTATCCGTTTACCGTCCGCGATATTTGCCTGGTCACCGATGGCGGCGGCGCCATCATCATGACGACGGCCGAACGGGCGCGATCGATGAAGAACCCGCCTGTGTATGTGCTGGGGTGTGGGCAGTCGATCACGCATGCGTCGATCACATCGATGCCGAACTTGACGCATACGGGCGCGATCGAGTCCGGACGCCAAGCCTATGCCATGGCCGGCATGAAAGCGTCCGATATCAAGGTGCTGGCGCTGTATGACGCGTTTACCATCAACACGATCCTGTTCATCGAAGATCTTGGCTTCTGCCCAAAAGGCGAGGGCGGTCGGTTCGTCGAGGGCGGCGCCATCGCGCCCGGCGGCAGTCTGGCGGTGAACACCAACGGCGGCGGGCTGTCGTATTGCCATCCGGGGATGTACGGGCTTTTCATCCTGATCGAGGCCATCCGGCAGTTGCGCGGCGAGTGCGGGGCGAGGCAGGTCGCGGATGCGCATACCGCGATCGTGCATGGGAATGGCGGCGTATTGTCGGCGCAGGCGACGGTGATCCTGGGGGATGCGTCGGCACTGTAGGGTGTGCGTGGATCGGTCGATGGAGGCATCGGCCGATCCATGGCGGTCTTGCCTTGTCCCTGGGGGCCTTCGACCGGAGTAGGTCGGTCGATTTCCGTCTGGGGACGAGATGTGTTCATGGTTCGTTCAATAGCTTGGGGCGGCCTGGATGGCAAGGGAATTGCGCCGATGGTTCAAGATTCGGTTCAGGGGTCGCGTGTAACCCATTGATATGGCGTCGATTGTGTAATTTCTGTGCAATCGTTAACAAGGTTTGTCGTCGTCCGCTTATCCCCACATCCGCCTGACCGCCGTGACCGCTCGGCGGCTCAGATCTGACTTCAAGACGGCTGGCCTTGGCACTGATATTGCTGGGCATTTCCGATCGTTTTGAGATGTGACTTTAGAAATGACTTTTTTGTAACCCATTCCGATTTCATGCGGATTATGGGGATATTTGTTCCGGTTAGGCGCGGAAAGCCCCGGGTTTCATTCCGGATAGGCGCGGTTAATTTTTTGTGCGGCGAGGATGAAAAAATAGCCATATAATGCCGTTATTTTAATCAACCAAACATGCTGCGCTGCCTGAATAATGGGCTCTTGTATTGTCACCTGCGGGAGCCTTGGTTTCGCCCTCGCCTCGAACGCGTCTGATGTGGCACGACCGCAATCTCGCTTCTTCGTGCCCTTCGTGCCTTCGTGGTGGAAAATCGCGGACGTCACCCAAGACACCTTGCCTGCCCGGGACAGCCCCATCGGGCGATGCCACCACGAACCGCGGCTCCGCGATTCTCCACCACGAAGACACGAAGGGCACGAAGAAGAGGCCGGTGATCCACTGGAGCGAACCCCATCGGTGAGACACGAAAACAGGGCACACATCTAATTTGGTCCCTCAATTGGTTCGCCGCAAGCGGTAAACCTGGAACCGATGGTGACGCGCCGAGACATGGTTGCCGCCTCAGG
>CALQHT020000264.1 GCA_943330455.2 Nitrosovibrio sp. Nv4 | reverse complement strand
GGAGGGGTTTAGGGCACAAATCGTGCGGGTTTCCCCCTCCCCCCAACCTTGGTCCGCTTCGCGGCCCAAGCCCACAAGGGGAGGGGGAGAATATTCTCTACTGACGTTACCCTCCCCCGCAGAACCCCTCGACGATATCGGCGTGCAGGGCCGCGATTTCGCGTTGCATCCAGTCAAGGAACGGGGACAGCCGCCCGTCCACCAGATCGTTCACGGTCTGGCGGGTCAGCGCGCCGTTCAGGGTATCGACCCGCTCCAACGCCTTGGCGCCGCCGCGCAGGGCATAGCGCGTGCGCAACTGCGTCAGATGCCATTCCAACTGCGCTAAATTCAGCCCGACCGAGCGCGGGAAGGCGGTGTTCACCAGCAAGAACCCGGCGACCTCTCGGGGGCGGTAGCCGCTCGGGTGTTCCCGGCGATAGGCATGGTATCCGGCGGCGGCGCGCAGCAGGGAGTTCCATTGGCCGGCGTCGACTTCTCCGTCACCGGCGGACATCCGCGGCGCCAGAGCATGGAAGCGGGTATCGAGCAGCCGCGTGGTCTGATCGGCGCGCTCCAGGTAGCGGCCGAGCATGTAGAAATGCCAGGCTTGGTCTCGGTAGAAAGTGCCTTCGGTGATGCCGTTATGGGCCTGGGCGCCTTCCTTCAACATGGCGCAGACATTGGTGAAATGATCCGCCGTCAGGTCGGCCGCGGACAGGGCTTTGATGCGGCTGTAAAAGACGTTGATCTGCAACCACATTTCGGTGGAGATCAGGGCGCGCAGGGTGCGGGCGTTTTCTCTGGCCGCGGCCATGGCGGTCTGCACCGAGGTCGGATTGTCGGCATCCAGGATATAGAAATCGGCAACCGTGACCTGGTTGGCTTCCTGGTGGCGCTTGTAGAATTCCACCTGGTCGCCATTGATCCGCAGGATCGACAGCCAGTTCCTGGTGTCGTCGGCATCGCGGGCGAAGGTGTTCGTCACATCCAGCAGGCGTGCGAGGTTCTCCACCCGCTCGATATACCGTGCCAGCCACAAGGTGCTTTCGGCATGGCGTGCGATCAGGTGATGCACGCGCGGCGGTGGGGGCTCGATGTCGCTCATGCCAGCACCCAGGTGTCCTTGGAGCCACCGCCCTGGGACGAATTCACGACCAGAGAACCCTCCCGCAGCGCCACTCGGGTCAGGCCGCCGGGCAGCACCCAGGTGTCTTTCCCGGTCACGGCGAAGGGGCGCAGGTCGATGTGGCGGGGGCGGACTCCGTGCTCCGTCAACGTGGGGGAGACGGACAGCGCGAGCGTCGGCTGGCTGATGTAGTTCCCCGGATTCGCCTTCAGCCGCGCCCGGAAATCCGCGAGTTCGGCCTGTGACGCGTGGGGGCCGATCAGCAGACCGTAGCCGCCGGATTCGGCGACCGGTTTGACGACCAGTTCCTGCAAATGATCCAGGGTGTAGGCCAATGCGTCGGGTTCGGCACAGATCCGTGTATCGACATTCGGCAGGATCGGTTCTTCCGACAGGTAGTAGCGGATGATGCGCGGCATATAGGCATAGACCGCCTTGTCGTCCGCGACCCCGGTGCCGACCGCGTTGGCGATGGCCACCGTGCCGCGCCGCCACGCCTCGATCAGGCCGCGCACCCCCAGCATGCTGTCGGGGTTGAACGCGTCCGGGTCCAGGAAGTCGTCGCCGATGCGCCGGTAGATCGTATGGACTGGTGCCAATCCGGCCGTGGTGCGCATCCAGACCTTGCCGTCCTCCACCGTCAGATCGCGGCCTTCGACCAGGGGCACGCCCATCTCGCGGGCCAGGAACACATGCTCGAAATAGGCGGAGTTGAAGATGCCGGGCGAGAGCAGCACCACCTGCGGATCGGACACCGCGGCCGGCGCGATTTCCGCCATCGCGTTGTGCAGGCGCAGCCCGTATTCATCGACGCTGCGGACGGACAGCCCGGTCATCAGGTCGGACAGGACTCGGGCGGTCATGTGCCGGTTCTCGACGACATAGGCGACGCCGGAGGGGGTGCGGGCGTTGTCTTCCAGCACCATGAAGCGGCCGGCGTTGTCGCGCACGATATCGGTGCCGCAGACATGCACATAGGTGCGGAACGGCACGTCGAAGCCGACCATGGCCTGGCAATAACCGCTGTTGCCAAGCACGAGTTCCGCGGGGATCACCTTGTCGGCCAGGATCTTCCGATCGTGGTAGATGTCGTGCAGGAACATGTTCAGCGCGCGCACCCGCTGGACGACGCCGGTCTCGATCTGATGCCATTCCGGGGGCGTCAACACACGCGGGATCAGGTCGAACGGCAGGATCCGATCGATCGCGGTGGCGTCGGAATAGACCGTGAAGGTAATGCCTCGTTCCAGCAGGTCGCGTTCGGCGTCCGCCGCCCGTCGGCGCAGGGAGTCGATCGGCATGGCGGCCAGCCGTGACAGCAGCAGCGACAGCCCGGGATGTGACGGATGGCCGGGCCGCAACATCTCGCAGAACCAGGAACCCGGATCGTATCCCTGAAGAACGCCATGCGGCTGGACCAGCGTCTGGCTCTGCATCTGGCTCTGTGTCTGGCTGCCCGCGATTAGAGGCATCCGGCGCTCCCTGCTGCAATGCAACATGTTAGCCATATCAAACCCGCAAGGGGAATACCCCGCGGCGCGCACGGCTTGACAAAGACTGCACCTCGCTTGGCTATTGGGGAAGGACGCAATGACGAACGCAATGACAAGGACATGCCGCGATGACGGTCGATCTCCGGGAACTGACCCGCGACGAGGCCCTGCTGACCCAGGCGCTGGACGGCGCCGACCTGGCCCCGATGCTGATGGTGCTGGTGCATCTGACGGGCGACGCCGCCTGGCTGGACGAGGTCGGACCGCATATCACCGGGCCGTGGAATTTCCACGAGAACGCCCCCCCGGCGCTGAAACAGAAACTGCGGGACCGACTGCGCGCGGTGCTGCTGGACTATGCCGCCAGCAACCGGCCATTGCCGACCGAGCCGCCGCCCGAGCTGCTGCAACGGATGCTGAGCACCGGGGTCGGGCAGTCCGTACCAGCCGAATACATCCCGCTGATCCTGGAAGAGATGATGCTCGACGATCGGGACCCGAAAACCGTGTCCTGGCGCACCGAACCCGCGCCGGAGACGCTGGCAGGGTTCCGCGCGGTGATCATCGGGGCCGGCGTGTCGGGGCTCTGCATGGCGATCAAGATGCAAGAAGCCGGCATTCCGTTCGTGATCTACGAGCGCAACCCCACCGTCGGCGGCACCTGGTACGAGAACGGCTATCCCGGCTGCGGCGTCGACACGCCCAACCATTTTTACTCGCTGTCGTTCGAACCGAACCATGATTGGCCGGAGCATTTCTCCAAGCGCGACCAGCTCTGGGCCTACATGGAGCGGCTGGCGGACACCTACGACCTGCGCCGGCATATCCGATTCGAAACCGAGGTCACCGCCGCCCGCTATGGCGAGGCCCGCTCGCTGTGGGTGGTGACGACTCGCGGCCCCGATGGGCGGGAGGAAACGCGCGATGCCAATGCGCTGATCACCGCGGTCGGGCAGCTGAACCGGCCATCCATCCCGGCGATTCCCGGATTGGACGATTTCGCCGGCCCCGCGTTCCATACCGCCCGCTGGGATGCGACGCAGGACCTGACCGGCAAGCGAGTCGCGATGATCGGCACCGGGGCGAGCGGCATGCAGGTCGGCCCGACCATCGCGCCGGACGTGGCGCATCTGACCATTTTCCAGCGTTCGGCGCATTGGGCGGTCAGCAATCCGAACTACCACGCCGCGGTCAGCGCCGGGAAAATGGCGGCACTGAAGCACATCCCGTTCTATGCTAAGTGGTATCGATTCCAGTTGCTGTGGGCCTCGGCCGATGGGTTGCATGCATCCCTGCACGCCGATCCGGCCTGGCCGACTCCGGACCAGTCGCTGAACGCGGCGAACCAGAAATTCCGCGAGGATCTGATCGCCTATATCAAGACCCAGATCGGCGACGACCCGGATCTGCTGGCCAAGGTGGTGCCGCCCTACCCGCCCTATGGCAAGCGGATGCTGCGCGACAACCATTGGTACAAGACCCTGATCCGGCCGAATGTGGACCTGGTGAACACCCCGATCGAGCGGATTACCGCGACCGGCGTCGTGACTCGCGATGGGACGGAATATCCGGCGGATATCCTGGTGCTCGCCACCGGGTTCCAGGCCCAGCGCATGCTGGCGCCGATGGACATCGTCGGACGTGATGGCCAGACGATCCGCGGGTTGTGGGGCGATGACGACCCGCGCGCCTATCTGGGAATCACGGTGCCGAACTTCCCGAACATGTTCATGCTGTATGGTCCGGGGACGAATTTGGCGCATGGCGGCAGCGCGATCTTCCACACCGAATGCCAGGTTCGCTACATCATGCAGTGCCTGCGGGAGATGATCGAAACCCGTTCGGCGTCAATGGAATGTCGGCGGGAACCGCATGATGCGTTCAATGCGATGCTGGATGCGACTCATGAGAAGATGGTGTGGGCGCACCAGGGCGTCGGCAACTGGTACAAGAATAAGCATGGGCGGGTGGTGACGAACTCCCCGTTCCGGCTGGTCGATTATCGCGGCATGACGGAGACGTTGGACCGCAACGATTACGTGATGGGGTAGGCTTGGCGGACGTGGCATTGGGCCGCCGTAACCTCGGCTCAGGCCGGGTTCCCGGCAGGCGGGTTTCGGCGGCCCCGCCACCGCCGATTGTCCCGGCAGTCGGCCGGTTTCAGCGGATCTCGACCCGAATCTGATACCCGCCGCCGCCGCGGGTCGTGCCGACGACAATGAGATAGTTGCCCTTGGCGGGCAGGGTGCCGGACCAGGTCGCCGTGTCCTCGCCGGGGGCCGCGCCGCGCAGGGCCGTGCCCGCCATGTCGTAGATGCCGTCCCGGTCTCGCGTGATCTTCCAACCTGGCTGATAGATCTGGAATACGATGTTGTTGTCCGGGCCCGGCTTTTGGGTCACTGACAGTTTCTGGCCGGCGCCGGCGCCGATGGTGAAGCAGGCGATCTCGCCGCGCGGAATGCCTCCGGTCAACTCCGAGGAGAACGCGCCCGGCGCAAACCGGACGGCGACCGGGCGATCACACCCCGCCAGCGCGGGCTGGGCCATCGCCAGACCGGCGATCAATCCGAGCGTGGCAAGGCCCGACCGATACGAAGAAACAGGCATGAGAGATTCGCCTCCCTGGTCACGTGGTCGATAGCAACCGACGCCGTCCCTCCATCGGACATCGTTCCGGCTCGTGACACGCGGCACCGGCGGAAGGGCCTGCACGATCCCAGACGTCCGGAGGCACCATGCCTCCGGACGTCTGATGGCAACTTACGCCGGGGGGGCGACCGACAGGCGGCCGACCACGCCATGCTTTTCGATCAGCTTCGCGACCAGGCCGGACGCCTTGGCCTCCTCGACGAAGGCCTTTATGAACGCCGACCCGGCCGTATTGGTCCGGAGCGTGCCGATCGCCTGCTGCACCGCGGTGAACTGCCCGTCGAGCAGTTTCGCCCCGGGAACCGTCTTCACATCGGTGATCAGGCCCGGGCGCAAACCGGCCATCGCGTCCAGCTTGTCCTTCACGAACATCGCCAAGGTCTCTGGTCCGCCATTGCCGCGCACCAGGGTCGCGTTCTTGATGTTGCGCTCCAGCCACAGATCGTAGGCACTGCGGGCGGCCACCGCGATGCGGATGCCGGGCTTGTCCACCTGCTCGATCGAGGTGAGCGGGGAGCCGGCGGGGACCATGTAGGTCGCCTCGATCTCCACATAGGCGGCGGTAAAGTCGATCTTCGCCGCGCGCGCGGGTTCGGCGCCAACCAGGCCGATATCCCAGACATCGGTGCCGGCCGCGTCCGCCAGATCGCCCGGCTTGGCGAAGGGGACGAATTGCACCGGCACGCCCAGGCGTTCGGCAATGGCCCGCGCCATGTCGGGCGAGCAGCCGTCCGGATCGCCGGATGGCGTGCGGCCGGTCACCAGCAGGAAATTGCCCATATTGATCGCCGCGCGCAGGACGCCGTGCGGGGCGAGTTCGGATACGACTTGTTGGGACATGAGATGAGGTCCGGGGGTTGTTTGAACGCCGGATGGTACGGGGCCGGAAGCCAACCGGCAAGCCGGGCACGGCAGTTGGGTGGAGGAAGGAAAGCCTTGGGGCTCCGCCCCAAACCCCGCGAGGGCTTTGCCCTTCGAACCCACCAGGGGCTACGGCCCCTGGACCGCGATTAATGGGGTCTGGGGCGAAAGGGGGCCGACACGGACGTTGAAACGCCTCGGTAGGCCCCCTTTCGCCCCAGACCCAATAAACGGCATCCAAGGCCCAGCCTTGGTGGGGGTCGAGGGGGCAACGCCCCCCGCGGGGTTTGGGGCGGAGCCCCAAGGCTTTCCGTCCCTCACCCAACTGCCCAGCCCTTCCGCCACGGCTCCCCGCCGGTGTAGGATTTCCGGCAACGGTAACGCAGGACGGGAAACTGGTTCGATGAGCAAACACGTGGTCGCAACGGTGCGCGAAATTCCGCCAGGCGCGCGCAAGCTGGTAACCGTGCGCGGCCGCCAAATCGCGGTGTTCAACCTGGACGGCGAGTATTTCGGCCTGTTCAACCGCTGCCCGCACCAGGGGGGCCCGATGTGCGAGGGCATCCTGACAGGCCTCATCGAATCCAGCGAACCCGGCCATTACGAATACTCCCGCAAGGGCGAAATCCTCCGCTGCCCCTGGCATGGCTGGGAATTCGACGTTCGCACCGGGCAAAGTTTCTGCGATCCCTCGAAAATCTCGGTCCGCAGCTACCCGATGGAAGTCGCCGAAGGCCAGACCGTCGTCAAAGGCCCCTATGTGGCGGAAACCCTTCCCGTGACGGTCGAGGAGCAATACGTCGTCGTCGAGATGTAATCAGCCCCCTTCCCCCATCTGGCCCCCCACCTGGCCCCCCACCTGACCATCGATCTCGGCGTTTGACATTCCGCCGCCCCGATGCGAGGGACCTACCGAACAGTAGCTGGAGCAGCAGGACGTGAACGACGTGCTTCCGACGGGGCAATCCCCCCTGTTGTCGATCGCCGAGGTCGACGCGGGGCTTGGGGCGGCCGGATATATTTCCAACAGCCAGATTTCGACCGCCATCTATATGGCGCACCATCTGCAAAAGCCCATCCTGGTGGAAGGACCGGCCGGCGTCGGCAAGACCGAACTCGCCAAATCCGTTGCCACCTGGATGAAACTGCCGCTGATCCGCATGCAGTGCTACGAAGGCCTCGATGAATCCAAGGCCTTGTATGAGTGGAAATACGGCAAGCAGCTCCTCTACACCCAAATCCTGAAGGACAAGATCGGCTCCGTCATCAGCGAGACCGACAACCTGACCGAGGCGCTGAACAAGCTGAACTCCTTCGGCGACATCTTCTTCTCGAAGAACTTCCTGGAACCGCGCCCGCTGCTGCGCGCCCTGGAGGAACCGGGCGGCGCCGTCCTGCTGATCGACGAAATCGACAAATCCGACCAGGAATTCGAAGCATTCCTGCTGGAAATCCTGTCCGACTTCCAGGTCACCATCCCGGAAATCGGCACCGTCAGCGCCATCACCCCGCCGATCGTGCTGCTCACGTCGAACTCCACACGCGATCTGGGCGATGCGCTGAAACGCCGCTGCCTGCATCTGCATATCGGCTTCCCGGACGAGAAACTGGAAGCCCGCATCATCGCCTCTCGCGTGCCGGGGATCGATGCGCGCCTGCTGAAGCAACTGGTCAGCTTCGTGCAACAGTTGCGCGGCATGGACCTGAAGAAACTGCCATCCGTCAGTGAAACGATCGACTGGGCCAAGGTCATGGTGCTGATGCACGCCTCGGTCCTGGAAGTCGACATGGTCCGCGACACCCTGAACGTGCTGCTGAAGTTTGAGGCCGATATCGAGGCCGCGAACAAGCAGATCGCCGGCCTGACGCACAAGGCGCGCCAGGACGCGGGGATCGCGGCGTAGTGTCTGCCTCCGTCGTCTCGACCCGTCCCGCCGCGACCGCCACCGAACCGCTGCGCCGCTTCCTGCAAGTGGCGCGCGGGGCGGGATTGCGCGTTTCGGCGGCCGAGGGCATCGACGCCGCCCGCGCCGTCGACATCGTCGGATACGCCGACCGCGGCATCCTGAAGGACACCCTCGGCCTGATCCTCGCCAAGAGCCCCGAGGAAAAGGAACTGTATGAGGAAGCCTTCGACCTGTATTTCCAGCGCGACGAATTCGCCGCCAAAGACGATGACGACGACGAGCAGCGCGGACCCGGCGAACGCGCCGGCCCCGGCCAGAACCAGCAGGGCGGCGAGGGCATGGGTGGCTCCGGCGGCCAGTCGCTCGGCCAGCTACTTGAAAGCGACGACCGGGTCGCCATGGCCACTGCCATGGAAGCCGCCGCCCGCGAGGCCGGCATCGAAAACATCCGCTTCTTCACGCAGAAGAACCTGTACGCTCGCCGCATCCTGGACCGCATGGGTTTGCGCCAGGTCGAGCGTGACGTCGAAGCCATGCGCCAGACCGGCACGCCGGAGGGCCTGGGCCGCGCCCAGTTCCTGGAAGGCAAGGTCGACCAGTTGCGCGATTCCGTGCGCGATTTCGTCGAGCGCAACCTGATCCTGTTCGCCAAGGGCGAGACCGAAAAATTCCGCGAGGAACTGCTGAAATCCGCCCGCCTGTCCAACCTGGAACGGCGGGACATGGACCGGATGCGGGTCCTGGTCCGCCAGATGGCGAAGAAACTCGCGGCCCGATATGCCAAGACTCGCCGCCGCCGGCTGCGCGGGCAGTTGGATATCCGCCGCACCATGCGTCGCAACATGGGCTGGGGCGGCATCCCGTTCATCACCGTCTGGAAACAGAAGCGTATCGAAAAGCCGCGCGTGATGGTGCTGTGCGACGTGTCCGGGTCCGTGTCCGCGATGTCGCAGTTCCT
>CALQHT020000263.1 GCA_943330455.2 Nitrosovibrio sp. Nv4 | reverse complement strand
TGGCTAATGGCGGCGTGTTCCACCGACCCCTTCGAATCTGGAACCTACCCCTCTGTCAATCGGAGATTGCGCCGCCGCTACATCAAAATCGCCTGCTCGCGGCGTGGCCCGGCGAACTCACCGAGCCAGGGGAACCTGGGCAGTTACAAGATAATTTCTATTGCGCATAACAGCGAAACTGCCTAAACTCTAATTATCGAACCGACCCACTACCTAATCGTTACAGACGGGGCGTAGTAGATTGAAATTCACGATGTGATGGTTGCGACGCTGTAGGGACGTGAGTCCCCTGCGGATTCATATATGGGCGACGGCGAACGGGCCGTCTGGCAGGGGGCAGAACATGGGCGCGACCACTGAGCGGGAGATCGTGGATATGCCGCAACTCGCCGCACAGTGGGCGCGGATCCGGGGGCGCTTGCAGAGCGAAGTCGGTGAAGTGGAATACCGCACATGGCTGCGGCAAATGACCCTTTCTGGCCTGGATGGCGACGAGATCACGGTCACATTGCCAACCCGGTTTCTGCGCGATTGGGTGCGCAGCCGTTACGGTGACCGTTTGAACGCACTCTGGCAGGCTGAGAATACGGTCATCAGGCGCGTCGATATCCGGGTCGGGGGTGCAAGCACAACCATTGGAGCCGAACCTAGTTCGGCTGCGCCTCTCGCGCCCAGTGGGCCGGTTCAGGATGAGCGGGCGGAGACACGTCCCGACATCAACGCCGTGCTCGACACACGATACACCTTCGATGCGTTCGTTGTGGGCAAGCCCAACGAGTTTGCCCATGCCTGCGCGCGCCGTATCGCGGAACACCCCGCGAGCCCCGGTTTCAACCCACTGTTCCTCTATGGCGGCGTCGGATTGGGCAAGACCCATCTCATGCACGCCATTGCCTGGGAACTGACGGATGGCGCGGCGCGTGCCGGCCGCCGGCCGTCCTCGGTCGCCTATATGTCGGCCGAGAAGTTCATGTACCGCTTCATCACCGCGATCCGCAGCCAATCGACCATCGAGTTCAAGGACCAGTTGCGCAACGTCGACGTGCTGATGGTCGACGATCTGCAGTTTCTGATCGGCAAGGACAACACCCAGGAAGAATTCTTCCACACATTCAATTACTTGGTCGAAGCGGGCAAGCAGATCGTCGTCTCGGCGGACAAATCGCCGTCAGACCTGAATGGTCTGGAAGACCGGCTGCGCACCCGCCTTGGGTGCGGCATGGTCGCCGACCTGCACTCCACGACCTTCGAGCTGCGCCTGTCGATACTCCAGACCAAGGCGGCGCGCGCCGGTGTCGCGGTCCCCGTCAAGGTCATGGAATATCTGGCCAATAAGATCACGACGAATGTGCGGGAACTGGAAGGCGCGCTCAACCGCCTGATCGCGCATGCCAATCTGTTCGACCGGTCGATAACCTTGGAAACCGCGCAGGAAGTGCTGCACGACATCTTGAAATCGTTGGAACGCCGCGTAACGATTGAGGAGATCCAACGAAAGGTCGCTGAACATTACAGTATGCGGCTGACCGATATGTCGTCGCCTCGGCGGTCCCGCGCGGTGGCGCGCCCGCGGCAGATCGCGATGTATCTGGCGAAGCAACTCACCAGCCGCAGCCTGCCGGAAATCGGCCGGAAATTCGGCAACCGGGATCACACAACGGTCATGCACGCGGTATCGCGCGTCGGCGAACTGATGGAACGCGATGGCTCGTTCGCCGAGGATGTCGAACTGCTGCGGCGCCTGCTGGAAAACTGACGCCGGCGGCCGCAGCGCTCAGGCGGTAACCTGAGCGAACAGCGAACGGCGTGACGACAGGAACTCCTGCACCGCATCGGCCAGCTTGTCGCACTCGGCGTCGCCGATGGGCAGGCACAGGGTCATCATACCCCGACGCGCCAGCCAGATGCCCTGCGCCAGCATGTCGAAAAAGAACAGCTCCTTGAGCTTCTGATCGCCCTTGGCCGCATCGGCCGGGGTGCGAACCGGGCCGCGCATCGTATGCACCGCGATCATCGAGCCGATCCCGGTGAACTGCAACGGCGCATCCGCGGCCTTGCACAACGCGTTCAGCCGTTCCCGCAGCGCATCGCCACGCGCGTTCAACGCATTGGCCGCGTCGGGCGTGTAGATCTGCGTCAGTCCGGCCAGGCCCGCCGACATGGTCAGGACGTTGTTGTTGAACGTCCCGGCATGCGGCAGCGCATCGGCGCGCCGTGGGTCGAACAGGTCCATGATGTCGCCTCGCCCGCCGAACGCCCCGAACGACATCCCGCCGCCGATATATTTCCCGAACGTGGTCAGGTCCGGTTTCACCCCGCGCACCGCCTGCAACCCGCCGGGCGACAGGCGAGAGGTCATGACCTCATCGAAAATCAACAGCGCGCCCACGCGTGTGGTTTCGGCGCGCAGCATCGTCAGGAACTCCGGCGCCGCGGCGATGCAACCACCGCTGCCCATCATCGGCTCCAGAATCACCAAGGCGAGATCGGCCGCATGGGTCGCGATCAGCGCGCGCGTGGCGTCCATGTCGTTATAGGGCGCCAGGACGTAATCGAACGGCGCGTTGATCGGCGACCCGCCGCCCGCGAACCCAAACACCGCGCCATGATAGCCGCCATCGAACACCAGCACCTTCGACCGCTTGGTGAAAATGCGACCGAGGGAAATCGCCAGCAGATTCGCCTCGGTGCCGGAATTGGTGAAGCGCACCCGGTCCAGGCCGAACCGGTCGCACACCGCGCGGGCGAACCGCGCCTCCGTCATGTTCGATGCCCCGAAATTGATCCCACCGTCGAGCGCACCGTCCAACGCGGCGCGGATCACCGGATGCGAGTGGCCGTAGATGCCGGCGGTGTATTCCCCCAGGAAATCGACATATTCGCGGCCGTCCATGTCCCACAGTCGGCAGCCTTCGGCGCGGGCCATCGCCAGCGGGAACGGCGCGTAATGGAGCACGGTTCGCGTGTTGCCGCCCGGCATGACGGCGGTCGCTTCGACATAGCGCGCCAGACTTTTCGGGTTGTGCGCGACATAGGCTTCCTTCGCCTCGTTCAACGCCGCGTCGATGTCGGCATTGCGCAATTCCGTCTCGCTCATCGCTCGTCTCCTGTCGGCCTGGGACCCTGAGTTTGAGCGCGGATATCCCCATCGCGCAACGGGGGGATCGGAACGCCGAACGGCCTCGGACATTTAACGGTTCGTCAATGTCCGGACGATACCATCCACCCGCATGTCAACCGAGAGCAGGATCGTCATCATCGCCGACGCGGATCGCAATCTGCGAAACGTGCTGCGTCAGCATTTCACCGAGCTGGGTTTCTACCCGATCCTGGCCGCCGACGGGGCCGAGGCTGAGTCGGTGGCCATGAACATGCAGGCCCGTATGGTGATCCTGGATATCGATCTGACGATTTTCACCAGCTACGACGCCTGCGCCCGAATCCGTCGAACGGCCGGCTATCAGTCCGTGCCCATCGTGCTGATGAGCGCCATCGATGCCCCACGCCGGCGGGCCGCGGCGCAACGGGCCGGTGCGAACTCCTTCCTGGTCAAACCGTTCTCGGTCAACGACCTGATGCGGGAGGTCGCGCCGTTCTTCGCCGTGTCCGGGCCGCCCGTGGCCGAGAAACCGGCGGCCCCGTCGCGGCCCCGCGTTCCTGGCTTTGGCGGAGCACCTGTCCAGGTCTGGGAACCCAGCCCGCAACTCACCTGGAAATTCGGCACAGACTCCAAATTGGCGGAGGGCAAGCGCTGGCTGGAACTCGTGCGCGCACCTTCCCGCCGGCCGGTCAAGGCGGACAACTGATACAAGCTGCCCAAACCATTGACCGTTGGACCGCTCCCCCACACACATCGTCATTGCCGGACTTGATCCGGCAACCCGCGCTTCAGCGGCAGGGGGCAGGTTGCCGGATCAAGCTCGGCCATGACGGTGGGAGGGGGGCGTTGGTATCAGCCGCTCCGGCGGAATCCCAAGCTCCCCGCCGACCCCGGTTTACCGCCCCTTGAAGTTCGCCTTCCGCTTCTCCCGGAACGCCGCGACGCCTTCCGCATAGTCCTCGGAAAGCCCGGCGATCGTCTGCATCTTGCCTTCCGCTTCCATCTGCGCGCCGTAATGGTTCTCCAGGCTGTCCCAGTACAACCGGCGGATCAGTCCCAAGGACAACGGCCCCGCCGCCAGCCGTTCGCCCATTTCCAGCGCGGACGCCATCAAGGCATCGTCATCCACCAAACGATTGATCATGCCCCACTGCAGCGCCGTCTCCGCCGGCAGTCTCTCCGCCAGCAACGACAGCTCCACCGCTCGGCTTTGCCCGATCAGCCTCGGCAGGATGTAGGAGGATCCACAATCCGGCACCAACCCGATCCGCGCGAACGCTTGCAGGAATGACGCCGAACGGGCGGCGATCTTGATATCAGCGGACAGCGCCAGGCTCATGCCCGCGCCGGCGGCGATGCCGTTGATCGCGCTGACGATCGGGATGGACAGAGAGCGCAAGCGCTGGAACGTCGGATGATACCAGGTTTCCAGGTCGGTTTTCACCTCCCCGCGCGCTTCGGCCTGCCGATCGCGCGGCGGGCGGTCCTTGTCGTTCAGATTGGCACCGGAACAGAATGCCGCACCTGCACCGGTGATGATCAGGCAGCGGGCGTCGCTGGCCTCGATCAAATCCAGGGCCTGCGTCATGTCCTGGCGCAATTTCATCCCGAACGCGTTCAGCACGGCGGGATCGTTCAGGGTCATGATCGCAACATTGCCGTCGCGGCCAAGCAAGATGCGGCCATTGGCCATGGGCGTTGGCGTGTTCATGTCAGATGGCTCCTGCTTCTTTCAGCCGTTCGATTTCCTGGTCGGAAAGGCCGAGCAGGTCGCGGTAGACTGGGATGTTGTGTTCACCGACATGGGGATTGACCCGGGTCGGGACCTTGTCGGCGCCATGGAAGCGCAGCGGGCTGTTGGGCAGCACGACAGGGCCGTAGTCGTAATGCTCGACCGTTTCCAACATGCCGCGTTCGTGCATGTGCGGGTCGTTCATCACTTCCTCGATATCGCGAACCGGCGCGCAGGGAATCCTGAAACGGCTGGTGGCGGCGAAGATCTCGGCCCGTGTATGGGTGTTTGTCCAGGCGTTCACCAGGGCTTCCGTCTGGTCGTAATGCTTGACGCGCGCATCGTTGTTGATGAAACGAGGGTCGTCCTTCAGGTCGTCCCGCCCCATCGCCCGCAGCAGATTCTGCCATTGCGTCTCGGTGACCAGGATGATGGCGACGTGGCCGTCCTTGGCCTCATAGACGTTGTAGGGCGCGCGATTGAAGTTGGCGAAAGCATTGCCGCTACGCTCGGGCACCTTGCTGCCGGCGCGGAAATACTGGTCCAGACCGGTGGCGAGGCAGGAATACACCGCCTCCACCATCGCCACTTCCACCAGACGGCCCACGCCAGTGCGCTCCCGTTCCAGCAGCGCCGTCATCAGGCCGGCATAGAGATGCGCACCGCCGAGGATATCCACATAGGGCGCGCCGGTTCGGGTGGGTGGTCCGCCGGGAAAGCCGGTCAGGCTCATAACGCCGGACGCCGCCTGGATGGTGAAATCCATGGCCAGATTGTCGCGATCCGGCCCGGACAGGCCAAAGCCCGTGGCGGATGCATAGACCATGCGCGGATTGATCTCATGCAGAACGGAGAATCCGACACCCAGCCGATCCATCACACCGGGCGCATAATTCTCCACCAACGCATCGGCTTTCAGGACCAGTTTCTTGAGCAGTGCTCGGCCTTCCTCGGTCTTCAGGTTCAGGCTGACACCGCGCTTGTTGGCGTTCAGCATCACCACGGGGAAGCCGCCTTCCTTGCCGGCGGGCGCCATGTGACGCAGGCTTTCACCGCCCGGCGGCTCTATCTTGATGACATCGGCGCCGGCCTTCGCCAGCATCATCGTCGCATAAGGGCCCTGGTAGAACTGCGTAAGGTCCAGGATCGTGAACCCCGCGAGGGGATGGTTGGGAAGCGTGCTCATCCGTCAGATCACCCCGTTCTTGCGCAAATCCGCCAGTTCTTCGGCGGACAGTCCCAGCCAGTCGCCAAAGATCTCGTCGTTGTATTGTCCGACCCGGGCACTGGGCATGGTGGGCGCGATATCGGTGCCGTGCAGGCGGATCGGCGTGGTCGGCAAGACAACCCGGCCGAGATCGGGGTGATCCACCCATTCCAACATGCCGCGACTATGCATGTGCGGATCGTGCATCACTTCCTGCACGTCCCGCACCGGAGCAACCGGAATACGGAACTTCTTGGCCTGCGCGGCAATCTCGGCCTTGGTCAGGCTGGTGGTCCATGCGGTAACGATGGCATTGGTTTCCGCCAACCGAGCCGAACGGTCATGCATCGTACGAAAGTTGGGGTCGTCCTTGACTTCTGGCCGGCCCGCGGCATCAAGGATGTTGTGCCAATGCTGCTCGGTACCGGTATGGATGGCAACGAAACCATCCTTCACCGGATAGACTCCATAGGGCGCGATGGCGCCACCCGACTGATTGCCACTGCGAGGCGGCACCTTGCCGGAACGGTACAAACCCTCGAACGAACCGGCCAGGGTGTAGTAGACCGCTTCCTGCATCGCGACTTCGACCAATCGGCCGACGCCGCTGCGATCGCGCTCATACAGCGCCGTCATGATGCCGCCATAGACATGCACGCCGCCCATGAAGTCGGCGACGGTAATCCCGGCGCGCACCGGCGGGCCATCGGGGAAACCGGTGACGCTCATGATCCCCGATGCGGCCTGCACCGTCAGGTCCATCGCCAGAGCCTGATGGTCGGGGCCGCTGATGCCGTAGCCAGTGCCGGTGGCGTAGATCAGCCTGGGATTGATGTCATGCAGAACGGACCAGCCGACACCCATCCCATCCATCGTGCCGGGTCCGAAATTCTCCAGCAGCACGTCGGCGCGTTTGACCATTTCGAACAGCAATTCGCGCCCGCGCTGCGTCTTCAGGTTCAAGGTCACCGCACGCTTGTTCGCATTCAACATCGCGAACGACATCGTGCCTTTGGCTCCGGGCGGAGTCCGCTTGCGCAGCGGCTCGCCCCCCGGCGGTTCGATCTTGATCACGTTGGCGCCGGCCTTGGCCATCAGCAACGTCGCATAGGATCCCTGGAAGATCTGGCCGAAATCCAGGACCGTTACACCGGCGAGCGGCATTGTCATGCTCAGCGTCCCTTGAAACTGGGTTTGCGGCGTTCCCGCCAGGACTGGTGGCTTTCCGCCTTGTCTTCGGTCATTTCCAGGGCCGCGAACCGGTAGAGGTCGCCGAGCACGGCTTCGCCCAACGGCGAGTCGAATCCGCTGCGCAGCGATTCCTTGGTCACGCGGGTGGCGAGCGGCGGCAGCGACGCGATGTGCTCCGCGACTTCCATGGCCTTTGCCATCATCTGCTCCGGCGGCTCCAGCCATTGCGCCAGGCCCATGCGATAGGCCTCCGCCCCGCTGACCGGGAAGCCGTAGGCGGCGCGCATGGCCTGCCCCTTGCCCACCCCAGCGCGCCAGGCGGATCGTGCCGCCCTGGGCCGGCATGATGCCCAGGCCGGCCTGGGGCAGGCGCCATTCCGCGCGTTCCGACGCGACGATCATGTCGCAGCAATAGGTGACGATGCAGCCGATGCCGATCGCATAGCCGTTCACCGCCGCGATGATCGGTTTCGCAAAATCCGACACCAGCGTAATCGCGCTGCCCCGCCGCCTGCTCGGCAGTTCCTCCAGAAAATCCGCCACCGAATCGTGGGTATGAGTCTTTGGGTTCTTCAAGTCCGCCCCGGCGCTGAAGGCGTTGCCGGCCGGATCGCCGGTCAGGATGACGCAGCGTATGTCGCGGTCGTCCTCCAGCTTCGGCATCAGGTCCAGGAATCCTTCGTTGTACTCCGCGCACCAGGCATTGCGTGCCTCCGGTCGACTGAGTGTCAGGACCGCGACATGACCGCGCTTTTCATACAGCAATGGCATCGTACCGTTCCCCCGTTCCGCTTTACAGTCTGCGTTCTCGCTGCCTACGGTACACCCCGTTATCAGGAATGTCAGGTGGTTGGGGGAAACGATGTCGGAAACCGACGAACGGGTCTATGTCGACTATGAATGCAAGGACCACATCGCGACGATCGCGATGAACCGTCCGGAGAAATTGAACGCTGTCAGTGACGAAGTGGTGCGCCAGTTGATGACCGCGTTTCGGCGCTTCGATGCCGACCCGGATGCCTACGTGGCGATTCTCTGTGGTCGCGGACGGGCGTTTTGCAGTGGCGCCGACGTGCACCAGCGTCAATTGCGGTCTCGTGAGGAGTTCGAGCGGCTCGGCGGTCCGCAAGGCCATGGTGCAAACTCCGGCGATCTGTTGACGCAATCCGTCAACTGGAAGCCGGTTATTGCCGCCACTCATGGCTACGTTCTTGGGCTGGGTCTTGGGATGGTGTTGGACTGCGATCTGATCGTGGCGGAGGAAGGCACCCGGTTTCAGTTGACCGAAACATCGCGTGGGCTTGGGGCGGCCAAGCACTGGGCGCAGTTCCACTTCCGGGGCGCGGGTGCGTTCGGTGATGAAATTGCGTTAACTGGTCGTTATTTTACCGCGGAGGAAGCGTTTGCCGCCAACATCATCAATCGCGTTGCCCCCAAGGGGACGTTCATGGAGGTGGCGCAAGAACTGGCCCGTGGCGTTGCCGCGAATCCACCCCTGTCCGTGCGGGCGACGGTGCGCACACGCCGCTGGTATCTAAGCGAATACACGCGGGAAGCCGCGTTCCAGCAGGCGCCGATGAAACTGTATTTGTCGGAAGATTTGCCTCCTCGCTGTTTGGAGTGGGTGGTAACGACCCAATCCGGTCTTCCTCAAGTGTTTCTCTGTTCGGTTGGGCGCCGTTTCTCCGTCCCGGCCTGACGATCCAAGGACGCCGGGGATGGCGGCTGTCAAGGATGGCCTCTTGGC
>CALQHT020000262.1 GCA_943330455.2 Nitrosovibrio sp. Nv4 | reverse complement strand
GCCGGACCTTGGAAGCGATGGGTCAGACCGCGAGTTCGGCCGCCATGATCCTCGGAGCCATCGGTCTGGGGCCATACCAACAGAAAACGCTATAAGAGCCATTTTTTATGTGGCGGCACGCACCCTTGCTGGCGGGCGTTCGGAAGGGTTGGCCTCCAGTTTCGGCACGGGGTTGGGGGGCTTGGTTCACGTTATTGCCGGTAGCCTTGGGGTCTCTGCCATTGTTCTCGCAAGCGCAGAGTTATTCACAGTATTGAAGCTGCTCGGCGCTGCCTATCTGGTCTGGATTGGCTTTCGCACCATCCAGGCTGCCCGCCGCGACGCTTCCGTTGACCTGAACGGCGGGGCGGTGGCGGAGGCGGAGGCGGTGGGAACCCTTCGTGCATTTCGGGAAGGGGTGTTGGCCGAGGCGCTCAATCCCAAAACAGCGGCATTCTTCCTCGCCTTCGTTCCGCAGTTCGTTGATCCCGCGGCATGTTCCGTTGCTTTACAGTTTATGGTGCTTGGGTCTGTGTCGGTTGCGCTTAATACGCTCGTTGATGTTGTGGTGGCCTTTGCCGCGAGCGGGATTCGGGACGGCGCGGCAGTGCGCCCCAGGTTGATCGGCCGCCTGCGGCAAGCCTCTGGAGGCGCGATGATGGCGCTGGGCGTTGGCCTTGCGTTCGCGAAGCGGCCGACGTAGCAGGATCCGGGACTGGTGGGTAATTAGGTATTTCCGGAACGAGGCTTGTACCCTGATGGAGTTACATCAATCTGTGCGGGTCACGATCGCTTGGCGAGCGGTCGAGGATGCCAGCCATGTGTCCCGGACCTTACGAAACAGATCGGCAGGCAGCTCGCCATAAACAACCGTGGATGTTTCGCCTGACTTCATGGGGCGCAAATCCGGCCCGGGCCAGGTGAAGCGATTGGCTTCCGCGATGATGATCCACGAACGCGCGTCATCAAGGCCGAGGCGGCGTTTGGTCGCCGGCGGAATTTCCACGGCGAGCGTCGGGTCGCGTGGCGGCGTGTGCGTGACCGGCAGGACGACAACTTTTCGGTCGCCGGCTTCATCGGTGACAGCCAGCAGCACCGCGCAGGGCCGGTCCTTGGCCCCTTCTTCAAGGCCGCGCTCATGTTCGCTGCGCCACAGATACGCGTAGCGAATGACCATGCCGGCAATGGGATCGGGAAAAGCCACGCGCTATTGTTAAAGTTCGTGATTGAAGGCTTCCGATTCTTTTGACGGTTCGGCTCGGCGGACGGCTTCAATGTCGGCGTCGGTGAAGTCGGCGATGCTTAGCACTTCGCGGTCGCGTTTTTTGAGGCGGTGGTACTCCTCGATGGAGATCGTGACGGTGCGGTCGCGTCCGTTGCGCGTGACAATGACCGGCTGGGAAAGGGCGGCGTCCTGATAACGCCCCACCTCTTTGCCGAACTCGGTCGATGATACTCGGATCATGGCTGTCGTGCTCATTGTTCCAGGTTATACGGTTTATAGCTGAAACACGGGAAGTTGCCACTGATTCCGGAAAGCCGGGATTTTGCATCAATCAAGATATTTGCAACGTGACGGAGGCACGTCCATGCGTCACCAACTTCTCGCGCCGTCGTCGGTCACTCACGAACTTTGAAACGATCTTCGTGAAATGTTTGTGCCGGCGCCATTGAAACCCCGATTTGTAAGAAAGCTTCCCTACCCCTGGAAACGGTCTGCCCCATACTATCCGTGCAGCTAGTTTCCTTGCTCGCCGCCGGGCCAGCACCTCTGGCAGCGGTAAAAGTTTGCCCCTCCACCAGTAGGCGAAATTTGGGTGGCGACCTTGCCGCCGCCCTGTGGACGGTTTCATCGTGTGACTATGCCAAAAAAATTGAGCGCTGCAACCAACCGCATAACTCAAGAATTCCGCACCCAACCCAGAGGCTTGAAATCATAGGGTCTTTCCGGTCCATAAATCAGGTTCATTTTCCAGTCGCTAAAGAGGACGATAAGCGGTTCCCCAGGGACGGCCTCGGCAAGATGGCGCGAGATTCCGAATCCACCCGTGCCGCACGCAACAAGCACGTTCACGCGACCACACTACACGAGGCGCGCGGGCCTCGGAACAGGCAGCGCTACGGCGCGATGACACCGCGCCAACACGACGGCGTCCCGCCAGCAGGATCGACCCGTAAGGGCAGCCGAAGCAAACCAAGCCCTTCCGATGAACACCCCACCCCAAACCCGTCTGGGGCGCAGGGTTGCTCGATCCCACCCCAACGGTCCATGCTCATCGCCGAACCGGACGGCCCCTGACGGTTTCCCAATGATCCAGGCGACCGATCCCAATTGCCTTTTTTCTGGGCAACCCTGCCCTCGGGTTAACAGCGCCTCTTCGAAACAAAACCCCCCTTATCCCGCATGGATACGCAACGAATACCCCCCGAACCCGCCGCCTTCCGCAACGACACCGCCCGGGACACGAACTTAAACCAACATCTCAAAACGATCGAAATTCCAGCGCCAATCCAATCGATCAAAGCCCGCTGCTGATGTACGGTCTCAAAACGACTCCAGACATCGACACCCAACCGGTGCCGCATATCTCCAAACAACGAATTTTCCGTTAACCATTGCACAAATAATGAACAAACCGTGACATCGCAGGCAGATAGAATACCATCCTGATCCAGTTTCTGAACCAAGACATCCTTGCCACAACCCGCCCATTCATGAGAAGAACATACCAAAAACACGCAATCTCAAGTCGACAAAACCCGACCAACCGCCCATCGACATCAAACCCCCGAACCCGCTGGAGACCCGACCGCCGACAAACCCAACTCCTCAATCCAACCCCAACCCCGCACGAACCGCATAAACCTCGGGATTGAACACAGACAAAGGCCTCTCCCCAGCCAATTCCGCAAGAATCGCCCGCGCCGCCGCGAACCCCATCGCGCGCACCGCGTCCGCGGTCTGAGCCGCCACATGCGGCGACAGCACCACGTTCTCCATCGTCCGCAGCGGAGACTCTAAAGGCAAAGGCTCCGGATCATGCGCATCCAAAGCCGCCCCAGCCAAATGCCCGGACCGCAATGCGGCAAGCATTGCCCCCTGGTCCACCAGGTCCCCCCGCGCCGTGTTCACCAGGACCCCACCGGGTCGCATCATCGAAAACGCACGTGCATCAACGATTCCAAGGGTCGCAGCGCTAGACCGAGCATGCAGGGTCACGACATCTGCCTCCGAAAGCAGCACCGGCAGAGGCACCAACCGCACCGCCAGCCCGTCCGGCACCAAGGGTTTCGGGTCGCAGGCCAGAACGGTCATCCCGAACCCCAACCCGATCCGGGCCACACGGCGACCGATCTGGCCCAACCCGACCACGCCCAAAGTCCGGCCTTCCAGCCCGACGCCAACCAGGGGCGCTCGATCCCAGCCGCCCGACCGCATGCTCCGATCCGCCTGGGGCACACGCCGCAGCAAGGCCAGCAGCAGCGCGAACGTATATTCCGCCACGGCGGACGCATTGGCTGCCCCCGCATTGGTCACCACCACCCCGGCCGCGGTCGCCGCGTCCAGATCGACGTCATCGACTCCGGACCCATGGCAGGCCACGATCCGCAACGCGGGCGCCGCCGCGATCACCGGCGCCGAGATCGTGCCGAGCCGAACCAGGATCGCAGAAGCGTCCCGGGCCGCCTCGACCATCGTTGCTTCGGCGGCATAGGCCCCGGCGATGCGGACCTCACAGGTCTGGCGCAGCAGGGCGACCGCATCCGGATGGATGGAATCGTCCGTCAGCAGGACGACCGGCCGGGTCATGTCGTCGAAGGAAACGACCCGGCGATCCGGCGCGTATACGGAACATAGGTGTTCACCTGGTCCAGATACCGCACCGCCGCACCGAACGCCGCCGCCACAACCGGATCAGCCGGCGTCGGAACCTGCATTTCAACGATCGCGATCAGGTCCGTGCCATCTGGCTGGGCGGCGTGAAACAGCCGGAACTGAGCCACCTCGGCTCGCCCGTCATACAGAGCGTGCAATCCGGCCAGCACCTGGGCCTCCGCCTCCGGCCCCACCTGGCGGAACCGGAACAGTACGATCCGGGACGCGGCCCCGGACGCTCCCATCAGCGCGGAGCCCGGAAACACCTGGCGCGCATCGGCCCGATACTGGCCCCAGACGCGAGAGATCACACGATGCGTCCACGCCGAATACTTCGCCCCGGCGATCCTGGCATAGCCTGGACCACGCAGGACATTGGTATCCGCCAGGTCATACAGCGCCAGATACCGAGGAAACCCGTCGATACAGATGTAGCGGCCGGCGGTGACGAACCCCTCGCAGTCCCGGCGTTCCGGGAAATGCTCGGTGTCATACCAGTCCTGGAACTCCTCCTCCATGGCCGGGGGAGGTTCCATCATCGCCAGCAACAGGCCCGTGGCGCTCATGCCGGCAGCTCCGCCGGACGGAAGCCCAGGATCGCCTCGAAGCGCTCACTATATAAAGGCCATGCCTCGGGGTTCACCATCCGAGGCGGCACCTTGCCGTCGAAGATGTCGATCCACTGATGCGCGGTGGCGGTCACCATCTCGAACACGGACTCGTCGGTCATGCCGGCGTTGTGCGGGGTGACGATCACGTTGTCCAAGTGCAGCAGAGGATGATCCAGATCCGGCGGCTCCTTCAGGAACACGTCCAGGCCCGCCCCGGCGATCCGCCGTTCCCGCAAGGCATCGGCCAGGTCGGCCTCGTCATGAATGCCGCCGCGGGCGGTGTTGATGAAGTAGGCGGTCGGCTTCATCAGCGCGAACTGGGCCCGCCCGAACATGCCGAAACTGTCTTTCGTCCGAGGACAATGCACGGTGACGTAGTCCGAGCGTTGCAGCAGTTCTTCCAGAGACACTTTCTGCCCGCCGCGCGCCGCGATCTGCTCCGCCGTCTGATACGGATCATACGCCAACACCGTCATCCCGAACGCCGCGCGACAGATATCCGCGACCCGGGTCCCGATATTGCCGATCCCGACAATGCCCAGGGTCTTGTTGCGGATGTCGTTTCCCGCGTAGCCGCGCCGGTCCATGTTGGGGACGGTCCGCATGGCCTTCTCGGACACCGCGATCTTCTTGGACAGCGCCAGGATCAGGCCGAGAGCATGTTCCGCCACGCCCTCCTTGTTGGTCCCGGACTGGTTAACGACGATGACGCCGGCCGCGGTGCAGGCCTCCACGTCCACCATGTCGTAACCCGCGCCGGTGGAACTGACCGCCAGCATGGATGGGCACCTGGCCAGCATCGCCGCATTGGCAAACCACGGCTCCTTCAACTCCGTCCGCGATTGAGTCTGGTAACCGTGCGCTCGGCTGATCTCCGCCCAGTTGTCGTCGTCCGGCGTGGCATATTCCAGGCGCACGACCTCGATATCCGGCCGGTCCGCCAGGATCGACAGGGCGACCGGGTTCATGAATTCCTCGAAATAGACCAGCCGTTTGATGTTCGCGACCATGGTTTCCCCCTGATGCTGTCTGAAATCAGTGTAGCCCGCCCGACCCTACGCCGCCAAAGTCTGGCTCCGTACCAGACGCGCATACAGTCCGTCCCGCAGCATCAATTCGGCGTGCGTCCCCATCTCCTGGGCGACACCATCGGCCATGGCGACCACCAGATCGGCATCCCGCACCGTCGACAGCCGATGCGCGATCACGATCGTGGTCCGCCCCTTGCGCAACCGGGTCAGAGCCAGTTGGACCGCCGCCTCACTCTCTGTGTCCAGCGCGCTGGTCGCCTCATCCAACAGCAGGATCCGAGGATTGCGCAGCAACGCCCGAGCCAATGCCACTCGCTGCCGCTGCCCGCCGGACAGACGTTGCCCCCCGGTCCCGACCGGAGTCGCATAGCCAAGCGGCAAAGCCTCGATAAACCCGGAAGCGGCCGCGGCGTTCGCGGCGGCCTCGATCTCCGCCTGGCTCGCACCCGGGCGGCCCATCCCGATATTCGCGGCCACCGTGTCGTCGAACAGCAGCGCATCCTGCCCGACATAGGCGATGGCATCCCGCAGTTCCGTCAACCGGACCCGGCGCAAATCCGCCCCATCGATCCGGACCGAGCCTCCGGTCACATCGTGCAGCCGAGGGATCAAGGCCAAAGCCGTCGACTTTCCCCCACCCGACGGACCCACCAGAGCCACGGTGCGGCCCGGCAGAGCCTCGAACGTCAGCCCGGCCAGCGCGACCCGGCCATCCGGATACCGGAAATGCACCTGGTCGAACACCACATGCCCACCCCCGGGCGGCAATCCGCCAGCATCCGGCGCATCCAGCACCCGGGGAGGCTCGTCGATCACCGAAAAAACGCGGACCAGCCCCGCCAACCCCTCCTGCAAGGCCGCGTTCAGCGACCCCAGCGACCGCAGTGGCCGGGATGCAATCAGCAGAGCCGCCACAAACCCGGTAAAATTGCCCAGCGTGTGGTCCCCGGTCGCGGCGCGCCACCCCTCGAACCCGATCACCGCCGCCACCGCCGCCCCCCCCAGCACCTCCAGCACCGGATCCACCCGCGCTCGGCTTTTGGCCATCCGCAGCAGAGACCGATACAGGCGGTTGAAGGTCGCCTCCGCACGATGGATCTCCGCGTCCTCCAGCCGGTAGGCGCGCACGGTCCGGGCCTGGGCGAAGCTTTCGTTGAGCAGAACGGCGGTTTCCCCCACCTGGTCCTGCATCCCGCCCGAGGCACGCCGGATCCGCTTGCCGATCCGCTGGATGGGAACCGCCGCCAGCGGGTACAAAGCCGCGGCGATCAAGGACAGCAGCCAGTCCAGATAGATCATCGACCCGATCAGCCCGACCACCGTGATCGCGTCCGCGACCCCATTCACCGCGCGAGTCAGGGCTTCCCGGATCGTCCCGGCATCCGTCGTGAACCGCGCGGCAAGCTGGGCCGGGGCCTCGCGCTCCAACCGAGCGAGGTCGGCATGCGCCAGATGCGCGAACATCCGGACCTGCAAGGCCCGGATCACCAGCAGCACGATCTGCTGCACCTGCACGTTCTGGAAATACTGCGCCGCCGCCTTCAGCGACGTCACCCCGAGCACCAGGATCGGGATCAGATACAGGATCGCCGGATCCTTCGCGGTAAACATCTGGAACGCGCGATCGATCACCACCGGATAGAGCGCCGTCATCCCCGCCATGATCCCGGTCAGCACCAGCACCAGCAGCAGACGCGGCTTGTGGTCCCGCACATGGTCGCGCCAAAGGCGAACGAGCAGGGAACGCGTGTCCGTGGCTTTGGCCTCCGTTTGGGTGGCAGGACGGATCGGCGGGATCGCGGCATCGCTCATGGCTGGCGCATCTAACAGGCCCGGACCCCAGCGGCCAGGGCCAGAATAAGGCACTGCCGCATCGGCCGTCGGCACCTCAACGAGCCGGCCCACTCAAGTCTCGCGTTTACACATTCTGGGTTCGTTCCCTGAGAGCAGGTATCGGATGGCACAACCAAACCAGGATTCTTAACTTTTAATTCAACCTATGGTGGCATTCCAGGGGGACCCCAGCGTGTGTCCCCGTCAAAATCATGGCGAGACGCTGTCCGGGGACCTGCGGCCCGGCAAGGAAGGCTCCAAAAATGGCAACGATGACGATCGCTCAGGCTCTGGCATCCACCGACACGAACATCACCGTTGTCGACAACCCGCAAAACATTGCGGCCAATGCATCCAACGCGGCGTTTGTGGCGCGCGTTGCGTCGTTCACCTTGAATGCGAACAGCGCCTCCGGAGCAATAGATGCCACGAAGATTGCCGGGCTTGGCAGCAAGTTCAGTCTGGGTGGCTTCCGCTACATCGTTCGGGGCACTGTCGCCGACCTGACCAATCCGACCTATGCCGCCGGTGTTGCTATCTCCAACGCGCTGTCGTTTCTGGATACCGCCCCCAACCTGCTGGCGGCCGCGACCACTCCGAAGGTGACCGGCTCGTTCAGCGTACTGCTGTCCGTCAGCGCCAGTCTGACCGTCGCCGACATCGCCAAACTGGCGGTTCTGCCGAACTTCTCGATGAACACGGGCCAGTTCATCACCGCGGCTGACACGGGCGCCAATCTGCTGACCGTCACGACCAACCAGAAGAACCGCGGTGTGGCGGCATTCAAGGTTGCGATCACCTCCACCGTGACTGTCGCGGAGGCGCAGTCCCTCGTTGTCATGCCGCAATTCGCGGTGCTCAGCGGCGTTACCTTGACGGTCGCGGGGGCGGTCTCTCAGATGACGACATCGCCGGTTGCCGCCGGTCTGCCGGCGCTTGCCGCCGTGTCCGGGATCGTTGTCAGCGTGTCGGACACGTTGGCCAATCTGCTTGCCAACATTTCCGCCATTACGACGCTGAAGACCTCGGTCACTGGCCTGGTCGCAACCATGACCAACAGTCCGACGGTTGCCGCGTCCGACCTCACGGGGATCCTGGCGATTCCGGCCTTCCGCGTCCTGACCGGGCAGACCCTGACCGTTAGCGACACCGTCGCGAACCTCGCGGCGATCACGACACAGCAGGCCGCGATCGTGCAGGCCGCCGGCCTGTCGCAGGCCGATACCGCGACCGTGCAGCAATTGGTGAAGCTGCTGGCTCTGCCCGGGTTCACCAAGTCGGTCGACCGTCCGCTGTCCGTCGTCGATACCCTCGCCAATGTTGGAACGGTAACGTCACAAGGCCGAGCGGCGGCGGGTGCGATAGTTGTGGCGGATACGATGGGGCATTTGCTGGCCGCGTCTTCCTTGCCGACCGGCGTGACCGGGGTCCGGGTGCTGCTGGACAGCAACGCCTATACGGTTGCACAGGGCGCCGCGCTGCTGACCTTGCTGGGGCAGGGCAAGACCCCATTGGCGTTAGGATAGCGACAACGGGGAGAAAAAATCTCTCACATTGCGAAAAAACCATTTGGAGCGACGCGGCGGAGTACGATTCGTAGGGCAGATGTATAATGCAACATCCCCTGGCGACTCCGACTGGGAGGCCATCCT
>CALQHT020000261.1 GCA_943330455.2 Nitrosovibrio sp. Nv4 | reverse complement strand
GCGAAGGATTTCGCCACGATCCGATCCGTCCTCTCCACCGCCAGGAAGCAGGGGTGGAGCTTGCTCGAGACCCTGATGACCGATCCGTTCAGCCTGATCGGCCGATTACGATTGGTGGGAGATGCGGCGGGGTAGCTGGGCAGTTACAGTTTTGCACGAGTTTCGGGCAGAGGTTAACAGGATGGCCGCTTTTTGTGATATCGTGCCGGATTGCCCGGATTGACGACGGCGCCGGTCCTAAGACGACGGTTCAGGGATGGGGGGCAGAGGTCTGAAATGACCGGGGATTGTGCCGATCTTCAGAGATTACTTTAAGTATGGGCTTCTCCGGCATACGTTGCAAAATCCGGCGGATAACGGGGGGTTTCGTTACGGATCAATGTGGAATACGGGGGGTATTGTTGCGGTTCCCTTCTGTTAACGCATGCCGCGGGTCTGGGCATTTTGCTCGATTTGGCGGCAGATTCGGCGATGGTGTCGGAGTATTGGCTTAGGACACCGCCGCGGCGGCGCTCGGCCTTGCCGTCGTGCGGGCTTTGGCGCGGGCGCCCGCGGGACGCCCCAATCCGGCGCGGGGCGCGGCGCGCCGGGCGCCAGGATGGTCAGATCGAGCGACATGAGCCCCGAGTCGCCGCAATCAGGTAAAACCTACTGGGTTGATCGGTGAGGTTTTCATCCTCCGCCCGCGATTTCCAACCCCTCCCGCCGCACCGCCTCCACACCAGTTGTGCGCGTCCCGGTTAAGTCCAACTCTTTCAAAAACTGAAGAGACGCGAGGGGCGTCACATCACTCACCTGAGTTCTACTGAGATTGAGCGAATGCAGAGCGGTCAGCACGCCGAGCGGTGTCACATCGTTCACCGGCGTGTCCCCGAGACTGAGAGACCGGAGAGCAGTAAGCGCCCTCAGCGGCGCCAGATCAGTGACTTGTGTGTCCCCGAGATTGAGCTCTTGGAGCGCGCGCAGTTCAGAGATCGATGCTAGGTCAATCACCTGCGTGCCCCAAAGAATGAGTGTTTGGAGAGCAGTCAGCCCGCCGAGCGATCCTACGTCGCTAACTTTCGTGCTCCCAAGATCCACGTGTTGCAGAGCGGTCAACGCACCGAGCGGGGTCACGTCGCTCACCCTAGTATTCCCTAGATCAAGCCGTTGAAGAGCGGTCAACGTAGCGAGCGGCGTCACGTCGTCCACTTGCGTGCCTCCCAGATTGAGGTTTTGCAGAGTGGTCAGCGTTCCGAGCGGTGTCACGTCGTTCGCCTGCGTGTACCCGAGGTCAAGAACTTGGAGAGCTGTCAACGCAGCGAGCGGCACCACATCGCTCACCTGTGTGCGTCCCAGATCGAGAGATTGGAGGCTCGTCATCGCGCCGAGCGGTGCCACATCGCTCACCTGCGTGCGTCCCAGATCGAGAGATTGGAGGCTCGTCATCGCGCCGAGCGGTGCCACATCGCTCACCTGCGTGCGTCTAAGATTGAGGGATTGGAGAGCAGTCAGCGCTGCGAGCGGTGCGACGTCGCTCACCGTCGCGCTCCTGAGATTGAGGGATTGGAGAGCGGTCAGCGCCGCTAGCGGCGTCACGTCGCGGAGGTTCGAATTGCCCAAATCGAGCTTCGTCACGAAGGGCACCCACGTCGCGGGAATCGTCTCTCCGGCAAGCACGCGCCGCTTCACCTCATCCAGGCTGAAATCGCTCGGCGGGTTTTCTGGTGGGCGCGGAGCGGCCTTGGCAGATGGGGTCGAGGGCCGCAGGCCATGCCCCTGCGCCACGGCGATCAAATGTTCGAACGCTTCCCGGACCTCTACTGGCATACCAATTATGAAAGATCTCAGTGCCTCGGTATGATCGACCAGCAGTCCCCTGACCGCGTCGGCCAGATGCCGATCGTCCCACGCGCCCGGCAGAATCGGATCCGGGACAAAGCCCAGTGCGAAGGTGCCTACCCGATAGAGCAGGTTACGGGTGCCGAGCACTGCAAGCGAGTGGGAAGCCGCGGCTGCATGGCCTGTTTGATTTGTACCGACCAGCGCCAGGATGCGTTCGGCGTCTGCGTCCTCGATCAGGCGGGCGGCACGGCCAGCGCTGATTATAGTCCCGGCGAGCGGGGCCTGAGGCGGCAGGTCGCGAGAGCTTACCGACGCGTGGTCAAGTGCCTGCGCCCGGGGGAATTGTCTAATCCAGAGCGTGGCCAGATTGGCGAGAGCGTCTAGCTCCACAAACTCTGCATCGCTGAGAGATGTGGGCCGGTTGGCACGCTGGTTCCGCGCATTCGCGATCCCGTCCCGACTGATGGCCAGCATCTGGATCGAGTCGTAGAGGTCGCCGATACGCGCTGGCACAGACTCGGTCTCGGTGTTCAAGGTCTCCGCCAGGTCCCGCGCCCGTTCGGCGGCGATGCGGCGTTGCGCGTCGGCATCGGGGTCGGAGGCTGGGCTGGCCAGAAGCCCCGCGAGGCCGGTGGCTCGGTCTCGCAGGCGGTCATGGAGTTGGCGGACGGTGGGGTCGTGGGCAGCGTGGTCGTCGTCGGCACCGCCGCCGGTTTCGGCCACGAAGCGAGCGTCAATTTTGATCCAGGTGGTGGCGGACTCGTCCTGGACCTGCTGGGCAATCGGGTCCGACCAATCCTCGGTCCGGGTTGCAGGGTTGAAGCGCTCCTTGATCTTCTCAACGATTTCAATTCTGGCCTGATCGTATCCATCGCGGATCGGGCGCCAGTCCGTGATCGCCTTCGATCGTCGGTTCCGTGTGGGCACCGGTTGAAAATGGCCAAGCTCCTCATTCCAGGGGCATTTGACCAGAACGACCGGGATCGTGAGGCCCTGGACCTGGCGCACCCGCGTTCGGATGGCCGGAACTTCCTGAGCCTGGATATAGCCGCTGCTCAACCAGTTCTGGCTGCACAGCAAAAGGAAGACGTGCGATTCGTCGATGGCCTCGCCGATTCGCTGGTTCCAGCGATCGCCGGCTCGGATTTTGTCATCGACCCAAAACGGGATGTCGTGCTTCCGCTCCAGGAAACGCAGATATTTGTGCAACTCCTGGCACATCCCGATATCGTCATGACTATATGAAATGAAGCCCTTCACCATGAACGCGGCCAGCCCAACGGTTCCGGAACCAGCATAGGCGACAATCCAGGCACCCGGGAACTCCCGGTCATCGACGCCTTCTTCCCGCGCGCGGAAGTCCTGGCCAGGAACTGCCCCCCGCTTGCCCTTCCCGCACGCCGGTGCGACAACGCGGCCTTGATTCGTGGGTCGTTCGACCCAGCCCAAACCAGCCCGGCGCGCAGAGGTGCAAGCATGTCAGATCTCGAAATCGTTTGGACAAAGGTCGATGAAGCTCCGGCGCTCGCGACGTTCTCCCTGCTGCCGATCGTCGAAGCCTTCGTCGCCACGGCCGGCATCAAGATGAAGCTGAAGGACATTTCTCTGACCGGTCGCATCCTCGCCAATTTCCCAGATAAGCTGACGCCGGCGCAACGGACCAACGACGAACTCGCCGAACTGGGTCAGCTCGCGATGCGGCCCGAGGCCAACATCATCAAGCTGCCCAACATCTCCGCCTCGGTCCCGCAGCTCAAGGAAGCGATCAAGGAACTGCAGGGCAAGGGCTACGACGTGCCGAACTACCCGGACAGCGACGCGACGCCGGCCGATAAGGAAATCCGCGCCCGCTATGGCAAGGTCCTCGGCAGCGCCGTCAACCCGGTGCTGCGGGAAGGCAATTCCGACAGGCGCGCGGCCGGCGCCGTGAAGCAGTATGCCCGCAACAATCCGCACAAGATGGGCGTGTGGAGCGCGGACTCCAAATCGCATGTGGCGTACATGTCGGGTGGCGATTTCTATGGGTCGGAGGTCGCGACCACCGTCACGGCGACCACCAATGCCCGTATCGAACTGGTCGGCGCCGATGGCGCGGTCACGGTGCTGAAGGCGAAAACGCCGCTGAAAGCCGACGAGATCATTGACGCCTCGGTCATGAGCCGCAAGGCGTTGCGCGCGTTCTACGCCGCACAGATCGCGGACGCGAAGAAGCAGGGCATCCTGTTCTCGGTGCACCTGAAGGCGACCATGATGAAGATCTCCGATCCCATCATTTTCGGCCACGCCGTGTCCGTCTTCTTCGCCGATGTGTTCGAAAAGCACGCCGCCGCGCTCGCCAAGATCGGCTTTGATCCCGACAATGGCGTGGGCGATCTGCTGACCCGGATCGAAACCCTGCCGGATGCCGAAAAAGCGGCGATCAAGGCCGACATGGCGGCCGCCTACGCGGCGGGGCCTGGGCTCGCCATGGTCAATTCCGACCGCGGGATCACCAACCTGCACGTGTCGAGCGATACGATCGTCGACGCGTCGATGCCGGCAATGATCCGCGAATCCGGCAAGATGTGGGGCGCCGACGGCAAGCTGCACGACGCCAAGGCGGTGATCCCGGATCGTAGCTACGCACGTCTGTTTCAGACCGTTATCGAGGACTGCAAGAAGCACGGCGCGTTCGACCCGAAGACGATGGGCACGGTGCCGAATGTCGGGCTGATGGCGCAGCAGGCCGAAGAATACGGCTCCCACGACAAGACATTCGAAGTGCCCACCGACGGCACCGTCCGCGTGGTCGCCGATGACGGCACGGTGCTGCTGTCCCGTCCGGTGGAAACCGGCGACATCTTCCGCATGTGCCAGGTCAAGGACGCGCCGATCCAGAACTGGGTCGAACTTGGGGTGCGCCGAGCGCGGCTGACCAACACGCCGGCGGTGTTCTGGTTGGATGCCAACCGCGCGCATGACGCGCAACTGATCGTCAAGGTTCAGAAATACCTGAAGGACCAGGACACGACGGGGCTGGATATCCGCATCATGGCGCCGGTCGAGGCGACGCAGTTCTCGCTCGACCGCATCCGCGCGGGACAGGACACGATCTCCGTCACCGGCAACGTGCTGCGTGACTATCTGACCGATCTGTTCCCGATCATGGAACTCGGCACTTCGGCGAAGATGCTGTCGATTGTGCCGCTCATGGCGGGCGGCGGCCTGTTCGAGACCGGGGCCGGTGGCTCCGCACCCAAGCATGTGGAGCAGTTCGAGGAAGAGGGCTATCTGCGCTGGGATTCGCTGGGTGAGTTCCTTGCCCTGTGCGCTTCGCTCGAACATCTGGGGCAGACCCACAAGAACGCCGATGTGCTGGTTCTCGCCGAAACGCTCGACGCGGCCAACGGCAAGATCCTTGAGTTCAATCGCTCTCCGGCGCGCAAGGTCGGCGAAATCGACAATCGTGGCAGCCATTTCTACCTTGCGCTCTATTGGGCACAGGCCTTGGCCGCGCGGGGCAACAGCACGGCGCTGGCCGCGCGCTTCAAGCCGCTGGCGGATGCGTTGGCGGCGAACGAGGCCAAGATCAGTGCCGAAATGATCGCAGCGCAGGGCAAGCCGGTTGACACCGGCGGTTACTACCTGCCCGACACGGCCAAAACATCGGCTGCGATGCGGCCGAGCGAGACGCTGAACGCGGCGCTCGCCGCGCTCTGACGCTGGGTTCGAAGGACCCGCCTTGGGCAACCAGGGCGGGTTTTTTCTTGGCCGCACCCGCGCCGACCCGGTCTCATCGCGGTGTTGCTGCTCGCCGTCGGCGACATCGGGCCGGGCCGGAGCGATATTTCCAGACAGAGACGGGTTACGGTCACATACGGAAACGAGTTGAAACGCAACTGAGTTGTGTTCTCGGGGATGATGCCGCTAATCAACTGACTGGATGTGACTCTCAGGCTCGGCGCCACCCTTTGGCTCAATCGGACGACAGGTCGATTTGAATCGTAGCAGCCTCCCTTTTGTCGGCAATACTAGGCTGGGTGGCTGGGCCATTGCCGTGCTTGTGTCATGTCTGATCGCGATGGTCTGGATATTCACGCAACGCTCCATCGTCGAACAGAAAATCGAGATATCCGACCGGGTCACCACCACCCTCACCAACCAGACCCTGACATTCAGCGAGCAGATCGCCCGCCAGATCCTGTCGGTGGACCAGACGTTGCGGGTTCTGACGCGCGCGTGGGAGGCCGACCCGGAGCGTTTTGAGATTGAGGCGTGGCGGTCGCAATCGGTGGCGGCGGCTGGGATCAGCCGTGACATCCTTGTCGTGGACCGGGCGGGGATCGTGCGGCACGCGACCTTGCCGGACGCGATCGGCCAAAACCTCTCCAATCGCGATTTCTTCCGGAAGATTGCCGATACCCCGGCTGCGCGCGACCGGCTGTTCGTCGGCGCGGCGACCATCGACGACATCGTCCGACAATGGCACCTGGATGTGGCGCGGCCCCTGCGGCGGCCCGATGGCTCGTTTGCCGGCGCCATCGTGGTGGACTACCGGATTTCCGCCCTCACCAACATTTTCAACCAGATCAATATCGGCAGCGGCGGGTTGGTGGCGCTGATTGGCCTGGCGGACGGTGACGGGCGGGTCAGGGCGGCCATTGGCCCCCCCACCGTCGATCCGGAAGCCACGATCGACGGCACGGCATTGTTCAGGGACATGCGCCGCGATGCTGCCGGGATGTGGGTTGGCCCGAGTCCCATGGACTCCGTCCTGCGCATTCATGCCTTCCGCGCCGTTCCCGGCCGCGACCTCGCGGTGGTGGTGGGGATGGAGGAGCAGGAAGCCATGCTCCCGGCGACCCAGTGGGAATTCCAGGCCTATCTGTTCGCGAGCGGGATCACCTTCCTGCTGGTCGTTATCGCTGTCATGCACATACGGTCGGCGCGCAATGCCCGCCGGCGAGAGGCAAGCCTGGCCGAGGATCGCGCCAATCTGGCTGCCACCAATGCCCAGTTGGAGGTCGCTCGCGCCCGGGCCGACGCCAAGACCGAACAGTTGGAGGCGACCCTTGCCGGCATGACCGATGGCGTCGCCATGATGGACGCGCATTTCTGTCTGGTGGAATGGAACGCCCGCTTCCCCGAAATCGCCGGGGTGCCCGCCGACACCCTGCGGGTCGGTCTGCCGATGGAAGAAATCCTCCGCGCCCAGGCCCGCACCGGCCAGTTCGGTCCGGTCGACCCAGAGCAGGAGGTCGCTCGACGCATGGCCCTTCTGCGCGCGGGGCGGTTCGGCACGGCGGAACGACAACGGCCGGATGGCGTGGTGATGGAATTGCGCCGCAACCGCCTGCCCGATGGCGGCTTCGTGACCCTCTATGCGGATATCACCGACCGCAAGCGCGCGGAGGTGGCGTTGCAGGAGGCGCGGGCCGCCGCCGAAACCGCCAATGCCGCCAAATCGCGCTTCGTGGCGATCGTCAGTCACGAGATTCGCACTCCGCTGAACGCCCTGCTCAACACATTGCGCCTGTTGTCTGACAGTGACATCGCCGCTTCCCACCGATCGTTGCTGGATATGGCGCACCAGTCCGGCGACGCTCTGTCCGGGTTGGTCAACGACATCCTGGACATGTCGCGCGCCGAAGCAGGGCAACTTGCGCTGCGGCCGAGCCTGTTTTCGGTGGCGACGCTGTGTGAAGGGACGATGGATGTGTTGCGCGGCCAGGCCGCGGCGCGTGGCATCGAATTTCAGCTCGATATCGCGGACAATGTGCCGTCGGAGTTGTTCACCGACCCTGGCCGCCTGCGCCAGGTGCTGCTGAATCTGCTGTCGAACGCGGTTAAGTTCGCGTCTCCTGGCCCGGTCCGGCTGGAGGCCCGCATGCAGTTCGCCGAGGCCCGCGACTGGGTGGCGATCGTCGTGCGGGATCTCGGTCCGGTGATCGACGCCAACCAGCGGCAGACTCTGTTCCGCCCGTTCTCTCAGTTGGATCGCGGCGAAGGCGATGAAACCGTCGGCAGCGGGCTCGGCCTGGCAATCTGCCGCTATCTGGTCGGTCTGATGGGCGGGACGATCGACTGCGAACCCTGGGTCGCCGACGGTGGGCAAACCGGCAACGCGTTCCGCATCCGCCTGCCGCTGGATCTGGTTCCGGGACGCACGGCGACATCGCCGCCGTTGGCCAGGGATCAGGGCGTCCCGAGCGATCAACCGGTGCAGCCCACGCCGTTGCCGCGCACACGCATATTGCTGGTCGAGGACATCCGCGCCAACCAGATCGTCACCGCGACTCTGCTGCGCCGCGATCGCCACTTGGTCGACATTGCCGCGAGCGGGGAGGCGGCGATCCGCGCCTTGGAGCATGGCGCCTACGACATCGTCTTCATGGATATGTTCATGCCTGGCATGAACGGGCAGGAGGCCACCCAGCGCATCCGCGCCCTGCGCGGGCCCGGTCGGGACGTGCCGATCATCGCCCTGACCGCCCATGTTTCCCCCGGTGAGGAAGCCAATTTCCGTACCGCTGGCATGAACGGCCTGCTCGGTAAGCCGGTTTCCCTGGACGAATTGCGGGAGGCTATCGGTCGCTATGTCTGGGGCGGTCATCCCGGTGGTGTGGCGCCGCCTCCTGCTGTCGTGGTCCACACACGATCCTTGGAGCCGGAGGCAACCCCGGTCCTGTCGGCGGAACGGATCACCGAGCTGCGGACCAATCTGGCCCCCGAGACCTTCGCCAGTCTGATCGAGGAATGCATCATCGATCTCGACCACCGCATGCCAGCCCTCCGCCGCGCCCTGACGGCCGCCGTGCCCGGGTCGATCGTTGCGCAGGCGCACGCGATGGTCGGCATCGCTGCCGGCTACGGCCTGGCGGCGCTGGAGACGACCTTGCGCGACGTTATGAACGCGGCCCGCGATGGCGAAATGGAGGCTCTGGGCGGCAAGGCGATCTCGGCTGTCCAACTCGACCTGGGCCGCTCGGTTGCCGCGTTGCGCGATCTTTTGCGAAAAGAACTGGTCTGAGCCGCCGCGTTAACCTATGAGCCACTTGCAAAACTCGACGCCAATCATGCGCGAAATTCTATCGGACGTGACAACCCTGGATAGAATTTGCGTAATTGCGCCTGATTTCCATCCTCCGAGGCAACGTGCGACCGTTTTCGGCCGAGACGGGCAAATGGGTAGCGT
>CALQHT020000260.1 GCA_943330455.2 Nitrosovibrio sp. Nv4 | reverse complement strand
TCGGCCGTGACGCCACCTCCGGGCCGATATGAAGCCAGTCAGGACGTGATCGGGGCGCCGCCGGCGGTCTGATGACCGCGCCGGCGCAGCCGAACAGCCGTCGTTATTGATCGAAAATCCCGAGTCCGACAGGCTGCTAGAGCGGTTTCACCCTGACTAGAAACGGAAAACCGCTCTAGCTCTTTGTTTGATCGCATGATTCACACGCTGTTACGTTCCGCTCGGCGTGATCATGCTCTAAGCTGTGAGACGCGGCTGTTCCCGATCATCGGCGACCCGATCGTGTTCGCGAATTCGCCGCAACAATTGACGAGCGGCTTCGCGGCGGGCGGCCACAGCGGTATCTGCGTGCCGATGTAGGTGCCACAAGGGCGCCTGGATGGCGTCATGCACGGGCTCTTCCTGGTTCCCAATATCGACGACCTGCTGATCACAATGCCGTAAGATTGTGCGGCATTTTCATACCGAGCCACGGCGCTTGGAGCGCGCAAAACTGCTGGGCGTGGCGACATCGCGATCTGCTCGGGTGACAGGGAAGCGAGGTGCAGCGCCTGGCGGATCGGCGTCACCCGGGCCGCGGAGTCCAGCGACACCGGCGCGAAGCTGTCCGTCACCTGCACGCCGATCTGCACCGCCGTGCCGACGCAGCCCTCGGTCGCCAGGTTCCATCGCAGCAACAATCCCCGCGGTTGGGCGGTGATCGCGTCCGGGCGGCCAGTGACGCGATAGACGCCGCTGGCCGGGTCGAAGCTCCCCACCGTGAACCCCGTCAGCGTGCCGCTGCCTGGCGGCAGGATGACGGGGTTCACGTCCTGGTTGGGCGCGCGATCGTTGATATCGATCGCCTGCAAGGCGGCTAGCGGCACCGTCCCGGAAACACCGAGCGGGCCGGTCGCGCCGTCGATCGCCGGGGCGTCGTTGATGGAGGTCGTCACGACGGTCGTGGCGAGGTCTCGGGTGGGCGATCCGGCGATCCTGTCGTTGACGGACAGGATCCTCCCGGTGGTCACCGGCTCGATGGGTGCCGCCTGGTTGGCCGATGGCGTGAACACCAGGGCGCGCAATGCGGCGGTCACCGAAGCGGGGGTGCCGGCCGCCAGCACATAGGTCCCGACCCCGGTCTTGGTCAGTCCGGCGCCGGACAGGAGTCCGTTGGCGTTGCTGGCGATCCCGCTCGCGGTCAGCACATATGCCCAGACACCGGTCTTGCTCAGCCCCGACCCCGACAACGTGCCGTTGGCATCGCTTGCCGCACCGCCCGAGGTCAGGGTGATGGTCACCGTCTCCGCCGCGCCTGGGTCGGTGTCCCCGATCGTCACGTCAGACAACGGTTGACCCGTCGTCGTATCGTCGAGGCTCTGATCGCCAACCGTGCCGCCAATCGTCGGTGCGGCGTTCGCCTGCCCGGTGACGGTGATGGCCGTGTTGGCCGGCACGATCGCCTGGCCGTTGACGAACCGCGTGTAGCCGCCCGACGTGCCCTTGTCCGTCCAGGGTTCGCCGCTGAAATCCAACGTGGTCCCGGCATTGCCGTCCACGGTCAGCGTGTTGGATGTCGTCGACAGGTTCACGACCTCCAGCCGCGACGCCGTGATCGGGTTGTTGCCAGACCCGGTTAGGTCGATGCCCTCGATATCCTGGATGCGGGTATCGGCGATCTTGGACAGGTCGAACGTGGCTCCCACCCCTCGGATCGGCGGCGGCAACCGTGCGGAAGCGTATTTCGATAGGCTGACAGGGGCGAGTGTTGTTGTTGAGTTCAACCTTGATCGAATTCCGGATACGCTGACGACGATCAGCCGTGGTGGTGACGCGGTCCACAGCCGGCATGATCTTTCAGTGCCGGAGGGAGTGCGCGTCCCATCGCGAACCCTCGGTTGCTGCGAACGGCGCGCGATTCCGTAGCATTGTTATGGCACCCCACGTAATTCGGGTCCTGCCATGACGGTGGCAGTCCCGAAGTCGGTGAGTGCACGCCAAATTTTACGTTCATCCGTGGCATTTCCCGAAGCTAACCATTACTGCGTCTAATAGGCTAACCGTCTCGATCATTAAGCCTGTCACTCAGTTCAATTTCGTCTCCTGAACTCCGTTCGTAAAGCCGATGTGCAGATATATGTCAGAAGTTTGGGCTATTATCGCATACCAATCACTTCCGGCGTTATCACATCGCCCATACTGGTTCGTGTTCAAGCGCAACTTGACGTAGATGTCGGAGGAATGGACGGGAGCACAACCGCCAAGTGAATTGCACTGATGCCGGCTGGCAAAGTCACACCGCATTTCGGTCGCGTTTCCGTTGACCGCGCCAACGAGCAAGCCGACAATTGACGTGCATAGTGAAAGGCTGATCCGTCCCTCCTTCCGTTCCCTTCCTCCTGCCTCGGCTGGAAATATCAGGCAAGCGCAACCATCCGAAAATGTCATCCGACTCGCCCGTGCGGCAAGGGAGAACGGCAAAGCAGGGGAACCGAGGCAAGCTTGCCATGGCTGCCACCGAGGCGACTGTGCGACCAACCGACCGACCCGTCGGCATACAATTCGGGCAACGGGCGATCATGTTGCCATCGTGCGCCAGATACAGGCGACAGGGCGACCACAACCCGCGCCATCGCCAGTGCGGCGAATGCCCGTGGCATCCGCATGGCGCGAGGGGGCGCCTGGCACGATTCGACGGTCCGGAACCTGTTGGCGCGGGGGTGACCACCGGACATAGCCGCCGGCCTTCGCTGGTTTTCGTCATCACATAGAGGCGATAGAAAGGGGGCGACCTGCGGGATCGTTCAAATAGCCCCGTTATATCAATGGATTAAAAAAATAATTGGCGGATGGGGTGTCTGCCATTGAAATGTCCACCCCGGTCTACCGAGATGCTCAAGGCGGCGGATAACCTACAGTTATCAAATATGATAAATCCACCCACGTCTATCCGAACCCAGTTGCATCCAGCTCCCCCTTGGGGGTAGACTTGGGGGTAGAAGGGTTGGGGGTAGGGTGCATGGGCAAGCTTTCCGCTGTGATGGTCAAGTCGCTCCGGTTCCCCGGTGACAAGGCTCGGCCTGTCCGCTTCGGCGATGGCGACGGCCTGTATCTTCAGGTGGCGCCCGGGGACACCAAGTCCTGGCTCTTCCGCTACACCCTGAACGGCAAGGCGCGGGAAATGGGCCTGGGTGCCGTCGGCGATGCGCCCGACGGTGTGCCGCTCGCCAAGGCCCGCATCCTGGCGTCCGAGGCCCGGGCCAAGCTCCGCAACGGCACCGATCCCATAGGCAACCGACAAGCCGAACGGGAGGCCAAGGCGAAAGCCGAAGTCGAGGCGACCGAACGCACCTTCAAAACCGCGACCGCCGCGCTTTTGGAAAGCAAGCGGGCGGGGTGGCGCAACGCCAAGCACGGCGCCCAATGGCTCGCGACCCTGGAAGCCCATGTGTTCCCCACCATCGGCGACATGCCGATTGCCGCGATCTGCACCGCCGACGTGCTGCGCGTCCTGCGCCCGATCTGGGAACGGGTGCCAGAAACCGCCTCCCGCGTGCGCCAGAGGATCGAGGCTGTGCTGGATGCGGCCCGGGTGAAGGGCTGGCGTGAAGGAGAGAACCCGGCCCGCTGGAAAGGTCACCTTGCCGGCGAACTGCCGTCCCCCCGCAAGGTAAAGCGCGTGCAACATCGCCCGGCGTTACCCTGGGAACAGATGGGCGCCTTCATGACTGCTTTGTCCGAGCGTGACGGCATCGCCTCCCTGGCGCTCCGGTTCGTGATCCTGACCGCCGCCCGCACCGGGGAGGTCCGTGGCATGCGCTGGCGGGAAGTGGACCTGGAAGGCAAGGTCTGGGTCGTGCCCGGCGACCGCATGAAGGCCGCGAAAACCCACCGCGTGCCGCTGTCCCCCGCCGCCCTGGCCATCATGGCCGAGGTGCGTCCACTGATGACCAAGGCCGACGATCTGGTGTTCCCGAGCGTCCGCAAGAATGTGCCGCTGTCCGATATGGCTCTGTCCGAAGTGGTGCGCCGGATGAACGAAGGGGCCGAAGCCGGCACTCTGCCACCCTGGCGCGACGCCGAGGGGCGGGCGATCGTGCCGCACGGCTTCCGCAGCACGTTCCGAGACTGGGCCGGGGAGACCCGCCCGGAAGGCCGCGAAGTGGTGGAGCGCGCGCTGGCCCACACCATCAAGGACAAGGCCGAAGCCGCCTATGCCCGCTCCGACCTGTTGGAAAAGCGGCGACCGCTGATGGACGCCTGGGCGGAGCAATGCCACCGCGCGCCGGCGACCGTCATCACGCTTGCAAGCGCCGACAGGCGCAAAGCGGGGTGATCCAGGGCAACCCCGCCAACCCATTTCGAGGGTAGATGGCGCATTTCCTCCGACAGCGGTATGCGTTGTATCCATGGCGCACCCACCGGAAGCATTCTCGCGTGTCGTGATTGACGCCCAGTTGCGGGACGCGAAGTGGAACCTGACCGATGGTCGGTCGGTGCGGTACGAGTATGGCCTACCCGACGGCACAAAGGCCGATTACGTCCTGAGCGACCGCCACGGGCGCGCGTTGGCCGTGGTGGAGGCCAAACGCATGGCCATCGATCCACTGGCCGCACAGCGCCAAGCCAAGAACTACGCGACCCAACTGAACGTCCCCTTGGTGTTCCTCGCCAACGGCCGGGAGATATGGGCCTGGGATTTCCAGAACGAAGCGCATCCCCATCCGGTCAAGACGTTCTTCGCCCAAGCCGACCTTGAACGCCGAGCGGCCGCCCGCGCCGCCCGCAAGGACCTGATGACGGTGGAAACGGACGGACGCATCGCCGGCCGCCCCTACCAGCTTGAGTGCATCGACACCCTTTGCCGAGAAATCACCGCCGGCCGCCACAAGCTGCTGGTGGAAATGGCCACAGGCACCGGCAAGACCCGCACCGCCGCCGCCCTCATAAAGCGGCTGTTCGAAGCCGGGAGGGTCACCCGCGTTCTGTTTCTGGTGGACCGGATTACGCTCGCAAATCAAACCGAGGAAGCGTTAATCGACAACCTGCCGGACCTTCCTGCCTATGTGCTGCGCGCCGGACGCCGGTTTCAGGACGAAAAGCGCATCACCATCACCACGCTGCAATCCATGGTGAAGCAATATGCCGACTATTCGTCCGGCTATTTCGACCTGGTGATTTCCGACGAATGCCATCGCAGCATTTACGGCAAATGGTCGGGCGTCCTGAAACACTTTGACGGCATTCAGATTGGCCTGACCGCAACCCCCTGCGTCGCCGCCCCCGAAATCCTGGCCAACATCGAGGACGACGAAGACAAGGCCTTCATCCGCGACACCTTGCGCTTCTTCGAACTGGAACGACCCACATACCGCTACACCCTGAAACAGGGCATCACCGAAGGCTTCCTCAAGCCCTATCGCATTTACAAGGCCTTGACGGTCAAGACCGCCGCCGAAGGCGGCTTCCCGGTGCGCCGCGACGAACTGGATTGGTCCGCGATGGACGCCCAAACCCAGGAGGAAATGAACGAACTGTTCGGCGACGACGACACCATCACCGTCGATCCGAACGCCCTGGAACGCCGCTTCACCATCCCCGAACGCAACCGCGCCATGGTGCGCGAGTTCCGCGACGTCCTGGCCAACGGCTACACCGGCAAGGATGGCGTGCGCCGCTTCGCCGATGACGGCAAGACCATCGTCTTCGCGGTCACCAAACGCCACGCCGCCACCCTCGCCCAGATGTTTGACGCAGCCTTCGCCGAGCGAAAACCATCCCCGGAAATCCGCTACGCCGACTATGTCGTCTCGGGCATCGGCGACGATGACGACTCCGCCGACGCCAAAACGCGCATCGAGCGGTTCAAGAAAGAACCGCTCCCGCGCATCCTGGTGTCCGTGAACATGTTGGACACCGGCTTCGATTACCCCGAGGTCGTGAACCTCGTTATGGCCCGCTTCACCCGCTCCGCCATCCTGTATCAACAGATGCGCGGCCGAGGCACCCGCCCGTCCCAAATCGTCCGCAAGCCAGCCTTCACCATCTTCGACTTCGTCGGCGTCACCGACTACCACGGCGACAGCGAGGATATCCCCGCCGATGGCGGCTTCGTCGTCACTGCCGAAAAATCCACCCAACAGCCGAAACCCCGCACACTGCTGATGCTGGACGTGCATGACCACATCGACCCGGCAACCCGGGGCTGGGTCACCCTGGACGAAGACGGCAACGAAGTCCGCTCCGCCGAAGCCGACGCCCGTGCCGACGAACTGGGCACCGCGTTCGAGGCCTGGCTACTGGCGCGGGACGATTGGACACCGGACCAGACCCGCATCCTGCGCATGGTGGGCGAGGTAATCCGCGCCAATGCCACCGATCTGGAAAGCTTCGAGACCTACCATTTTTCCAACGACCCATTCCGTGGCATGGGGGGACGCCGCATGGCCGAAGCGCTGTTCGGAGGCGCCGACGGTCTGGCCACCCTGTTGGCGGACCTGAACGCCGCCGTCTTCCCGCCCATGCCACCACACGCCACCGCCCCGGAACCCGATCGGCCTTCGCCGTCACACTAAGGACCGCATCATGCCCATGCCTCCCGAGATGCGCGACGGCATCGACAAGATTCGAAATTACCTCTACGGCGGCGGCTACCCGGACCCGGTCAGCAACGCCGAACAACTGTCGTTCCTGTTCTTCTTCTACCTGATTGAAGGCCTGGATCACGAAAACGCCGACCGCGCCCGCGCGACGAAACGCCCCCATGCCAGCATGTTCGATGGCGAGCCATGGACGCTCCGCAATCCCCTGAACGCCCCCAGCCGGGGCCAGACCACCATCCCCCGTGACCGCCTGCGGTGGAGCGTCTGGGCGCGCGGCATGAGCGGCACCGCCCTGGTCACCTTCCTGCGCGATGAGGTCTTCGCCTTCTACGCCGACATCGCCCAACGCTCCGCCGTCAACTTCATGGACGGCGCTCGGATGGTCATCGATGAGCCGACGGTGCTGGCCCAGGTGGTGACCTTGATTGACGGGCTGGGCCTGGATGACGCCGACGCCGACACCAAGGGCGATCTGTTTGAGCATATCTTGAAGCAGATCAAACAGGCCGGCGAACTCGGCCAGTTCCGCACGCCGCGCCACATCATCCGCGCCATCGTCGCCATGGTGGACCCGAAAATCGGCGAAACCATCTACGACCCGGCGGCGGGCACGGCGGGCTTCCTGGTTGCGGCGTTCAACCATATCCGCTTGTCCAACTCCGCCCGGGTGGAGGAGGTGGAACAGGACGGCAAACGCGTCCGGCGTGGCTTCGGGGAGCGTCTGACCGCCGCGCAGTGGACCATGCTGAACAACGAAACCTTCTACGGCAACGACGTGGACCCGAAAATGGTCCATCTGGCCACGATGAACCTGACCCTGCGCGGGCTGGCGAACGTCCGCATCCTGAAACGCAACGCCCTGACCACGACCCAGGACCGCGAGGACAAGGCCGCGCTCGGCTTGCCGGTGGATGGGTATCGGGTGGTGCTGGCCAATCCTCCGTTCTCGGGCCGGGTGGATCGGGACCGGATCGTGGATGACGTGAAGGTGGGCAACACCACCGCGACGGAAATCCTGTTCCTGAAATACATGATGGAAAGCCTGGACAGCCGGGGCCGCTGCGGGCTGGTGGTGCCGGAGGGGCTGCTGTTCGGATCGACCGGCGCGCACAAGGAAATCCGCCGGCAATTGCTGGAACGGAACCGGGTGGAGGCGGTGCTGTCTTTGCCGGGCGGCGTATTCCAACCCTATAGCGGCGTGAAGACCTCCGTCCTGGTGTTCGCCAAGGGTGGCGCGACTGAGCGGGTGCTGTTTCTGCATGCCGAGGCGGATGGCTACAAGCTGGATGCCCAGCATGACCAGCCGGTGGAGGCGGACGATTTGCCCGAGTTGGTGGAGGTGTTCCACGATCGGGACGCGCATTGGCTGGAATGGAGCGGGCGCGATCCGGCGGCGGAATGGACGGCGCCGTGGTGGTTCGCGGATGTGGCGACGATGCGGGCGCAGGATTTCAATCTCTCGGCCGGGCGGTATCGGCCGATGTCACAGGTCGCGGCCGAGCATCGGGACCCGTTGGAACTGTTGGACGAATTGCGAGCGATTGAGGGGGAGATACTGGCGGAGGTGGACGGGCTGATGGAAGCGTTACGGGATGGGGTTTCCGCGTGAGTGTTTGGCGCAGAGTGCCACTTGGGGAGGTTTGCTTCACGACAAGTGGAGGTACTCCCTCGCGCAAGGTTCCTGAATATTACGTCGGTGATGTACCGTGGGTTAAGTCGGGCGATCTGAATGACGGCTTATTGTCGAAATCCACCGAATACATTTCCCATCTTGGCCTGAAAAACTCGAGTGCAAAGATATTTCCAAGAGGAACGGTGCTCATCGCGTTGTACGGCGCGACAGTCGGAAAATTGGCCATATTGGATATTGATGCAGCATCGAACCAAGCGATATGCGGCATTAGTGTCCCGGAAGAACTTGATCGGAATTTTTTGTTCTATTTCCTGTATACACAACGCAATTATCTGGTTTCTCAAAGCACGGGTGGTGCCCAGCCCAATATTAGTCAGAGGATAATCCGGGAACTTTTGATCCCGCTTCCCCCGCTTTCGGAACAGCGCCGCATCGTGGACATTCTCGACCGAGCCGCCAGCATCCGCGCGCTGCGGCGTCAGGCACAAGACACCGCTCGGCTTATCATCCCGGCCCTGTTCAACAAGATGTTCGGCGATCCCGCCACGAACCCGATGGAGTGGCCTGTAAAGGCGTTGGGTGAACTCCTTACGGCCTGCGACTATGGGACGAGCGAGAAAGCGTCCGAGGATGGCCGTGGTGTGGCAACTATAAGAATGGGGAATGTCACCACTGATGGTTATTTGAAATGTAACTGCCCAGCTACCCCGCCGCATCTCCCACCAATCGTAATCGGCCGATCAGGCTGAACGGATCGGTCATCAGGGTCTCGAGCAAGCTCCACCCCTGCTTCCTGGCGGTGGAGAGGACGGATCGGATCGTGGCGAAATCCTT
>CALQHT020000259.1 GCA_943330455.2 Nitrosovibrio sp. Nv4 | reverse complement strand
CGTTTGAGAAGGCTGTGTATGACTGTATTCCTGTGCGGTTCCATGTGATTCGACCCTGTCCCGATTCGCGGTGTTGCGATGGGTTCGAGTCGAATCCATAAATATGGAAAGTACAAGTTATTTAAACCGGACAGCCGTGGGCTTGACCTGGCAACCCACGCTTCAGCGGCAGGGGGCGGGTTGTCGGATCACGTCCGGCAATGATGGTGAGGGGAGGCTATCGGTCCATGGTAAGGGCCGTCGATATCATTCCGCACAATGTTGAACCGCCCCCCAATGACGAGGATGCCGAAGGCGCCAGCCGCCCGGCCTGCGGCAGCAACGTAAGCGGTAAGAGCCTTCACATATAACGGCCGAGGAGAGTTTTCTCCGCGGGCCGCATACGAGAATGCAGCAAGCGTCAGGGGGAAGGCCAGTCCAGCTCCGGTAGTCGGATCAGCGGCACCTGCCGCATCGACAGGGTGCGGTGTTGCAATGTCAGGGGCACCTCCACCTCGGCCGCATCCCCCGCCGCCGGGGCGCTGGTCATCAGGGACAGCACCGCTTTCGCCGCGGTTGTGGCCGATCGCGTCAGAATCCCGTTGGCGGCCAGCGCGTCTAGGGTCGCCTCATATCCCACCATCCGACCGGTTCCCGCGCCCATCGGCTGCAACTGATCGTCCAGCGCCAGAGTTGCCGTGGTGGTCAGATCCAGGGGGCCCCAGGCGACGCTGAGTTTATGCACCTCCAGGGAACCGCCGCCATCGCGCCACGCGGCCAGGAAGACCGATGGTGGCGCCGGCTCCGGCGTCGGCCCTTCCAGCGAGCCTTCCAGAACGACGCTCGTCACGGACGGTCCGAGCGGCCAGCGGACCGTATTGGGCAGCAAGATCGTGCCGGCGGAGACGGAAAACCCGATCATGGGCGAATCGCCGACCGCGGCGGGGGTGATATCGGCATGACCTTGCAGTTGGCCCATGGACACCGCGACATCCGAATCGCCCTCGGTCAGCAGGACAGCGCGCAAGTTGCGGACTTTCAGGTCCAGCGCCGACGGGGCGTTACCGGCTTGCAGCGGAACGGTGGCGTGCATTTCCTCCGCCACGAACGGGAATTCGGCGCCGTTCGCGAATCGCAGGCGCTGGACGCCGATCGGCTCGATATCCAGGGACCAGGGGTTCAGCAACCCGACCCGGAGAACGACCTGTTTGGCATCCCAGGACGCTCCGCCCGGGATGGTTGGCTCTCCGCCTTTGATGACCAGGTCAGTGACCGTCAATGTCGCGGCCATCGGCCACCCGCCGCGGACCTGGCTGCTGGACAGGACCGACCAGCCGCGGCGATTGCTGTCGCCAATCCAGGTCTGGAAGCCGGTCTCCAGCCGCCGCACCGACACTTGCCAAACCGCGACGTCCACCGCGATCAGCAGACATGGGACGGCGACGATCAAAATCGCTATCTTGCGCCGCATACCGTTCCACATCGTTCAGCCACGCATGACCCTTACCAGAAGTGCGATCGAACCGACACTCGGGTCGGTATGTGTCTTGGCCTATTCACTACAACCATTGCGAGTATAATTTATCTTATCCACAGGAGAGTCATGGAGCGGAATCTGTCGCTTCAACACGGAATTATATTCTTAAATCAATGGTCTGTGCGATATTCCTCGGGCAGTTTCCAGAATCTACCACAGCGCGACTCACAGATTTATCCACAGGGTGGCCAACAGGCAAATCCTCCGCCGATCGGGAAGCGGTCGACAGCGTTGCCATCCTGTCATCTTGCGTGATCGGGCGTCGTTTCCCCGGACGCCTGGGGTTCGGATGCGGCATCCATCGCGCCGTCCAGGTCGCGGGCCAGACGCGCCATCAGCACGTCGCGTCGCAAGCCAAGAGGGATGGGTGGCAGGATGCGGATATGGATGGTGCCGGGTGGCTTGCGGAAGGCGCGCCGTCCCCAGCAAAGACCTGAATCGGTGATCACCGGGATGATGGGCAGGCCGGTGCTCGACGCCAGAGCGGCCACGCCCGGTAGCAAGGGCAGGGTCTTGCCGAATTCCGCCCGCGTGCCTTCCGGGAAGATCACGATCTGTCGTTCCTCCCGCACCGCTCGTTTGCCCTCCCGCATCAGCATCCGCATCGTGGTGCTGCCGCCGCTCCGGTCCACCGCGATCATCCGCGTGGCCGTGATCAGCTTGCCGAACAACGGGATCCGCAGCAGCTCGTGCTTCAACACGTAGCAGCAGCGCGGCAGCAAGGTCAGCCAGATGAAGGTGTCGAAGGCCGATTGGTGCCGGGATGCGATCAGCGCCGGACCTAGCGGCAGATTTTCCAGCCCCGTGACCTCGACCCGAATGGAGCAGAAAATCCGCAGGCAGACCACCATGCTCCGCGCCCACAGGACCGCGAACGCCATGACCCAATCCGGGTTGATCAGGCGCGCCACCGCGCCGGGGACGGTCAGGCAGAAGGAAACGGTGAAAAACGCGATATTGAACAGCGTCGAGCGGATCAGAATCACTCCGGGCGACCTCCCCTCGCCGGGTCGCGCGGCGGCTCGCGATCGGGCAGCCAGGCGGTCAGCCCCGCGGTGGCGACCAGGAATTTGCTGTATTCCTCGATCAGCAGGCGCATCGGCACGGGGCGGTCCTGCGTTCCGGTCTCATCGATCAGAACCGGGTAGGGGTAGAGCCGAATATCGGGCATGGCCTGGGTGAATTCCGTCATTGCGCGGGGCATGTGATAGTAAGCGGTTACCACAATCAACGAGCCGATATGGTTATCGCGGGCCCAGGTCGCTGTCTCCAGCGCATTGCCATGGGTCGATCCGGCGTTGCGCCCCAGGGTCACGCGTTCGGCGAAGGGCGCGGGGTCGAGGCCGGCGCGGTTGGCCAAGGCGGTCAGGTCGGTGTTGCGGCCGATGCCACTGACCAGCAGTTTCTGCCCGCGGCCCTGCACCAGCAGTTTGAACGCGGTCTCGATCCGGGTCGCCCCTCCGGTCAATGCCACGATGCCATCCGCTGTCGGTGGCAGCCGCACGGCTCGTCCGGCGTATCCGACGAACCACCACAGTCCCACCGCCCAGCCGATCGCCACCAGCAACGTCCCGCCGCTGGCCGCCAGCCACCATCGGATGCGTCGGGGACGAGGTGGGACTTCGGTGCTCATGGCAGCCGCCGCAGCCAGCGCCGCACGGTGCCGTGCGCCGTCACGAACCCGATCCCCGCGGCGGTCATCGGCAGGCCGGGCAGGACCAGCCAAAGCCCGGGCGGCAGCAGACCGAACATCTCGGCGACGGTGTCCGGTTCCGCCGGTGCGCCGCTGAACGGGGCCGCGAGTTGAGCAAGCGCCAACAGCACCGGCATGGCCAGAATGGCGCCGACCAGCCCCCCCACCGCGGCGAGCATCGTCGCCCGCCGCGCGAATCGGCCCGCGATGTAGCCGTCGGTGGCACCGAGGCCATGCACGATCTCGATGGCTTCCCGGCGGGCGGACAGGCCGGCCCGGGTGGCAACGGCGATCACCGCCGCGGCAACCGTGGCAACCAGCACCAGCGCCAGGCCCGAGCAGGCTTGCAGGCTCCACGCCAAAGCCGACAGGCGGCGCAACCACACCCCGTGATCTTCCAACAGGGTGCCGGGGGAGATCGCCTGCAACCGCTGCGCCAGCGGCGGGATGTCCAACCGCCCCGTCAGCCGTACGGCGACCACCGCGGGTAATGGTACGGACAGGCGTTCGGCGCCGGAGCCGAGCCAGGGGCGCAGCAGGTCGGCCAGTTCGTCTTCCGGCAAGGCGCGCACCGATGCGACGCCCGGTGTGCCGGAGAGCAGCGCCATCACGCTGACCAGCCTGGATGTCCCTGGTTGGGATGCGGGGGCATGCGGGCGGGGCACCTGCACGGTCAGGGCGGCGCCGGCGCCGTCCCGCCATTGGGAGGCCAAGGAGGCCGCTCCGATCCAGCCGGCGAGCGCCATTGCGGCCAGAAACGCCATCGCCGCCACCAACAGCGGCAACATCCGATCCGAAAGCGCTCGGCGGAGCCCAAGATCGTCAAACCCGGCAGGGCGCAGCGAGATGGCGGCCATCGCTAGTCCCGACCGGGCGCGGGCGGGTTGACCACGCGGCCCGCGGACAGGCGGATGGATTTCGCCGGGTGGCGGGCGACCAACGCGTCGTTGTGCGTCGCCACGATCACGGTCGAGCCCAGACGGTTCATCTCGTGGAACAACTGCATCAGCCGTTCGGCCTGCTCGTCGTCCAGGTTGCCGGTGGGCTCATCGGCCAGCAGCAGTTGCGGGCGGGTGATGACGGCGCGGGCGATGGCGACGCGTTGTTGTTCTCCGCCGGACAATTCCGTGGGGCGCGCGGTGACCTTCTTCGACAGGCCGACCCAGCGGAGCATTTCCTTCACGTCGGCCTGGATCTGGCCCTCTGGCCGACCGGCGAGGCGCAAGGGCAGGGCGACATTGTCCATGGCGGACAGATGCGGCAGCAGGCGGAAATCCTGGAACACCACCCCGATACGTCGGCGCAGCGGCGGCAGATCACGGCGGCGAGCCGCCTGAATCTCGGTGCCGAGCACGGTGAGGCGGCCTCTTGTGGGGCGGATGGCCAGATACATGAGGCGCAGCAGGCTGGTCTTGCCGGCGCCGGAGGGGCCGAGCAGCCAGCGGAATTCGCCTTGGGGGATGGAGAAACTGAGGTCGCGCAGGACTTCGGCCCCTGGCTCCGCTGCCCGGGACCGGCCGTAATGCAGCCCGACCGCCTCAAATCTGATCATGCCGCTCCGCGTCTCCGCCGGTCCCGGGCGTGATCGCGTGCCCGGGTCGAGACAGTGTGGGACTCGCGATCCGGGTCCGCCCGAATCGGTCAGGCGGGATGGTAGCGAGGATCGGAATCGTCACACCAGGGCGTTTTTCCGTTTGTGACAGGAAGCAATGGAGAACCGCCCTCCGATTGTATAGGTTGGGGCAGTTCAACCGGAGACGCTGGCCTTGCATATCGTCTGCCCCTCCTGCGCCGCGATGTATGATGTGCCGGACCGCCAGATGAAGGTGGGACGGAAGGTTCGGTGCGCGGGGTGCCAGAACCAGTGGGTGCCGGTGATCGCGTCTTTGGACATCGCGGAAGTTGAGGCGGAGGAGGCTGTTCCGGCGGCGGCCCATGGGGAGATGGCATCGCTGCCTGGCATGACCGCAATGGATCGGTTGGCGGCGCATCAGGTTGTTCCGAAGCGGAATATGGTGCTGCTGGCGGCTTGGGCCGGGTCCGGGGTGGCGGTGATGCTGTTGGTGTTGGCCGCCTATGGCTGGCGGGCGGATTTGATGTCGGCCTGGCCCCCTAGCGTGCGGCTGTATGCGGCGTTGGGGCTGGTGGGCGGTCATTAGGGGTTCGGTTCGACGTAGGCGGGATTTGCGGTATGGAGAAAATCCTCCCCCTCCCGCAAGGGGAGGGGGGGAGGATTTTCTCATTTTTCTCCAGGCCTACGATATGCGACTATCGGACCGGCGCGCCTGACACCCGACCGTGGCTCAGTCCTTCGCGGGCTTGCTGTCGTTCGCGGCGACCGGGCGGATGACGCTGGTGATCGTCTCTCGCAGCACCGTCACGCGCAGGTTCGGGCCAAGCTCCACCTCGATCTCGGACGACGCGACCTGCTTGCCGTCCTTGTCCTGCACCATCGGCACACGCTGCACCGTGGCCAGGATGCCGCCGCCGGTTACGACCCGGTCACCTCGCTTCAACTGGGAGAGCATATTCCGCATCTCCTTCTGTTTCTGCTGCTGCGGGCGGATCAGCAGGAAATAGAACACCGCGAATATGAGGACCAGCGGCACGAACTGCGTGGCCGTGGCCAGCATGCCGCCAGCGTCTTGAGCATAGGCAGGGGAAATGAGCCCAAAGGGGTTCATGAGATCGGGTCCTTGCGGTGATCGGGTCGGGACCATACTTTCCGCCCCCCTCACGTCAAGCTTTCCCGGAACCTTTCCCTGATGGATCAGCGATTGAACGACCTCGTGACCCGTATTGCCGAGGCGCTGGAGCGTCTGGCGCCGCCCGCCACGCCGCCCATAACGCTCGACGATGCGGATGCGTTCGTCTGGCATCCCAGTCCCGCGCATCTGGCGCCGGTGCGGCGCGTCTCCCGCGTCGATATCGCGCTGCTGAAAGGCGTGGAGCGGCAGAAGGAGATCCTGCTGGAGAACACCCTGCGCTTCGCTCGGGGCCTGCCCGCGAACAACGCCATGCTGTGGGGCGCGCGCGGGATGGGCAAATCGTCCCTGGTCAAGGCGCTGCACGCGGTCGCCAACGCGGACGGCCCCGGTGGGTTGGTCCTGATCGAGATCCATCGCGAGGACATCCGCACGCTGCCCGACCTGCTGAACGTGCTGCGCGGCCAGACTCGCCGCTGCCTGATCTTGTGCGACGATCTGTCGTTCGAGAAAGAGGATGCCGACTACAAGGCGCTGAAATCGGTGCTGGACGGTGGGATCGAGGGCCGGCCCGACAACGTGCTGTTCTACGCGACATCCAACCGCCGCCACCTGATGCCGCGCGACATGATCGAGAACGAACGCTCCACCGCGATCAACCCCAACGAGTCGATCGAGGAGAAAGTGTCGCTGTCCGACCGCTTCGGCCTGTGGCTGGGGTTCCACAACTGCGACCAGGATACGTTCTTCGCGATGATCGACGGGTATGCGGCCAGCATGGGGTTGCCGATCTCGCGGGAGGAATTGCACGCGCAGGCGGTGGAATGGTCGGTGACCCGAGGCGCTCGGTCCGGGCGGGTGGCCTGGCAGTTCATTCAGGATGCGGCTGGGCGGTTGGGGGTTCGGGCGGGGTAGGCGCGGGAGGCCACGCGCCTACAGCCGTCCTGCATGACCGCCGAATGACACTTTTTCCCCGTCAGGTTCGGCGTTGCCCCGGGTTTCATCGCGCCGATTTCGACACTCGGTGTGCGATTCTGGTGTTCGAAGCGGTGGTGATTGGAATGGTGCGGGCCTTCTTGGGTGTGGGGCGCGGGTGAATGTTTGCTTTTTGTTCTAGGGCAGGCGTGGTATCCGTGGCAAGCAAAAAGTGGGTTTTGGCGATAGAATGCGTGTTTTCGGGGTCAAAATCCTCGGATTTGCGGTGTTTTGCCTGGATTTTAGGCGAGGGTTCACAAAAATGCCGAATGGTTAATTTGGCGCGAAACCAGCTGTTGGCGAGTTTCGCCAATGTTCACATCTGGGTTTCAGATTGGGTTGTTAGTCTCTGATATTCCAAAATTTATTGGGCTTCTTAAGATTCTACTTTAAGTACGGGCCTCTCGGCAATTCGTTCCGATCAGGCGCGGATAAGGCGGGGTTTCGTTACGAGGCAATGCGGGATACGGGGGGTATTGTTCCGGTTCCATGCGGTTAACCCTGTCGTTCATGATTGCCTGCGGATTGGGCAGGCGGCTGCTTTCGAGACGGGTCGCATGGGCAGGTGTGAACGCGGCGTCATTGAAGGGCAGCACCGGATTAAGCGTTTTCATGGGGATGCGCGGCGCGACGGCGAGAGGGATCAAGGGAACCACAACCCGAGTCGCCAGGTCCTCCAACAATCGCGATTGGACATCGACGATGAACCCGGTGCGGTCACGCGGCATCGGGTAGACAGCGAACTGCATCAGAACCGGCGGAATTCTTCCAAAGGAAGCCCGTGCTCGGCGATCCATTCGTTATAGCTGTCGATAGCGGCCCGGTTTTCCTGCTGCCAATGACGGCCTCGCTCCGACAGGGCGTCACCTGCCGGCGCGATGACAGTCATCAACAGCGGGGTAGCGTCAGCCGACGTATCCTGCCGGCCCGTATTCGTGGCCTTGGTAACATGGATCTCGTTCATGCAGTCAGGATATCCCTGATGGAGCGCGCAATGCCAGTTTTTTGGCTGCGAAAATCATTTGGTTCTTGTGGCGTTCGCTGTTAGCCGCAGTCGGTTTCCATCGGCGGCGGGGACCGTTGGTCCCTTCTTCGTGACCTTCGTGACCTTCGTGCCTTCGTGGTGGAGAATCGCGGACTTGCGGCTCATTGTGGCCTATCCAATGAGGCTTTGCCGGACAGGCAAGGTGTCTTTGGTTACCTCCGCTTTTTTCCACCACGAAGGCACGAAGATCACGAAGAAGCGAGGACGTGGCGGCGCCATCGGTGCACAGGGTCTCCTGGCTGGCGGGTAGCGTTCTCTCCCAACAGCCAATGTGATAGGAGCCGGTCAATATGTGGGGTCGCGCGGGCAGCATCAGGCCCCGCCCTCGATCACATGCAGCCCGCGACGGCCGCCCTGCACCGCGCGGGTCGACAGCCGCCGATCGAACGTCGCCAGGCGGCCGTGCTTGCTGACCGCCAACGCAAGCAGGTAGGTGTCCGGCACCTGCCTCGGAGTCTCGATCGCGGTCGGGTCGACGTGCTCGGACGCTGCCAGGGACAGGTCAGCCGCCCAGAACACGTGCCCGGGCAAGGCGCGCAATCCCGTCAGAAACGGCGCCACGGCCGCGGGTGACCCGGCCGAGTTGGGATAGTTCGGGTGTCCCACGATGCGCATCACGGCATTCTCGGTCATTGGACAAGTCGCCCAAGGGGCGTCGACCAAGCCCGCGAACCATCGATGCGCCGCCTGATGAAGGATATGCGTCGGATCGATCAGGCTGATCAGCACATTGACGTCGAGCAGCCTAGGTCACCCCGGATCGAAGAAAAGGGACCGGCGGCGTGAAGCGTGAGGTGATCCCGGCGGTTGATTGACGACACACCGGAGGCGCTTCGTCAGATTTACGTCTTGTTGCCTCACTATGAGGTACAACAGCGTGACGGGGGGCGACCAAGCCGTGATTTTTCACGAACATTACAAATTAGTTACCGTGCTCATAAATTTGATACCTATGGCCGACTAGGTTTCGACCGCGCTTGAATCTCGAATTTAATGGCTCCTCGCTGTTTGGAGTGGGTGGTAACGAACCGATTTGCGGGTGGGCTCTGGCTGCTCTGGCCCACCTGAGTCGAGCGTGACGCTGGGCTGAGCCACCGTCAAGGACGCTTCGCGCCGCTACGCGGTGGCCTTCGGCCATCCT
>CALQHT020000258.1 GCA_943330455.2 Nitrosovibrio sp. Nv4 | reverse complement strand
ATTGCTGGGTTGCGACCAACCCAGACGGGGACTTGCACCCCGCTGACAAAGCGTCCTCACGGACGCACTCATTGCCGGGCTTGACCCGGCAACCTGCGCTTCAGCGGCGGGGGGCGGGTTGCCGGATCAAGTCCGGCAATGACGGTGAGGGGAAGCCGGTGGGTCATTGTTCCGGTCGGTTGGTATTACCGCCTGACTCTTGACACAGTCCGCTAATAGCCACCCACGCCACCGGCCCGACCACAGACATCCTGCCGATCAGACCGCTTCGCGCTCACGCACCGGGATGCGCGGGAAGCCCTCCACCAGGGGGGCGACCCGGGATACACCCAAGGGCGAGGCAACCGGTGGCGACATCATCGGCAGCCGAGGCAGCGCGGGTTCGCTGTGACGCGCATAGCCGAACCGCCAGGCCAGGTCGTCACGCAACCGCTTGCTCTGCCCAACCAACGCGGCGCGAGAATCTGCCTTGCTCTCGACCAATCCGACCGGCCGAACCGCATTAGAGAGCCGTTCCTGCTGATCCGGCGCCAGGTTGTTCACGAATTCCCGCAGCATCATCCCATCCCGAGCCGCCATCGAGTAACCGCCGTCGATCGAGACCTCCCCATCCGCATCGCCCCGAGCCTGATAGATCAACCCGTCGGCACCGAACCAGGTCAGGTAGCCATTGGGCAGCACCTGCAAAGGTTTGCGGATCGAACCGGAAAAACTGTAGCGGGCGGCAGACTGCTCGCAGGACGCGAAATAGGCAGGCGTGCAGAAATCGGACACGACGATGCCATCGATCGCATAGGCCGTCGCGATATCCTCGCAGGGGGCGCAGACTTCCAGCAGATACTGCACCGGCCCGCGATTCATCCCCCCCTGGTGCATCCCCTGGTGCATCCCCTGGGACATCGCTTGGGACACCCCCTGGGGCCGTCCCGGCGCCTCCCCCCGAACGCGGCGGGCACCGGTCGGATCGGCCAGCAACTCCAGCAACTCATGGCTCGCCGTCAGCGACCAGCTCGGTCCGTGGCGCACCAGGATATAAGGAGCCTCGTCATCCTCCGTCCGGTGCACGCCGGCCGATCCGCACTCCTCGATCACATCCTGCACGATGATCGGCCAGTAGCCGACAGGCACGTCGTCGAACGCAAAGGCGCTGACGGTCGCATCGACATGCCAGAGCGGCGCGAAATCCCGGGTGACCTGTATCTGCAAGGCAGCGGCAACCCGCGCCAATGCCTGTTGGCTCACCTGGGGGGTCAGCGTCGTGAGAGCCACGTGGATCGGGAGCATGCGCTTACCGCCTCCTGTCGATCGGATATGATCGAGCCGGAAGGTGACACCCCCATCGTCAGGCGTGCGTGAGTCGGTTTTCACGCGACGCCTCACGCAGATTCACGCAAGGCGGCCAGAGCGGTTTCACGAAGGCCGAAACCGGCCAGCCACTCCCATATTTTGCTTTTCCCGCGTGAGTCCCACGCCATTCCATACCGTGCGGCGTGATTGTGCTCTGCCATCGCGCTCACATCAGCGGCACATCGTGAGTGTACACCGTGCCACCCCCCGTCTCGGCGATGGCCGCACGCAGGCGCGGGCCCATCTGGGTGGACGGTTCCTTCTCCAGTCCTGGACACAGCACCCGCACGACCGGCACGCCGAATGCAGGCCGGGTCAGGTCTACCAGGGCGACCGCGATCCCCCGAGCCTCCAGGCGTTGGACCAGCGCATCCACCGCCGCCGCCGGATCCGACGGGGCCGAGTCTGGCGATGCGTCCCACCCGACGACCGGGTCCCTATCGGATTCAGGCTCGACCGGCGGCAACGGATGCAGCAGCACGCAGCTTCCCGCGTCCACCTCCCGCGCGCGCCGGACATGGGCGATGTCGAGCGGGTTCAATCCCGCCTCGCCACGCTCCCGTCGCTTCGCCGCCACGACCTCTTGCGCCAGCTCCATTTGGCACATTTCCTGGATTGCCGCCTGCGAGGCAGCCCACAAGGTCATCCGCGCCGCGACCCCACAGGCAAAGCCCAGCCCGCTCGGCTCGACCGATACCGCGGCGACGCAGGGCACGCCGAGATCGGTGGTGATGTCCAGCAGCCAGGACCGCCGCCGGCGCGATTGCTGGCGAACCGCGGCCAGCACCCACGACCCATGCGCCATCGCCGGATTGTCGAGCGGCAGGAGCCGGCCACGCCGCCCACCCCGCCACCAGAGCGCGGCGGCATCCCGCTCGATCGCTTCCAGCAATCCGTGCAGGGTTGCGCCGGCGAGGGATCGGCCCGCGGCACAGCCGATGCTCAACGGATAGGGGGCTAGAAGCTGGCGTTGCGCACCGCGACGCAACACCATATCGGTGGGCACGGAAACAATACCGCCATCGGTCAGGCGAAGCGCGGGGAGCCAGTCGGTCGGCGTATCAGGGGCAAGACCGGGGTGGAATAGGCTGGGATCCCAACGGGCACCGGTCGGCCGCTCATCAAGTGTCAATTTTGCGTTAATTTCTGAGAATTGTGACGATAATTCGATCCCCTCGCCCACACAGCCCTCGAACCCGGCGCGAAACGTGAGCCCCACGCCGGAAGCCGACAAGCTGGTTGGCGTGGCAAGCTGCGCACCGAAGAATACCAGCCCGGGTGCGCTATCCGAGTCCAGTTGGAACAGGCGCGGGAAACTAGCTGCCGCAATCAACAATTTTGCGCGATGCGCGGTTTCGCCGCGGGACTGCTCCGCCATGGCGGGGTCGGGTCGATCGTAGCCGAGAGCATCGAGCAACGCTGTCGCGCCAGCCGCTTCCGGTTCGGCGAGGGCGCGGCCGGACAGCAGGCCAGACAGCAGGTACGCTGCATGACGAAACATCTCTTGAGTGTCATCAGCAATCATTGATGCAACTTATGAGAGAATTTTCCGATGCGATCCTGAATCTGTGATGTGGACTACACCGACGTCGAACCAATCCGACTAGGAGTCGACCCAACGGCGTCTTCCCCCGCGCAAGAGGGTCCACGCCGGATCGCCCCAGCCATGGGAGATGTCCTTGGGATATGTGGGATTTGTGGTCGCGATGGCAGCGGAAATCGGCACCGCCCGCCCCTGCCAGCCGCAACAACGCCGCGAAACCAGCAACGAATGGCTGATCGTCGCCCGCTGGGGCCGCGACGGTGAATACCTGACCATGTCTCGCACCGGGATGGGTCGTGGTGCCGGCACGACGGCCCCGATCAGTCTGGCGCCGACCACGACCTGTATCGGCGTGCTGACGCCCAATCGCGACGATCTGGGGGGCGACACGCAAGGGTCCTCGGTCAGCGATCTGTTCACCCTGACCCGGTATTTGCCGGACGGCGTCACGGTGGCGGGTGTCTTCGCGCCGGCGGATGGGTTCATCCGGCTGCGTGGGCCGGTCGAGGCAATGCTGCTGACCGCTTCGGCCCGCGATCCCGGCAGTCGGACCATCCCTGTCGACGCCGCCGAACGGACCGCGCTCGGCGGACTGGGCGACTGCGCCGATCTGGCCTCTACCTGGAACATCCGCGCCAGCCGCCAGCCCTGGGATGGGGAATTCATCGAGCCAGTCGACCTGCTGACCTGCTGAGCGCGCCGTCATGTCCGACGCAAGCGAACCGCCGCCAGTCCGGGAAATCCCGCTGGCGCAGGTGGGTGTCAGCTCTCTGACGGACCGTGACAAGGCGATGGAAAGGCGGGCTGGCTGCATCAACGGGTCGGGTAGATCCTCGGATAGGTGATTTTATCCGGAGGGCCGGGGGGCTCCGGTGGCCCTTTCTTCCCACATGCGGCCAGGCCGACCAGTGCCAACAGCACCAGGGGCAGCAAGATCGGGGGCAGCACCCGCCGAAGCGACATGGTGGCGGGAAAGCGCGTTTGTCCGCCGTGTGCAACGATCGGGAGCCGCCGCCCCTGATGCCGGCCGGGTCGCTCGCCTGGCGGGACCGCGAATGGGGCCACATGCCCTTGCCTGTCGATCGGGACACCGGCCGTTCCGAGCCGGATCGCGCCGCCGCCACCCCAAGCGACATTCCCCGGGCCGCTCATCATCGGCGCGCGCATCGCCGGTTCATCTGTCATCGGCTCGCCCGGGCGCCCATCACTGGTCTGATCGTGCCTCCGCCATCGGAGCATCCAGCCACCGCTCATGCCAATGCCTCCAGCCACCGTGCCGCCTCCCGCGCGACATTGGCCGGGGCCGTGCCGCCATGGCTGGTGCGTGACGCGACCGAGGCCTCCACCGTCAGCACCGAGAACACGTCATCCGTGATTCCGGCCTCCACTGCCTGCATCTCCGCCAGCGACAGGCCGGCCAGATCGAGGCCGCGGGATTCGGCGAGCGCCACCAGCCGCCCAGTGACATGATGCGCGTTGCGGAACGGCAGGCGCAGGACACGGACCAGCCAATCGGCCAGATCGGTCGCGGTGGCGAAGCCGGATCCGGCAAATTCCCGCATCCTGGCGGTGTCCGGCGTCATGTCGCGCACCATGCCGGCGGTCGCGGCCAGCGACAGCGCCCAGGCCTCGGCCGCATCGAACACCGGTTCCTTGTCCTCCTGCATGTCCTTCGCATAGGCCAGAGGCAGACCCTTCATCACCGTCAGCAGCCCGACCAGGGCACCGTTGATCCGCCCGGTCTTGGCGCGCACCAGCTCCGCCGCGTCCGGATTGCGCTTCTGCGGCATGATCGAGCTGCCGGTGGTGAACGCGTCGCTCAGGCGGATAAACCGGTAGGGGGCGCTGCACCAGATGACGATTTCCTCGGCCAGGCGCGACAGATGCATCGCCGAAATCGCCGCCGCCGACAAGAATTCCAGCGCGAAATCGCGGTCCGATACGGCATCCAGCGAATTGTCGGACGGCCGGTCGAACCCCATCGCGGTGGCGGTCATCTGCCGGTCGATCGGGAACGAGGTCCCAGCCAGAGCCGCCGATCCCAGCGGCGAGACGTTCAACCGCTTGCGGCAATCGGCCAGCCGCCCGCGGTCGCGGTCCAGCATCTCCACATAGGCCAGCATATGGTGCCCGAAGGTGACCGGCTGCGCGGTCTGCAGATGGGTGAACCCCGGCATCGGATCGGCCGCATGGGCGGCGGCGCGTTCGGCGAGGCCGTGCATCACGTCGCTGATCTGCGCCGTCAGCCCGTCGATCGCATCGCGCACCCACAGGCGAAAATCCGTGGCGACCTGGTCGTTGCGGCTGCGCGCGGTGTGCAGGCGCTTGCCGGCCTCCCCGATGCGCTCGGTCAGACGCGCCTCGATATTCATATGGATGTCTTCGAGCGTGGCATCGAAGGGAAAGCGCCCCGCCTCGATCTCCGCCGCGATGTCGGCCAGCCCGCCCTGGATCGCGGCCAGGTCCGCCGCGGTGATCAGGCCGATCCGGGTCAACATGGCGGCATGCGCAAGGGATCCCTTGATGTCCTGGCGCCACATCTTGCGGTCGAAGCCGATGGAGGCGTTGATCTCCTGCATGATGACCGAGGGCCCCGCGGCGAAGCGTCCACCCCACTGCATGTTGGCTGGCTCATTTCTCGGTTCTGGTGCAGGGTCCGGCCGATGATCTGGCGTGTCGTTCACGGAGGCGCTTTCAACATGAGTGCATTGTCCCGCCGGACGGTCCTGGCGGTGGGCGGGACCCTAGCCGCCGGGCTGGTCCCGCGCAAACCGCGTGCGGAAGGGTTGGCCGACCTGGCGGCCAAGTTGGTGCCGACCAATCCGCCGGTAGAGCCGCCGGATGCGGTGTTCCTGGATGCTGCCGGCAAGGAGCACCGGATCGCCGATTTCCGTGGCCGCGGCATGGTGATCAACTTCTGGGCCACTTGGTGCGCTCCGTGCGTGGCCGAGATGCCCGCTTTGGCGGCTTTGTCGAAAAGCCTGGCGCCGCACGATATCGCCGTGCTGCCGCTGTCGTCGGATCGCGGCGGTGCTCCGGTGGTGGAGCCGTGGTTGCGCGACAAGGGGCTGACCAGCCTGCCAGTGCTGCTGGACCCGAAAGGGGCGATGGCGCGCGGCTGGAAGGTGCGTGGATTGCCCACCACCGTCATCATCGACCGCGCCGGACGCGACTGTGCTCGCCTGGAAGGGGTGGCGAACTGGGCCAGCCCGTCGGCGATCGCGCTGATCCGCAAGCTGGTGGACGCGTAGGCGGCGCCGAATCGCCTGCCTGCCCCATCCTCTGGTTAAGCCGAGCGGCGCTTATGGAGCGGTCGATGTGGCTGGCGGGAGAGCGTTCCGCCGATTGGTATCGGACGGCGGTTTGCACGCCGATGTCGGGCTCCACGCATTTCGGCTGGCGTCGCGCGGCTCTACCCGCGGCCCAGCGCCCCCAGCACCGTGCCCTCCGTCAGGATCTGCGGCAGGATCACCGGGGTGGCGCCGTTCGGCGGGTAATAGACATACAGCGGCACGCCATCGCGCCCGTTCTGGCGCAGATAGGCGGTGATCGCCGGGTCCTGGCGGGTCCAGTCGCCTTTCAGATAGGTGATCCCCTGATCGGAAAACGCCTGCCGCACCGACGTCGTGGAAATTGCCAGGCGCTCGTTCACCAGACAGGTCACACACCAAGCCGCCGTCATGTTCACGAAGACCGGCCGTCCCGCCTCTCGCAGCGCCGATAACCGAGCCGGGGTGAACGCCTCGACCCCGGCCTCGGTCGGCGCCGGTCCGCCGGATGGCGCCATTCCGACCGAAGGCAACAGCGCCAAGGACGCCGCCACCGCCAGAGCGGCCAGGACCTGTCCGATGCGTCGAGGCCGCGACGCCCCCCATTGCGTCAGGCCCAGCACCCAGCCGCCAAATCCCAGCAGCACGAACCCGATCGAGGTGGCCAGCACGCCGGTGGCACCGGTTTCCTGCGCCACCACCCAAAGCAACCAGACCGCGGCCCCATACATCGGGAACGCCAGCGCCTGCTTCAGCACATCCATCCACGCGCCCGGCTTCAACGCGAAGCGCCCGAGACCGGGGAGTCTCGAAACCGGCAAGGTGGCCAGGGCGACATAGGGCGCGGCCAGTCCCAACCCCATGACCAGAAACACCAAAACCGTCACCGACGGCGGCGCCGCCAGGCCGGCGGCGATGGCCACGCCCATGAACGGCGCCGTGCAGGGCGTCGCCACCAGCACCGCGAGCAACCCGGTGAAGAAACTGCCGGCATAACCCTCTCGACGCGCCAGGCCGCTGCCGGCACCTGCCAGCCCCCCGCCGACCTGGAACACACCGGACAGGTTCAACCCGACCGCGAACAGCAGCCAGGCCATGCATGCGACGAACACCGGCGACTGGAACTGGAACCCCCATCCGGCGGACCCGCCGGCGGCGCGCGCGGCCAGGAGTGCCAGCGCCAGGGCGGCGAACATCGCCAAGACCCCGGCGGTGTAGGCGATGGCGTGCCCGGTCGCTCGACCCGCCACCGCGCCGGAGGTCAGCTTGACCGCCTTCATCGCCAAAACCGGGAAGACGCAGGGCATCAGGTTCAGGATCAGGCCGCCCAGAAACGCGAACAGCAGCATTTGCGGCAGAGGCAGGAACGCGGTGGCGGCGCCGGGTTGCGCCTTCACGATCAGGTCGGTCTGCTGGCCGGAGCGGTCCCGCACGGACAGGATGCCCTCGAACCCGGCCTCGGTCTGGAAGCGGGCGCCCGGTTTCAACGCCAGGGACAACACGCCCGGGCGCACCGACAACGGTTGCGCGGCGTCATCCTGGATCAGGCCGAGCGTGGCGGGGATGAACCAGGCATCGGTGACGGTGGCGGTGCTGACCTCTGGCCCGAGGACGGACAGGGTGCCGTCCGGCGCGATCCGCGCCTCCCAGGGTGAGGGGCGCGGCACCGCATGGTCATGCGCCGCGAACAGCGCGATCTCGGCCGAGGGCGCCGCCGCGGTGGCGGGCAGGTCGAGGCGGAAGACCGCTTCCTCCGGCACGCAGATGTCTTTGCACACCAGCCAGTTGGCGTGCACCTGTAGGGTCAACGGCCCTTGGGTGGACGGCAGGGTGACCGTGACCGGCAACAGCACCTCATTGGTATAGGCGTAGGTCATCAGCGGCCCTTCGGCCAGGCGCAGCGGAGTCGGCCAGTCGATCGGGCCGACCCGCACCCCTTCCAACGGCGGATTCGTTGCACCCAGAGCGACGCCCCCTGGCGCCAGCGGCCCACTGCCCTGGGGAGGCCCGCTCTGGGGAAGCCCACCTGCCCCACTGCGCCCCTGGTTGCCCCCCCCTTGGCTGCCCCTGGGCGGTGCCGCCTGGGAAACGCCCTGGGTCACCTCCAACGTGAATTCAGGCGGCGCCCCCGCATCCCCGGGATTTTTCCAGTAGGTGTGCCACCCATCCGCCATGCGCAGCCGCAAAGCCGCCCGGAAGCTCCCGCTGGCCGGCACCGAGTCGGTGTCCGTCACCAAGGTCGCAACGGTCCGACTGGTCCGAGCGGGCGCACTCTCGGCTGCCCGTGCAAGGTTCGACGAGAACGCCCCCAGCAGCAGGACCACCACCGCGAGCACCGCCCCAACGGCGTGTTTCAGGGCAACCCGGTCCTTGACGGCATGGTTCGCGATGCGGGGCGTGCGGGTCATCCGGTGCCGAATGTCTCTCGGGCCATGTCGATCAGGGCCCGCAGATAGGCGTCTCCACTCTCGGCCCAGGTGCCGAAGCCCATTTTGGCGCGGAAATCATGGGCCACCATCTCGAATTCCGACAGACCGTCCGACTCGCCGAGCCAATTGCAGATCGCCATGTATTCCCGATACAGGTCGGAGCCACGCAGCAAGCGGAGCTCGTCTGCCAGCTTCTGAAGCTGTTGCGCCGCAGCCGCGCTGCGCTGATCGGACGGGTCGGCATCAACCTTGCGCAGGCGCCATTCCGCGGCGCGTTCCAGCTCAGTGACTTCCGGTGGGTCGTCGTCTTGATCGCCGGTCATGGTTCCTTCCTGATGGCTCGCCTGATGGCGACCCTGCTGTGCGGCGGTCGGGGCGGAAGGAGATATAGCGGCTGGCGGCGGCGGCGCCAGGACGATCGTCGGTGGGACGTCCGTTGGGGGCTGGTGACGTATTTGGACGCAGGAGAAAATCCTCCCCCTCCCCTTGTGGGAGGGGGT
>CALQHT020000257.1 GCA_943330455.2 Nitrosovibrio sp. Nv4 | reverse complement strand
CCTTCGAACCCACCAGGGGCACGGCCCCTGGACCGCGATCAGTTGGATCAGGGAGGAAAGGGGGCCGACCTGGTCGTTTCAACGTCCGTGTCGGCCCCCTTTCCTCCCTGATCCAATAAATGGCATCCAAGGCCCAGCCTTGGTGGGGGTCGAGGGGGCAAAGCCCCTCGCGGGGTTTGGGGCGGAGCCCCAATGCTTTCTCTCCCTCCCCCGACCACCCCGCCCAATGCAGCCGTCATTGGCGCACGCTGCCCTACCCCGCCAGTTCGCGGCGCACGATCGCCGCGCCCTCGGCCATCGCGCGGAGTTTCCCGAACGCCGTCGCCCGGGGCAGGTATTTCATCCCGCAATCCGGCGCCGGGATCAGCCGCGTTGCATCCACGTAGCGCAAACCGTTACGAATCCGGGCGGCGACGGCTTCGGCCGTTTCGATGGCCGGATCGCCCAGGTCCAGCACGCCGAGCATGATGGTTTTCGAGGACAGATCCCTCAGGACGCCCAGGTCCAGGCGGGGCTGGGCGGCCTCGATGGAGATCTGATCGGCGACGGTATCGGCGAGCTGCGGCAGGAAGCTATAGCCGCTCGGCTTGTTGGCCACCACGGCCGCATAGCCAAAGCACAGATGCACCACGGTTGGGCCGGCGACACCCTGCAGTGCTCGGTTGATGGCTTTGATCCCGTAACGAGCGGCCTTTTCCGGCGATTGGCGGACCCAGGGCTCGTCCAACTGGATCACATCGACCCCGGTGGCTTTGAGGTCCTTCAGTTCCTCGTTGACCGCGATGGCATAGTCCATCGCGAGTTCTTCCTCGTCCTTGTAGAAATCGTTCTGTGCTTGCATGGCCAGGGTGAACGGACCGGGCAGAGTGATCTTCGTCGCCCGATCAGTGTTGCCCAGCAGGAACGTGGCATCGCGGGCTTCCACAGCGGCAATCCGGCGGATCCGCCCGACGACGCGCGGGACCGGCGTGGTCCGCCCGGTTTGGGAGCGAACCTGGCCGGGATGGTCGGAATCGATGCCCTCCAACGCCAGGGCGAAACGGTTGGAATAGCTTTCCCGCCGGATTTCGCCGTCCGAGACGATGTCGATCCCGGCCCGCTCCATGTCTCGGATCGCCAGGATGGTGCCGTCGTCCTGCGCCTGTTCCAGCAGCGGTTCGGCGATGCGCCACATGTCATGCGCATGCGTGCGCGGCACGCCGTGCTGGTGCAGGGTTTCCCGGTTCACCAGCCAGTCGGGTTGCGGATAGCTGCCGACGACGGTTGTGGGCAGGAGATGGGTCGGGTAGGTCATGGTGGCTCCGCTCAAACGATCCCTCGCGCCCGCAGATCGGCGATCGCCGCCGCGTTGTATCCCAGTTCCCCCAGGATCGCGTCGGTGTGCTGGCCCAGATCGGGAGTCGGCCCCAGCGCTTCGGGTTGCGGATTATCGGTCAGGTTGATCGGCTGCCCGACGACGTTGATGTCGCCCAAAACCGGATGATGGATCGGCTTCGCAATGCCCAGATGCTGGGTCTGCGGTTCGGCGAACACGCCCGCGATGTCGTTGATCGGCCCGCACGGAACCCCGGCCTTGTTGATCGTCTCCAGCCAATAGGCGCTGGGCTTGGTGCGGGTGATGGCGCCAATCCGCTCGTTCAGGTCTTTGCGGTTCTTCGAGCGCAGGCCGCCGGTCTTCCAATCGGGGTTGGACAGGGCGTCCTCCCAGCCGATCGCCTTGACGAAGCGTTCCCACAATCCCTGGCCGGAGGCGGCGATATTGATGTGCCCGTCCGCGGTCGGGAACACCCCGGTCGGGATGCCGGTGGGATGGTCGTTGCCGGCCTGACCGGGGACCTCATGCGCGATCAGCCAGCGGGATGCCTGGAAATCCAGCATGAAGATCTGTGCTTCCAGCAGGGAGGTGTGCACCCATTGCCCCTTGCCGGTCTGCGCGCGTTGCATCAGCGCCAGCAGAATGGCTTGGGACAGGAAAATCCCCGCGGTCAGGTCGGCGATCGGGATGCCGACCCGCACCGGTCCCTGGCCAGGCAGACCGGTGATCGACATCAGCCCGCCCATGCCCTGGGCGATCTGATCCACACCGGGGCGGGTCGCATCCGGCCCGCTTTGCCCGAATCCGGAGATGCTGCCGTAGACGATGCGCGGGTTGACCTTGGCGATGGTCTCGTAATCCACCTTCAGGCGGAATTTGACGTCGGAGCGGTAGTTTTCCACGACCACGTCGGCGGTCTCCGCCATTTTCATGAAGATAGCGTGGGCTTCGGGCGCCTTCAGGTTCAGGGTCATGCCGCGCTTGTTGCGGTGCAGGTTCTGGAAGTCGAAGCCATGGCGGTTGCCGCCGAGCACGTCGCCCTTGGCCTCTCCGGGTGGTTCGATCTTGACGACATCGGCGCCCCAGTCCGCCAATTGACGCACGGCGGTCGGGCCGGCGCGATGCGCGGTCAGGTCCAGAACCTTCAATCCAGTCAGCGGCAGGGTGGCCATCTCATGCTCCCGGGTTGGTGTCATTGGCACGAACAATCCGCTTGTTGGTGGACAATGCAAGCGGTCACGGTTGGGGTGGCCAACCGGACCGCCTGGCAACGGCGCCGATTATTCGGCTCCGACGGCGACGGGGGGCAGGGGCTGCGATCCATGCGCCCGGATCTGTCGTTCGAATGCGCGCAATCGCTTGAAGACGGAGATCAACTCGACGATCGTCGTCCAACTGTTGACCAGATACTGGAACGAGCTTTCGACCCGCCCGAATGCGCGCACGATCTGCTGCATCAGGCCCAAGGTGATTGCCCCCGTAACAAGCGTCGGACCCAGCGCGATATACGGCACCAGGACGCCGAACTGCAGATACGAATAGCGGGCAATATCGAAATACATGTAATGGAAGAACAGCCGGAAGTAGTTTACCCGCACGTTGCCGAACAGGACCCCAACCTCGGCCGCACCGGCGCGTTGGTGGTCGTCCTCCCCATACACCAGTTCCTTGCGGTAGGCGGCTTCGACTCGCTGGTTTTCGAACTCCAGGCCGGGCAGCTTGATGCCGACAGCGGCCATCAGCACGGTGCCGGTGAGCGCGAACAGAATCGCCACCCATACCAGGGAGTGACTGACCGGACCGAGCCAGGGCAATTCCGTCACCTGCGCCGACAGCGTCCACAGGATCGGCAGGAAGGCGAACAGGGTCATGACGGAGCGCATGAAGCTGACGCCGAGGCTTTCCACCAGACGGGCAAACCGCATCGTGTCTTCCTGGACGCGCTGGGACGCGCCTTCGATCCCGCGCACCGCCTGCCAATGCACGGTGTAGAAGTCGTTCATCGCGGTGCGCCAGCGGAACACGTAGTGCTTGATGAAGAAGTCGGTGAACACCGCGATCAGGACGTAAAGGCCGGCGATCCGGCCGAAGGTCATGATCTGGCCCAGATACTCCTCCATCGTGATCGAGCCAGGCTTGGACAGCGCCTTCTGGATCAGGTTGTAGAACTCGCCGAACCATTCGTTGATCTTGACGTCGAGTTCGACCTTGTACCAGGTGACAAACAGAATCAGCGCGCTGCCCAGGATGGACCAGGCGAGCCAGCGGCGGGTCATGAAGAACGATTGGAACACGTGCGCCTCCGGTTGCGGGCCCTGTTGGATGAGCCGTCGATCCGAGGCTACAGCCGGTTCGCCGTGGCCGCGCAAGGGATAAACATGTGGGACCGGAGCGGGCCGGTTCTCGGGCCGCCCCGGTTGCGAACGGCGCCGGCGTTCCGCACACTGTCAGCCAATCGATCAAGGAGAGAGAAACGCCATGTGGCCCATCCGTTCCGCGCTGTTCGTGCCCGCCCATCGCCGCGATTGGGTCGGCAAGGCGATCCGTGTGTCTCCGGGCGCCGCGGTCCTGGATATCGAGGATTCCGTGCCGCCGCAGTTCAAACCTCAGGCCATGGGCTATCTGAAAAGCGAGATCGCCGAACTCAAGGCCGCCGGTGTTGGCGCGTTCGTGCGCATTCAGCCGCTGTATGACGGCACACCGGCCGAGGTTGCCGCCGCGGTCTGTGACGGGTTGACCGCCATCGTCCTGCCGAAAGTGGCCGCGCCGGAGGAGATTGCTCGTCTGGCCGACATGCTGAGCTACTACGAGGGCCGTGCCGGGGTGGAGCATGGCGCCGTCGGTATCCTGCCGCTGCCGGAAACCGCGCAGGGGATGTATTGCGCGCGCGATCTGGCCAAGGCCAGCACGCGGGTGCGGGGTATCCATGGGGCTTTGAGCGGCCCGGTGTCCGGCGATTTCGCCCATGCGTTTGGCTTCCGCGCGACGTCGGACGGGATCGAGCAGTTGTATCTGGCGTCCAAACTGGTGTTGGACAGCCGAGCGGGCGGGGCGATGTATCCGTTGGCGGGGATTTTTGGGACGGCGCAGGACGATCTGGTGGCGGTGGAACGGCTGATCCGGCGGGCTCGGGACGTTGGCTACACTGGGGTGGCAGTGATGCATCCGACGCATGTGGCGATCGCCAACGCGGTGTTCCGGCCGACGGCGGAGGAGGTCGCCTATTTCGAAGGTCTGCTGGCGGCGTTCGAGGCAGCCGAAAAGGCCGGGCTCGGCGCGGTCAGCTACCAAGGCGCGATGGTTGATTACGCGATGCTGCCCTTGGCCAAGGAAGTTCTGGCGGAGGCTCGCCGAAACCAGGGGTAGGCGACGGGTCCATCGCTCGTGTTTGGATGCGGGGGCGGGCCGTTGCTTGAAGGGCACGGAGCGGCGTTGCGGCTGAACTGGTGCCCGATTTGGATGCTTTCGGGATTTGCCGATAGCCGCGGATGACAGAAAATTCTCCCCCTCCCCTTGCGGGAGGGGGTTGGGGGGAGGGGATTTGCGCAATAGCCGGGCGAAATCACCCCTCCCTCCAACCCCCTCTCGCAAGGGGAGGGGGAGAATTTTCTCCTGCTGCCGATCCTGATGCCGGAGATCGCCAGCCCTCACGCATCCACTCCCAAATGCCGATGCATCATCGCGGGATCCGCGCGCAACGCCTCCGGTCCGCCGCTGTAGACAACGCGTCCTCGTACCAGCACCACGACGCGGTCCGCCAACGACAGAACCGCGGACACCGTCTTGTCGACGACGACGCACGCGACCCCGGCTTCGCGGACTAAACCAATGGTGCGCCAGATTTCATCGCGGATGAGCGGGGCGAGGCCCTCGGTCGCCTCGTCCAGGATCAGCAGGCGGGGATTGGTCATCAGCGCGCGGCCTATCGCCAGCATCTGCTGCTCCCCGCCGGAAAGTTGGTTGCCACGATTGCCGATCCGTTGCGTCAGCCGAGGGAACAGGGACAGGACCCGGGCCTCGGTCCAGGCGTTCGCGCCATCGATGCCAGGGCGAGCCGCCAGGCGCAGATTTTCCAGCACGGACAGGCTGGCGAAGATGCCGCGATTCTCCGGCACCACCGCGATCCCCAACCGGGCTCGCTTGTGCACCGGTATGGCGTCGGCGGATTTGCCATCCAACAGAACCTGCCCCTGCTGCGCAGGCAAAAGGCCCAGCAGAGTGCGGATCAGCGTGGTCTTGCCCATGCCGTTGCGGCCCATCAGGCCGATGGTCTCGCCTGGCATGACGCTCAGGTCGATATCGTGCAGCACCCGGCTGCCGCCATAGCCGGCGGCGAGACCACGTGCCTCGATGATCGGAGAACCGCTCATGCGGACACCGAATGGCCCAGATAGGCGTCGCGCACCGCAGCCGACGCTCTGATCTCGGCCGGCGTGCCATGTTCGAGGACCCGGCCATCCACCATCACGGTCATCAGGTCGGCGACGGCGAACACCACGTCCATGTCGTGTTCGACCAGCAGGACCGCGTGGTCGCGTGCCAGGGTGCGCAGCAATTCGGCCAAAGGCGCGCTTTCCTCGGCCCCCATGCCCGCCAGGGGTTCGTCCAGCAGCAGCACTTTCGGCTGACCGGCCAGGGCGATGGCGATTTCCAACAGGCGCAGGCGGCCATGGCTGAGCGTGGCGGCGATTTCGGTCTCCGCGTCATCCAGCCCGACACGGAGCAGAGCACTCCGGGCGGTCTCGATCAGACCCGTATCGCGCGCGGCCGAACGGAACAGGCGCGTGGCATGCACCTGTGCGGCCAGACGGACATTCTCCAGCACCGTCATGTTGCCCATCACGTTGGTGCGCTGAAACGTGCGGCCGATGCCGATCCGGGCGCGCCGCCATTCCGGCCAGGCGGTGACATCGGTCTCGCCCAGCAGGATACGCCCGTCGGAGGGCGGCAATTCGCCGGCCAGCAGGTTGATCAGCGTGCTTTTGCCGGCGCCGTTCGGCCCGATCACGGCGTGCAAGGTGCCGGTTTCGATGGTCAGGGACACGTCGGACACGGCCAGCAAGCCGCCGAAGCGCCGGGTCAGGCCGATTGCATTCAGTGACGCGGTCATCGACGGATGCCGGCCAGGCCGTGGCGCAGCAGCAGCACGGCGGCCAGGATGACCGCACCCTCGACCAGTTTCTGGCGCTCGGTCACCAGATGGCCGATTTCCTGGATGAAGGTCAGTGCGAAGGCGCCCAGGATCGGCCCGTGCAGAGCGCCGATCCCTCCCAGCAGGATCATCAGCAGGGCCTCGGCCGAACGATGCCAGCCCAGCAGCTCCGGGCTGACGAAGGCGTCGGTCAGGGCGGCCATGTGGCCGGCGAGTCCGGCCAGGGCGCCGGCGATCACGAAGGCGAGCAGTTTCAGTCGTTGCACATTGTGGCCCATGGCCCGCATGCGGTGCTCATTGGCGCGGATGCCCAGCAAAGCGTGGCCGAACAGGGTGCGCATCAGTGCCCACAACCCGGCATAGGTCAGTGCCAGGACGGCAAGGTTCAGCAGCAGGAACACGGTCGGGCGTTGGGCGCGCGGGACCGCCCAGATCAGGGACGGCCGCTGGATGAAGACTCCGTCGGTGCCGCCGCCCAACGGCGTGTCGTGAAACAAGAAGAACAGCATCTGCCCAAAGGCCAGGGTGGTCATCAGGAAATAGAATCCCCTGGTCCTCAGCGCGAATGGCCCGATGAGGGCGGCGGCAAGCCCGGCGGCCAGGACCGAGACCGGCAGAGACAGGAACACGACTGGGGTTTCGCCCATCGCCTGCTTCAGCAGATGCACGGCATAGGCGCCCAGGCCGAAGAACGCCGCATGAGCCAGGCTGACCAGACCGGTGGCGCCGACCAGAAGCTGCAGGCTCAGCGCGAACATGGCGGCGATCATGGCGGTCGAGGCCAACTGCATGTGATAGGCCGACGCCCACAGCGGCATCGAGGCCACTGCCAGCGCGGCTAGCCCCAACAGCAGGTTGCCGCGCAGGCCGGCACTGGTCATGGCGCGAGTACCGTCATGGGATCGTGCGTGGCATCCGCGCGAACGCTGTCGAACACCCCTTCTCCACCCCTCATGTCCGCGCGAACAGTCCGCTGGGCCGCCACAGCAGGACCAGGGCCATCATCCCGCAGACCGCGATGCCCGCCAGTTGCGGCAGATAGGCTTTTCCCAGCGTGTCGATCAGTCCGACCAGCAGCGCTGCCCAGAACGCTCCGCCCACCGATCCCAGTCCGCCGATCACCACCACCACGAAGGACAAGATCAGGAACCCGTCGCCCATGCCCGGATAGACCGACTGCAACGGCGCGGCGAGGGCACCGGCCAGCATCGCCAAAGCGGTCCCAGCCGCGAAGACCAGGGTATGGATCCAGGCAGCGTTAAGGCCGAGCAGATCGACCATTTCGGGGGATTCGGCGGCGGCACGGATGGCGGAGCCGATTTTCGTGCGCTCGATGAAGAGGACCATCAGGGCGGCGACCAGCAGACAGACCGCCAGGACGACCAGGCGGTAGGCCGAATAGGCGAAGTCGCCGACCACGCGGACCGAGAAATCCAGCAAGGCCGGAACCGGCACGCTGTGAAATTGATTGTCGATCAGGGCGGCGCGGGCTTCCTCGAACAGCAGGATCAGGGCGAAGGTGAGCAGGACCTGATCCAGATGCTCGCGTTTGCGGAAATGGCGGAACAGCAGACGTTCCAGGACGGCGCCGAACAGGGCGCCGGCCAGCACCGAGGCCAGCAGCGCGGCCCATAATGGGAGTGCGGCGGCGGTCAGGACATAGGCGAGGTAGGCGCCGATCATGAACAGACTGCCATGCGCCAGGTTGATCACGCCCATGACGCCAAAGATCAACGTCAACCCGCTGCTGATCAGGAACAGCAGCAGGCCGTATTGGATCCCGTTCAACATCTGCGCGAGGAAACCCGTCATGCCATCTCGTCTCGATGAACCCTGTCCCTGGTCGGACGTGTTTCGTGCCGCAGTAGCGGCATCCGGTGTTTGAAGCCACAGGGATCGCGGTCCGGCAAGCCTGCATGTGCGGACCGCGGTAGGCGCGGGGATGACATGTTGCGGGCCTCTGGCCGAACCCGCCCGGAGCGTCGGTTCGCCCCGAGGCCGGATGGGCCGATTGCCGCCCCGGCTTGCCAACGGGATCCCCAACCGGTGCCATCATGAGTACGGGGTTCCCGACCTCCGCCGTTCCCGTCATCCCGTCCCCGTTCGGTTGTTCCGGCGCGGGTCCGCGGCACGATTTTCGCGCGGTGGTGTGCGATTCCGACGGGCCGAACATGGTTTACGTGGCGGTGGAAGGGGTGACGGAACCGAAAAGCGGTGAGCATGGATGGGTTGGCCTGCGGTGAGTGTGTCCTTTCATTGCTAGGTCGGGCACCACGGTCGCGGCAAGACAAAACCCGGAAAGCCCCGGTTTTCGGGCATTTTTGGCGGAATTTCAGGCTCGATCGGCGGGCTTTCCGGTGTTAACCAATAGGGTTAACGAAATTGTGTCATTATTGATAACCCGCCTGACCGCGTTTTCAGCGTGGCTGCCGGTGTTGCCTGCCTGTCTGAGGCTCGGGCGGCAGGCGCTTGGAGCGCGGGCATTTTTTCGGTCTCTTAAGAGCCACTTGCAAAAGCCAACTGACAGGGTGAATTTCGCCGTAAATTCGCGATAATTCGGCGAGACGCCCGCGCCCGGTCTTTGGTATCATGCGTTTGCGAATCCAACAGATACCAACAGTAGAAACCAGGGCGCAGGCGATG
>CALQHT020000256.1 GCA_943330455.2 Nitrosovibrio sp. Nv4 | reverse complement strand
CGGGGAAGATCGACGGCCTTGGCGGAACCGCGGCTGCGGACCAGATCGAACCATTTCGCCAAGGGCAGATCGGCGAGTTGCCCGTCATTGACGCTGAACAGATGCGCCTCCTGATGGAAGACGCGGCCGAGCTTGTCGGGGTCGCCTTCGTAGAGGCCGTCGAAATAGAGCTGGAGCGCGGCTTCCAGGTCGTGCAGGTCGGATTTCATGTGTCGGCTCGCTCGGTTAGTGGATTATGGGCGATTGATAGACGTGTGGCGTTAGGCCATCGGCAGGTTTCAGGAACCAGCTCGGCCGAGTTTCAAGCCACCTCTCGGTAGGGATGTGCGCGTCTTGATGGCGGTCCGATCCAGGCCGCCACGCAGGGTCAGCGCCAGATCCTCGGTGAACAAAGGATCACCGATATGCCAGGAATGGGTTCGATTGCCCAGGATCTCGGCTTCGGGGCGGCTCTCGACGACGGCTTCGTAGTATTCGCTGCAATCGATGTTCACGGCATTCGACGGCGCGAGCGCGGGAAGTCCGACCCGTCCGACACGCGGCGAAATGCCCACCCGCTTGACGTTGGATAGTTGCAGGACCGTGTCATTGCCGTTGGAATAGTTGGTCAACCTGACGCAGTGCCGATAAAGCGAACGTGCTTCCGAGTCATCCGCCGAAAGACTGGCGCTGGAGACATCGCCGGCTATCAACACGACCTGGCTGACTGTCCAGTTCACGGACGCGATGGCATCGCGGTCATCCGCGTCGTCGAACGCTTCCCTTATGACAAAAGCGCCCGTGGAATGGGCGAGCAGGTGGACATTTAGCGTACAGTTTCCTTTCGCCTGCATCGAGGCTAATGGCCGGATGCAATCCGTGACAAGCTGCAAGGCCGTCATCTTGGCGTTGAGGCGATCCGGCAGATACGCCAATGCGACGTCGTTGCATGGCCAATCGAAGCTGACGATGGCTCCCTTGAACTGATGATCCGGCAAGTCCTGGCAAAGCCGATCATGCCGTTTCAGGATATCCCGCATCGAATTGTTGTAGCCGTGGATGAAAACCAGGACATCCCCTCGCTCGATCCCAGTATTGTCCTTGTGCGGATCGGAAAGCGCCATGATTTCCTTGGTCCACTGCGCGAGCGGCACCTGGTCGGCAAAGGTATAGGTGTCACGACCCTTGGGGACGCGAAGGTATGTCGACCGACCCGGCCGATCCGAAAAGCTGCCGTCGGGGTTCCTCGCGCGGGCCGTTATGATGTAGTTGAAGCCTGTCATGTTGGGCGATCCACCGATAGCTTGAGATGGGAGCTTCTGTGTCGAGGTTGAGGTCTTGCGGTGGCTTAAACCCCCAACTGGCGCGCCAAATCCTCGATATCGGTCGCCACCACGTCCCAATCCTGGTCCGCGGTAAAATCGCGCACCTGGTTCGGCCCATACTCGTCCGGCCGAGGCCAGAACGCGGTCATCAGCCCGCATTTGCGTGCGTTTGCCAGATCGTTGTTGTGCGCGGCGGCCAGCATGACTTGCCCCGGCTCCAGGTCCATCATCGCCGCGACACCCAGATACGTCTCCGGATCCGGCTTGAAATGCATGAACAGGTCGGACCCGAACACCATGTCCCACGGCAGTCCCGCATGCTTGGCCATATAGGTCAGCAACGAAACATTGCCGTTCGACAGCGGCCCGATCACGAATTTCGTTTTCAGGCGAGTGAGCCCCGCAACCGAATCCGGCCAGGGGTTCAGCCGGTGCCAACCCAGGTTGATGTGGACCATATCGGCCTCGGTCAGGCCGGTGATGCCGAAATCGGCGACCAGCTTGTCCAGCGACGCCCGGTGCAGCGCATCCAGCTTGGTCCAGGGCAACTCGCCCTTGCGCACCCGGTCCATGGACGGATGGTACGAAGCGCGCCACGCATCGACCAGCGCCGGCCAATCGGCGGCGACGCCGCGCTGGCGCCCATAGGCCGTCAGATCGGCGATCAGACTGCTGCGCCAGTCGACCACGGAGCCGAATGTGTCAAAGACAATCACGACCGGCAATTTCGTCGGCATGGGCTTCCTCCTTATGTTCGGCCGGATGCCAGCCCGGATCGCGCTCCGGGTCAAGCGGCCGGCGGCTCGGTGCCCGAGCGGATGATCCGTCGCCCCGGTCGAACCGGACCAGACCAGGCCGATCAAAAGATCCCGAAAATCTCCCGCAGGAAGCCTGGTGTCAGCGCGCTCAACGGGTTCACGAACACATCCGGGTCCTGGATCGGGCCGCGCAGCGAGTAGCGAGCAGCGAAGAGTCCTCCCCCGGTTTCGGGGCTGAACAATTTGCCGACCAGCGGAATATTGCCCAGCAGAGAGTTGAAAAAATATGCGGGCACGATGGTGCCTTCCATGTCCATCCGTTCGGCGCCCAGATCCAACCGCCCCTTCGCGGTCAACCCCAGCGACGAGCTGAACGCTCGGGCGTCGTTCAATTGCAGGGTCTGACCGTCCAGGGAAAACGGCGCGACGAGTTTGGAGAAACCGATACCCGGCCCGCGCAGCACGTCCAGCAACCCGTACAACGTCATCGCTTGCAACAGTTTGCCCAGGCCGACCGAGCCGCGGGCGCGAAAATTCTCGATATCGGCCGACCCGACCAGCGGGTTGCCCCGCTTTGTGTCGTCGAACCTGCCGGTCAAGGTCAGCCGTCCGGCTTCCAGCGTCTTCACCGCATCCAGGCCGCGCAACAAGGTTCCCGCATCGACCGCGCTGGCGCCGACATGGCGGATACCGCCGGACATCCCGATATCGAAGGTGAAGGGCATATTCGGCCCGGTCAGGCCGGTAATGCCCGCCGACCGATAGATCCGCCCATCATTGTTGGCGCGCGCCACAACGGACTGTACGGCCTTGCCACCCGCCATCAGCACGCGATCGAAGCGGGCGTCGATCGTCCAGGCGGGATCGGGCGGAGGATCGGGGGCATTGCGGTCTAACGGCGGGGTCTTGGCGGACAGTTTTGCCGCCAGGTCCAGAGTCCCACCGGTAACCTCGATCCCGATCGGGCCGGCGGGCGGCAGACGCACGATTCCCTGTGCGTCGGTGCGGCCCAGGACCGCCCGCTCCAGGTGGACCAGGGACATCTTGCCATCGATCGTGTCCACCGTGGCACGCAGGGACAAACCGGCGCCCTCCACCACGATGCGGTCGATCCCTTTCAGCCGGCCTTTGGACACCAGCACCCGCCCCGTCCCCTTGGCGGGCACACCGGCCGGCTTCGTCCAGGCGATCGGTGTCACGGCGAGGACCACCGGGGTCAGATCGGCCTCGACGGCGATCTCCGATTCCCCGTTACGACGCTCGGTCAGGGTCGCGGTGCCGGGAATTTCGCCCGCGAGCACGTTGGCGGGGTCCAGGCCGGCCGTCAGCAATTGCCGGGGCGTCGGCCGCCCGGTCACCACCACGCGGCGCACCACCTGCGTGGGTGGGCCAGGGCGGAAATCCATCGTGCCATCGACCGTTACCGGAATGCCGGCCAGCAAGGTCTTGCCCTTGACCGTCAGCCCGTCATCGGTGACGCCCATCTCGAAATTGCCCTGGTCGATATCGCGATCGGCGACGAGCCCGGCGAGGCGGACCTGGGTCAGACGGACGGTGGCGCGGGTCAGCACCTCCTCGTCGCGGACGTTGTTCTCCAAAGGCACCACCACCGAAATCGTCGCGCTGACATCGCCGGACGGGTCGCGCAGGTCGATCGGGTTCTTGTCCAGGATATGCAGCCTCGGCTCTCGCAGCAGCCCGATCGCATTGGCGAGGGAGCCGTTGGCGTCACCCAGGATCGTCGCGATCTGATCGCGCTGCGCCAGGCCGGTGATGCGCACCTTGCCGGATCGCACGCTTAGGTAGCCGGTGCCCTTGGCGCCGCCTTTCTGGCGCGCCGCGTTAACCGTGATCTCCAATGTGTCCGGATCGAGAATCCGCAGGCGCGCCTGGCCGCGATCGAGCGGCGGGACCGGGCGCAGCCAGTGGACGGTCAGGTCGTCTCCATCCAGGCCGCCGGTCATGCGGGTGACCGTCACATTCCCCGATGCCTCGTCCATCTGCAACCCGATGTCGAGCTGTCCGTTGCGGGCGACGCCGGTGGTCACGTTTTGCAACAGCCACGGGCGAGCGCCTTTTGCCAGGGCGTGGGGCCATAGGATGGCGAGGTCGGTGAAGGCCAACTGGTCCAGGGCGACGGACAGCGTTGCTTCGATCCGGCCATCGTCGCGGGTGGCGGTGCCGGTCACCCGCACCAGGGTTGTCGGTCCATCGGGCCGGGGCTGGACCCGAAGTTGGGCGGTTTCGATGGTCGCCTGCCGATCGGATGCGGCAACGATCACGGTCGCATCCACGAGCTGGGCGGAACCCTCCCCCAGGGTCAATGTACCGGTGCCGATCCGGGCGGTCACCCGGGTCAGGGTCGGCGCCAGCTCCGTCCCCAGATGCAGCTCCGCCTGCAGGCCGATCGGCGCATCGATGCGACTCAGGAAATCGAGTTTCGGCGCGATCCGGGCCAGGGATGCCGGAGCGAGCGGGGTCAAGGTGGCATCGATGCGGGTGCGTGCGCCGCCGGTTTCGAGCAGCGCGGTTGCCGACAGGGTTGCTACCTCATCGCCGACCGCCAGGGTCATGGTGCCAACCCCGGCCACGCCGCCATTGGGGTTACGGGTTAGGGCGATGTTGGCGTCCGGGGCGTGCCAGGTCGTGACCAATTGACGATCGACGATGGTCAGATCGGCGTTGTTGATCACCAGCCGGCGCATCTGACTGAACAGCCCGCGCCGATCATTCGCATCGGAGGAGGCGGGGCGAGCGAATTCTTCCAGTAAGTTCTTGAGCGTCGGCCCCTCGGTGGCGTCAGCCGAGGAGGGGGCCGCCGACGAGGTCTGGGTCGAGGATGCTTCCGCCGCTTCGTTCAGAGTGCCGATATCCAGGCTGAACGCACCATTCATCCCACGAATGACCCTGAGCTTCGGGCCGATCATTTCCAGGGATCGGGGCACCAGTTGTCCCTGCAACAGGGCGATCAACGACACCGTCAGATGCGCACTGGGAATGTCGATCAGGCGATGATCCGCACGATCGGATACAACGATGTCGGACAGGCGCAGTACCAGAGGATTGCCGACTCCTTTGTGGAAGCCTTCCCAGCCGAGTTGGGCACCACCGATGCTCATCCGGGTCGGTCCGTCGCCCTCATTGACCAGAGCTTCAACGCGAGCCGCCACCCAACCGACATCGATCGGTCCGGACGACAGGCGCCAGGCGAGGCCGAACATCAGGATTGTCGAGAAGATCGCCAAGGTCAGCGCGATCGTGGCCAGCCGGTGGAGCAGCCTGCCCACGGTGCCCGCCGCTTGACCCCGCAGCCACCTCATGGCCAGCCTGCCGCATCATGAAAACTCCGGCTTTCTCGCTGCCCGACATTTGGCCCGTGCCGCACGATCCGGATGCCGCCGACCGGCTGGTGGAGCGTTTCGCCGAACTGGGCCGAACCGAAGCGCGTCTTGCGGCCCGTCCTGCCAGCTTGGCGTTGCTGCGCTGCCTCGGCGGCAACAGCCCCTATCTGTCCGATCTGGCGATCCGCGAATCCACCTCCTTGCGCCGCCTGATCACCGATGGGCCCGATGCTGTCGTCACCGCGGAGATGGAACGGCTTGGCGCCACCGCGCCCGCCCAGCCGCGCGATCGGATCGCCGCGTCGCTGCGCCGAACCAAGCGCGTTGTCGCGTTGGCAACCGCGGTGGCCGATATCGGCAATCTGTGGCCATTGGACTCGGTCACCGCGGCTTTGTCCGGCCTGGCCGAGGCGACCTTGTCCCTGGCCGTGGCGCATCTTCTGCGCTCCGCCCATGACACCGGAGAACTGCGCCTTCCGGATAGCGCCGATCCAGCCCGAGGCGGTGGGTTCACCGTCCTGGGCATGGGCAAACTGGGTGCGCGCGAGCTGAATTATTCGTCTGATGTGGACCTCGTTCTGCTGTACGATTCCGCCGCCCCGATTTATACCGAGCGGACGGCCGGGGACGCCATGGGGGGGTTCATGTCCCGACTCGCGCGCGGGCTGGTGTCGCTGATGGAGGCCCGGGACGCCGACGGATATGTGTTCCGCACCGACCTGCGCCTGCGCCCCGATCCGGCCGCGACCCCGCCCGCGATCTCCCTGATGGCGGCGATCTCCTACTACGAAAGCATGGGGCAGAATTGGGAACGCGCGGCCATGATCAAGGCCCGCCCGGTGGCCGGCGATCTGGCGGTCGGCGCGGAGTTCCTGGAGGCGATCCGCCCGTTCGTCTGGCGTCGCGGCCTGGATTTCGCGGCCGTCGCCGATATCCATGCGATGAAACGCCGGATCGATCAGCACAAGGGCACCGCCCTGAACGGCTCCGACGATCCCGTCGCGCGGATTGCCGGGCACAACGTCAAGCTGGGCGAGGGTGGGATTCGGGAGATCGAGTTCCTGGTGCAGACCCTGCAACTCGTTTGGGGAGGGCGCGATCCGGTGTTGCGCGACCCGACCACCCTGGGCGCGCTGCGGCTGCTGGTGCGGGCGGGCCATGTGCCGCGCAATGTCGCCGCGGAGTTGGAAACCGCCTACCGGTTCCTGCGGCAGGTCGAGCATCGGTTGCAGATGGTGGCCGACCGTCAGACGCACGAACTGCCGACGAAACCGGCCGATCTGGCGCGGATCGCGACCTTCATGGGATACGCCGATTCCACCGCGTTCGCCCACGCGCTGCTGGACCAGCTCGCCAATGTGCGGCTTCGGTATGCGGAAGTGTTCGAATTGGTGCCGGATCTGCCGGACGGCATGCCGACAGGGCCCGAACTGGATTTTCGCGGTGACGGCCCCGCGCCGGATACCACCCTGGCGGCGTTGCGCGGCTTGGGATTTGGCGCGCCCGAGCGGATCGTCACCGCCATACGCGGCTGGCAGGCGGGGCATGTGCGAGCCCTTCGCTCCATGCGCGCCCGCGATCTGATGGCCACCATGCTGCCATCGATCCTCGCCCGTCTTGGCGCCCAGCCGCATCCGGACGAGACGTTCAACCGCTTCGACCGGTTCCTGGCGGCTCAGCCCGCCGGCGTGCAGTTGCTTTCGCTGTTCCAGCGCAATCCCTCCCTGCTGGAGCGCATCGCCGCTGTCCTGGGTGCCGCGCCCACCCTGGCCGAGTATCTGGCGCGTCATCCCAGCGCCCTGGAAGGTCTGCTGACCCAGGAGGAGGAGATCCCGCCGCCTCGCCGCCTGCGCGCGCAACTCAGCGACGCCAAGCAGTTGGAAGACGTGATCGAGACGATCCGCCGCACGGTGAAGGAAGCCGACTTCTTCGCCTCGGTGGGGACGATGGAGGGCTGGCTGGACACCGATGCGGCCGCCGAACGGCGCACCGCCATGGCGGAGGCGGCGCTGGCGGCGCTGCTGCAACCGGTGATGAAGGATTTCGCCACGCGATTCGGTCGGGTGCGCGGCGGCGGCATGGTGGTGGTGGCGCTGGGCAAGGCCGGTGGGCGAGAGATGATGGCCAGGTCCGATCTGGATCTGATGCTGGTCTACGACCACCCGGACGACGTCACCGAAAGCCGCGGCGCGCGCAACATGCCCGCCAGCCAGTGGTTCGTTCGTGCCGCGCACGCCTATGTCGCCGCGGTCACCGCGCCGGGCGTCGAGGGCCAGCTCTATGCCGTCGACATGCGGCTGCGCCCGTCCGGCAACAAGGGACCGGTCGCGGTCTCTTTGGCCGGGTTCCGCCGCTACCATGCCGAGGACGCCTGGACCTGGGAGCGGATGGCGCTGACCCGGGCGCGCGTGGTGGCGGGACCGGCGGCATTGCGACGCAAGGTCGAAGCGGCAATCGCCGAGGCGATTGGCGGCGCCGGGGACGCCGAACAAATCCGGACCGACGCGGCTTCCATGCGGGCGCGGATGCTGCGGGAGTTGCCGTCCGACGGTCCCTGGGATGTCAAACAACGGCCCGGCGGCCAGGTCGAGGTGGAGTTCGTGGCACAGGCGCTGCAACTGATCCATGGACGCGAGTATCCCGGCGTGTGTGCCCCAACGGCTCGGGTGGCGCTGCGGCACCTGGCCGAGGCCGGGGTGCTGCCGGTCGAGGACGCAACCTTGCTGATCCGCGCCGACCGCGTCTGGCGCACGGTGCAGGGGATGCTGCGGATCACCGTCGGACGGGACGGGAAGGCCGACCTGCCTGACATCACCGCCTCCCTGCTCTTGCGGGCCTGTTCGGCGGCGGGCGCGGATGCGGTTGACTTGGCGGGCCTGCGCGTCACCCTTGACGCCATGGCGAAACAGGTGCGCGCGATCTTCGTGCGCCATATCGGGGAGATCGGCACATGAGCGTAGCGGAAGGGGATCAGGCTCCGGACTTCGAGATGCCGGCCAGCGGCGGGCGGACAGCCAGTTCCGCGGCGCTGAAGGGCAAGCCGTACATCCTGTATTTCTACCCCAAGGCCAACACGCCGGGCTGCACCACCGAAGCCTGCGCCTTCCAGGAGGCGTTGCCGCAACTGGGCGGGATTGGGCTGGATGTGATCGGTGTGTCGCCCGACAAGATCAAACCGATCGAGAATTTCGCCGCGAAATATTCCCTGACCTTCCCGCTGGCATCCGACGAATCCCACGCGGTGGCGGACAAATACGGCACCTGGGTCGAGAAATCGATGTATGGCCGCAAATACATGGGCATGGAGCGGAGCACGTTCCTGGTCGACGCCGACGGCAAGATCGTGAAGGTTTGGCGCAAGGTCAGCGTCAAAGGCCATGCGGCGGATGTGCTGACGGCGGCACAGGCGCTATAGCGGTTGTAATACCAGACGGCCGCAACAATGACCGATGTACTGCCCCCTCGTCATTGCCACGCTTCAATAGCAGAGGGCGGGTTACCGGGTCATGCCCGCCAATGACGATGAGGGGACCCCTATGGGTCATTGTTTCGGCCGGTTACTATAATGCCGCCCTTACCATCGACCGATGCACCGCCTTCACCGATAGGGGTAGGGAAGGCTACCAACCTCCCCTCCCTCCGAACCGTGCTGGCGGTTCTCCCGCACACGGCTCTCCAGTGGCTGGTTATCCTCATCGGGGGTGTCTCGCGGTGTCCAGAGCCATG
>CALQHT020000255.1 GCA_943330455.2 Nitrosovibrio sp. Nv4 | reverse complement strand
GTTGGCTAATGGCGGCGTGTTCCACCGACCCCTTCGAATCTGGAACCTACCCCTCTGTCAATCGGAGATTGCGCCGCCGCTACATCAAAATCGCCTGCTCGCGGCGTGGCCCGGCGAACTCACCGAGCCAGGGGAACCTGGGCAGTTACCCTTAGTCAAAACACATCCCGGTAGCATCCCCTCTCGTCATCGCCGGACTTAACCCGGCAACCTGCGCCTCGACGGCATAGGCCGGGTTGCCGGATCAAGTTCGGCAATGACGAGAGGGGACGTGCATCGGTCACTGGTTAGGGCCGCTGGTACAAAATCGCGACCTGCCCGATCCGGTTTCGACGGAACATCACGGCTCTCCCCATTTTGCCGACCATGTCGGATTCCCTCACCCGCCCTCCATAAGATCACGCACCATCGCAAGGTCTCGCACGAACGCCTGGTATTCCCGCGCCTTGCTGGCCTCATCGGGGATGCGCAGCAGATAGGACGGGTGCACGGTGATGAAGGCCAACTGCCCGTCTTCCAGCCGGAAGGGCCGTCCCCTTTCCCGCGTCACCGCGACCGGGCGGCCGAGCACGGCGCGGGCACCGCTGGCGCCCATCAGGACCAGGAGTTTGAGGCGCAAGTGGACGCGCTCCACATCCAGCCAGAACCGGCAGATCTGGATTTCCTCGGGTGACGGAGACTGGTGGATCCGCCTCGTGCCGCGCGGCGCGAACTTGAAGTGCTTAACCGCGTTGGTAATGTAGATTGTGCGGCGGTCGATCCCGGCTTCCTCCATGGCGCGATCCAGCAACTGACCGGCGGGGCCGACGAAGGGACGGCCGATGATGTCTTCCTGATCGCCAGGCTGCTCGCCGATGAACATGGCGGCTGCGCCGGCCGGGCCCTCCCCGAAGACGGTTTGCGTCGCCGGGATGTGCAGCGCGCATCGCTGGCAGGTGACGGCCTGTCGCACCGCCGTCCGCAACCCCGGATCGGTGGCCAGAGCCAGCACGACCGGCCCGATGGCGGGTCGATCCGGCGGTCTCGGCGCTTCGTCCAGGTCCTCGGCCTCGGGCACCGAGGTGCCGATGGTCGCTTCGTCCAACACCGCTGCTCCGTGCGCGTTCCACCAGGCGAGCAAGGTGTCATCGTCCTCCGGTTGGCGCAGTCCGGTGCCGAAGCGCAGTTCGGCCCCATCCCAATGGGCGCTGCCGTCGGGCGTGATCAGGGAGAACATCGCCTTCGGGAAGCGCCGGGCCAGAAGCTGGGCATTGGCCTCCAGCACGAAATGGGCGGGCGCATACCAACCCAGCAGACGGTCCTCGGTGGCCAGGAACCGGACATGGGTGCGCATGCGATGCGCCTCCGCCCGCACGGCAAAGGCCAGCCGACGCGCCAGCAACAGGTCCGGATCGGTCTCGGAGGCCAGGGGATTGTCGCCCGCATTGGCGCGCCAGACCAGCCCGTAGAGCAAGCCGAACCGGTCCTGATCGCGCGCCTGAATGGCCAGCGACGCGAGCGCAACCAACGCGCGAGAGACCGTGAACGATCCGGTTCCCGATGGCAGATCGGTGGCGGGCCCGACGACGGACCAGGTGACCTCCGACGGTGGCACACTGGCCAGCACCAGGGCGCGCGTGGCCTGCCGCCATCCATCCCAGTCCGTCTCGCTGCGTAACGCCACGTTCGGCATGCCCCAGCAAACTCCAAGCCGCTGCGCTTTCCAAGTCCAGACCCCGAGTGCCGCTTCCCAAGCCCGTGCACCGGGCTATCCTTCCCAAGCCCGAGCACCGGGCTATCCTTCCCAAGCCCGAGCACCGGGCTATGCTGATCGCCCAGAACCCACGGCCCAGACCGGAGCGCGCCCGATGTACATCCCCAGCCGATCCTATCGCACCTTGATCATGGGCCGGAACGGCGCGGTCGGCACCAACCATCCGCTGGCCACCCAAGCCGGACTGGACGTGCTGCGGGCGGGCGGCAACGCGGTGGATGCCTCGGTTGCCATCGCGCTTGCCCTCAGCGTCGTCGAGCCGATGATGTCCGGCCTGGGCGGCGACGGGTTCTACCAGGTCCACGATGCGACCAGCGGCAAGACGGTCTGCTGGAATGCGACCGGCGCGGCGCCCCTGGCGGCCACCCCCGAACGGTTCAAGGCTTCCGGCATCGCGGTGCGCGGCCCTCTGAGCGTCTCGACCCCATGTTTCCTGGCCGGGCTTGGCGCCATGCACGCGGCGAGCGGGTCCCGCGCCTGGAAGGACCTCTGTTCAGCCGCAATTGGGTATACGCGCGACGGGTTCAGCATCTCCCACCACTACCGCCATTTCGCGGCCGAGGTGCGGCCCATCCTGGCCGCCGATCGTCGCAGCCATGCGGTGTTCCTGGGCGGGCTGGCGACCGGCGAGCCGGCGTTGGCCTCTGTCATCCATCAGCCGGACCTGGCTCGCACCTTGGAAGAAATCGCCGCGGACGGCCCCGAAACCTTCTACCGCGGCAAGCTGGCCAAGCGCCTGGCCGCCGGCATGCGAGAGGCCGGGGCGCTGGTCGACGAACGCGATCTGGCAGAATGCCAACCGCAGATGCAGGACCCGATCGGCATCGCCTATCGTGGGTTCCGGGTCACGCAGACCCCACCGAACTCGACCGGCTTCACGATGTTGCAGATGCTGAAGATCGCCGAACGCTTCGACCTGGCCGCTTTGGACCCGGTGCAGCGAATCCATGTGCTGGTGGAAGCCAAGAAGCGCGCCTTCCAGGACCGGGAACGTTACGGCACCGACCCGCGCCACGGCGAGGTGCCGTTGGATCGGCTGCTGTCGGATGCCTATGCCGATGAACGGGCGGCCTCGATCGACCTGACCCACGCCTCCGACATCGTGCTGGCGGAACCCGAGCAGGCGCGAGGCGATACCACCTATTTCGCCGTGGTGGACGGCAAGGGGAACGCGGTGTCCGGCATCCAGAGCCTCAATTCGGGCTTCGGCTCCGGCGTCACCGCGGGCGATACCGGCGTGCTGCTGAACAACCGCATGGCCTATTGGCACCTGGCCGAGGGCCACGCCAACCGCCTGGTCCCCGGCAAGCGGGTTCGCCACACGATGAACGCGCCGATGGTGTTCAAGGACGGCGCGCTCTGGGCCGTCGAGGGCACGCCCGGCGCCGACAACCAGGTGCAGATCAACCTGCAAGTCCTAACCGCCATGATGGACCTGGATGCCGACCCACAGGCGGCGTTGGAGGCGCCTCGGTGGACCTCGTCCCAACGCGGGCAAGGCGCCAATTGGCCGCATGACGGCGATGGGCGCCTGACGATCGAGCCCGGCTATGGCGCGGATGTGCTGGCCGGGCTGGAACGACTGGGGCACCGGTTGAACCGGGTTGGCCCGCTGGAAGGCCCGTGCAGCGTGCAGGCGATCCGCGTGTTGGAGAATGGGGTGCGGATGGTTGGGTCGGACCCTCGGCGGGACGGTTGGGCGGGGGCGTTCTGATTGGGGCGACATCGGACCATCGTGCCATTCATTGGATAGCTGCCGAACGAGATGCGACAAACCACAAAGCACCCGTCCGGCCGACGGTTCAGGATGTCGGGTGAACCGCCTGGGCCAATGTGCTCCCCTCTGGAGTCCGTCATGGGATAGAGACGCAGTTGGCGTGCCGCGGGGCGGGGCGCGAGCAAGGGACATTCTCGATGGATCCGATGATCGCGTCACGCTCTGATGCGCGCCTGCCGCAACTCGACGCCCTGCGCGGCCTTGCTGCCCTGTTCGTTGTTTTCAACCACCTGACACTGGCCGTGCCGGACGAGATCCGCCTGGCGATTCAGGGCGATATGCTGTGGTCGCCGGAGGCGTGGCTGAACCCTTGGCCCTGGTTGCGCTTTACGCCATTCCGATTGCTTGTCAGCAATGGAGCACCGGTCGATTTGTTTTTCGTTCTGAGTGGGTTCGTGTTGGCGCTACCCGTTACGCCCGCCGCCCAACCAGCATTTTGGTCATTTCTGATCAAGCGTGTCTGTCGCATATATATTCCGTTTGCGACCAGCATTCTATTGGTGGTCTGCGCCTATGCACTGATTCCAACCGCGCCATCGGCCGGCGCCAGTGCCTGGTTCAATGGAAAATTGCACACACCGGACCTGATCGAGATTGTGCGTCATCTCGCAATGATCGGAGCGGAAGGAGACGCCAGGTTGAATCCGGTCATGTGGACGCTGGTGCATGAAATGCGGGTATCCCTGATCATGCCGCTTCTGTTTTTGGCCGTCCGGCGATTCGGCGCAATACCGATTTTGATCATCTGTACGCTGGTATCGATTTGGGTGTCCATGACAGGCGCCCGATTCGACACGGGCAACTGGCAGACCACATTGCATGTATTGTGGATGTTCAGCGCTGGCATTGCGCTCGCGTATAATCGCGCGCGGATCTCACCCCACATTGCGCGCTACGGGCGAACGCTTTTTTGTTCGTTGGTGATCTTGGCACTCGGATTGTTGTCGGTACCATTTAGCCGAATTTGGGGCGATTTCATGATCGGCATCGGCGCCACGCTCCTGATCGCGCTCTGCCTACCGAATCACCGATTGAGTCGTGGACTACAGGTGCCCCCGCTGCTCTGGTTGGGCCGAATATCTTATAGTCTGTATCTCGTGCATTTCCCAATCCTTCTATTCCTCATCGCCAGCGGTGTGGCGAGCGGTCCATCGCTGTTACTGCTCGTGCCGATCCTGTTGGGGGCGGAACTGTTGTATCGCGCGGTGGAAGCGCCGGCACAGCGCCTGGGGGGCATGTTGGCGCGTCAATTCCAACCCGCTTGGGTTGGGCCACCTGAGTCCGTCGGGCGTGTATCTGGATCGGGCCGCTGAGGGTCCGAAACCGCTTTATGTGGCCGCGACCTCAAGCAGGAGTCCTGTGATATTTTGTTCCAATTCAAGCGACGGCTGGGGTCCGCCAGTCCCAATCTGAACACGTGATGACCCTATGACCCTCCTCTGGAATTCCGCCTGGACCTTGCTGGTGCTGGCCAACCTGTTCTGGTCCGGCAATGTCATCATAGGTCGGAGCATCGTGGGCCAGGTACCGCCCATCGCGCTGGCCTATTGGCGTTGGACCGGCGCCTGTGTCATCGCATGTTGCATCGCCTGGCCCCATCTGCGCCGCGACTGGCCGGAACTGCTGCGACACTGGAAGCTGATGCTGTTGCTGTCGGCAACCGGCATCGCCTCGTTCAACACCATGTCCTATATCGGCCTGACGAGCACGACGGCACTGAACGCCTTGCTGCTGCAATCCTCCCTGCCGCTCATCATCGTTGCTTTGGCATATCTGCTGTTCGGCGACCGCCCGACGCTGCGCCAGAGCGCCGGCATCCTGGTCTCCATGCTCGGGGTCGCGACCATCGTCGGACAGGGATCGTTCGAAACCCTGCTGCATCTCAGCCTGAATATCGGCGATGTCTGGATCCTGGCGGCCCTGCTCGTCTACGGCGTGTATTGCGCGATGCTGCGCCGCCGACCGTCCGTGCATCCGCTGAGTTTCCTGGTCGTGGCGATGGGGCTGGGTTCGTGCATGATCCTGCCCTTCATGCTGTGGGAAGCCGCACAGGGCGCGACCATCGTATCCGGGCTACCATCCGTCCTGGCGATTGCCTATACGGCGGTCTTCCCGTCCTTCCTCGCGTATCTCTGCTTCAACCGAGGCATCGAAATCCTCGGCGCCGCTCCGGCCGGGCAGTCGGTCCATCTGATGCCGGTGTTCGGCAGCATCCTGGCCGTGGTGTTTCTGGGGGAGGCTTTCCGTGCCTATCACGCCAGTGGAATCCTGTTGATCGGGATCGGAATCGTGCTCGCCTCGCTCCCCACCCGACGCTTGGTCCCATCCGCCCCTGGAGAACCGAGGCGCCCTTGACCGGCCCGCTCCTCTGACAATCGGCGTGTCGCCCGCCCGGGCATGTCGCGCCCGGGCGGGGGCGACTTCGTTTACCCGCGCAATTCGGGGATGATCCACAACGGCTTCTCGCCGCGGATCACGCGCTGGCAGTTGTCGAAGCCGTTACGGAACCGAGTGAACTGATTGTCCCAGGTCGGGCCAGCGAAATGGGCGGTCAGAATCACGTTCTTCAAGCCGAACAACGGATTGTTGGGCGGCGGCGGCTCCTGGTCGAACACGTCCAGTCCGGCCCCGGCGATCGTGCCATTGGACAGCGCCTCGATCATCGCCGGTTCGTCCACCACCGGGCCACGGCAGGTGTTGATCAGATAGGCGGTCGGCTTCATCCGCTTGAACTCGGCCGCGCCGATCATGTGCCGGGTCTCCGGGGTCAGCGGCACATGCAGCGACACCAGGTCCGACGTGCGCAGGACCTCGTCGAACAGGGCAAAGCGAACGCCGAGCGCATCGGCCTCATCCTCGGTCAAGCGCGTGGTGTCGTAATACTGCACATCCATGCCGAAGGCCTTGGCGAGGCGGGCGGTCTTCTTGCCGATGGTGCCGAGACCGATGATGCCCAGCTTGCGGCCCCGCAGTTCATACAGCTTGATTTCTTCCTGATTGTTGCCCCGCCAACGTCCGGCGGCCACGTTTTCATGCTGCCAGACAATCCTGCGCGAAATCGCCAGCATCAGCAGGATCGCATGCTCCGAAACGGCGGTGGAGTTTGCTCCGCCGTTGTTGCAGATCGGCACGCCGGCGCGTCGAGCGGCCTCAATATCGCAACGATCGTAGCCGGCGCTGAGCAGTTGCACCAGCTTCAGGTTCGGGGCGGACTTGTAGAACGCGTCATCCATCGTACGATCGCCGAACCCAACCAGGCAGACCGCATCCGGCAGCGCCGCCTTGAACTCGGGCGAGCCCGGCTTGGCGACAACCATTTCGAGGTTGGGTGGAATCATCTCCAGCGCGACGCTGATTTCGTTGGATGGGCTGTCGTTCAGGATGATCTTGGCCATCGGCTTCCCCCTTCTGCTGCGCGTTGATCCACGCGGTCGATAGGCAGAATAGCGCGCCCGAGCAGATCGGCCCAGGGGCGGTGACCAGGGCGGTAACCCGGGGGCGGCCATTACGGGGAAAGACGCGGCGTCAACGGCACCTGATGGTAGTCACAGAAGCCGCCAAGGGAGCGGGCCGGAGACCTGTCAGCAGGATTGGCCGTCCCCCACCGCTTCCCCCTGGCGCCCGCCCGCTCGGCCGGATAAATCGACAATTCGCGATAATTGACGACACATGTCGGGGAGACAGCCCATGGTATCACGCCGCTGGTTCATCGCCGCGGCCGCCGCGACCGCCGGGGTCGGGCGCGCTCAACTGCTTCAAGCCGCGACGTCGGATACGCTCGATACCGCCATCGTCGGTGGTGGCGTCTCCGGCCTCTATTCCGCCTTCCGCCTGGTGGAGGCCGGCATGCCCGCCAACCAATTGGCGGTGTTCGAGGCGACGGATCGGATCGGCGGCCGCACGTTTTCGGTTCGCATGCCGGGCGCGGAAGGAATCGTCTCCGAATTCGGTGGCATGCGCTACCTGACCAGCCACCGGATCGCCACCGCCCTCATCGAGCACCTGGCCATCCCCAATCGCGGATTCCCCATGGGGGGCCCGGACAACCTGGTCTACATCCGGGGCAAACGCTGGAAGGTGGGCGACTATGCGCGCAAGGGCGCGATACCGTTCGACCTCGCGCCCGACGAGCAGGGGCTTGATCCCGTCGCGCTGATGGTGAAGGCCATCGACCAGATCGCTCCGAATGCAGACCGGCTGACGATGGCGCAATGGGCGCCGATCCAGCGGGCAGCGATGGTGGACGGGTATCCACTGCATGCCTGGGGCTATCGCGAACTGCTGAACCGCTCTCTGTCGCAGGAAGCGATGGCGGTGGTGCGCATGGGCGGCGGCTATCTGTCGATCCCAACGAACTGGAGCGCGAGCGAGGCCCTGCCCTGGCTGCTCGCCGATTTTGCCAATCACCCGCAGTATCGCACGCTGAACGATGGGCTGCAGTCCCTGGCCCTCACGCTTGCATCGCGGCTGGGCGGCAAGGGCGTCGCCACCGAAATGGGGCATCGCCTGGTCAGTCTGCGGGTGCCGACCCAAACCGGCACCGGGCTGCATGAGCTTGCATTCATGACTCCCTCGGGCCTGCGCGTGATTCGAGCGCGCCGTGTGATTCTTGGGTTGCCGCGCCGCTCGCTGGAACTGATCGAGGACTTCGCGGCCCTGCGGGACGCCAGCGTGCGCACGCTGATGGGAAGCGTGACGCCACGAGCCCTGTGCAAGGCGTTCATGATCCATCCGGAGCCTTACTGGCGCCAGTTCGGGCTGACCAGCGGCAGCGCCACGACCGATCTGCCAGCCCGCCAGTTCTATTATTTCGGCTCCGAGCCGGAACGCGGCGCCAATCCATCGGGCTTTGCCACAATGGCCTATTTCGACGGCGACTCGGAGGATTTCTGGGACGGGCTGAGACAGTTGGAAAGCCCTGGTGCGCGCGGTTTCACCCGGATGGACCCGAAGGGACCGTTCGTGCAGGAGATGTTACGTCAGTTGGTCACCGTGCATGGACTTTCGGCACCGCCGCCCGTCGTGTCCGCCGGCTACATGAACTGGGGCGACGATCCCTATGGCGGCGGCTGGCACAGCTGGAATCAGGGCGAGAAAAGCTGGGAGGTGATGGACCGCATTGAGACCCCGTTGCCCGGCGTATCGCTGCATATCGTGGGCGAGGCGTGGTCGACCGGCCAGGGATGGGTCGAAGGCGCGCTGCAAACGGCGGAAAACGTGCTGTCCGCGCGATTCAACCTGCCTCGGCCAGGTTGGCTGCCGCAATAGGGCCCGATCGCAGCCGACGCAATAGGGCCCGATCGCAGCCGAAACTTTCGGCGATGCTGGTGCCGCGGGACACGCGGAAGTCAGTGCCGGTGGCGGCTTATACCAACCGCCCGAACCATTGACCGATGCATCGTCCCCCTTACCGTCTTTGCCGGGCTCGACCCGGCAACCCACGCTTCAACGGCAAGGAGTGGGTTGCCGGGTCAGACCCACGGCTGTCCGGTTTAAATAACTTGTACTTTCCATATTTATGGATTCGACTCGAACCCATCGCAACACCGCGAATCGGGACAGGGTCGAATCACATGGAACCGCACAGGAATACAGTCATACACAGCCTTCTCAAACGCGTTC
>CALQHT020000254.1 GCA_943330455.2 Nitrosovibrio sp. Nv4 | reverse complement strand
AGTCGGTCCGTGACATAGCGCGATGAGAGCGACCGAGCCAGGCTCGTTCAATCGGAACAAGCCCACTAAAGTGTCAACCATGTGCCCGGTCTGAAGTGTCAAGGATGTGCCCGGCCCTACAGGGTCAAGCCCGGCAATGACGGTGAGGGGGCGAGCATCGGTCTCCGCTCAACCCCGATCGGAGTTTGACCCTATACCGCCCCAGAAACGACCGCCCGTCACCCCAACTTCACCAATTTCTGCATGCACCGCACGTCTTCCCCCTCCGGCACCGGCGTCCCCTTGTTCTTCATCGCCGTCCGGGCAACCTCCCCCACATAAATATCCCCCCGCGAATCAACCGCCACGCCATGCGGAGAGGTAAACTGACTCGCCCGCTCCCGAGATGCATCCCCGACCTTGGCAATCCGCTTCCCATCCAACGTCCACAAACTCACCCGCGGCCCAATCCCCGGAGAATTCACATTCACCGACATGCTCGGCCCGCTCTCACCAATATAAGCAATCGGATTGCGCCCTCGAGTCATGCACAACCCGCACGGCCGATGCATGTTGTGCCAATGCGTCTCAAACCGCCCCTTGCCATCGAACACCTGGATCCGATGGTTCTCCCGGTCCGCCACATAGACCCACCCATCCTCATCGCAGCAGATGTTGTGGACGATATTGAACTCTCCCGGATCGGTCCCCGGCTCCCCCCAGGAGAACAGCAACCGCCCATCCGGCGAATACTTGTGCACCCGCGCATTGCCGTAGCCGTCGGACACGTAGATGTCGCCCTCGGGCGACAGAGCCGTGTGGGTGCACCGATGCAAAGGATCCCCGCTCATGTACGGGGCGGGTTTTCCGGGCACCCCGATCTCTAACAGCATGCGCCCCTCGGGCGTCATCCGCCGAACGGTGTGATCGCCGTCATCGGTGCAATACAACGTGTCATCGGGCGCCACATGCACGCCGTGGGCGCGACTGAACAAGCCCTCGCCCCAGGAGCGCAGGAAATTCCCCTCCCGATCGAACACGATCATCGGATGCTCGCCGCGGCTGAACACGTAGACATTGTCGCGACTGTCGACGCCGACCGCCGCGACCTCCCCATAGCGCCAGCCGGGCGGCAAGGTGCCCCAGTTCTCGATCACTTCGTAACGGTATTCGCCTTCACCAATGATGATCGCCATGGACGTATCCCTTATGTCATTCCAACTGGCCGAAAGACTGGCATACGCCGCCCCTACCGTCATTGCCGGGCTTGATCCGGCGACCCGCTCCCTGTCGTTGAAGCGGGGGTTGCCAGGTCAAGCCCGGCAATGACGATGGTGGCCATGCATGGGTCAATCTTTCGGTCGGTTCGTAACAGGTTTGCCGTCACGCTACGCCCGGTGTTGCGAACACGCCAGTCTGGACTGCGCCTTGCCACCGCACCCGTGCTAGAACGAGCAGACCAGCCAACCAGGATCCCGCCCTCATGACCCTGCGCATCGCCATCGGTGGATTCATGCATGAAAGCCACTCCTTCGCGCCTCGGCCGACCACCTATGCCGATTTCCTGCAACCGGGCGGGCTACCGCCGTTGCAGATCGGCGCCGCGCTGATCCCTGGCCTACGCGACCGCTCCGTCCCCAGCGCCGGAGCCATCGCCGTCGCGGAAGCCGCGGGCGTCACCCTGGTCCCGCTGGCCTGGGGTTTCGCCAATCCCGCCGGTCCGGTGCAGGACGAAGCGTTCGAGCGGATTGCCGCCCTCAACTGCGCGCATCTGTCCATGGCATTGGACGAAGGCCCGCTCGATGGGGTGTATCTGGACCTGCACGGCGCCGCGGTGGTGGATTCCTATCCGGACGCGGAAGGCGAACTGCTCCGCCGGGTGCGCGCCATCGTCGGGGCCGACATGCCGCTGACCATCAGCCTTGACCCGCACGCCAACCTGACACCGCAAATGGTCCGCCTGTCCGACGTGACAGTACCCTTCCGCACCTATCCTCATGTCGACATGAAGGACGCCGGCGCCCAGGCCATGCGCCTGCTGTTGCAACGGATCGAGCGCCGCACGCAATGGTTTCGTGCCTTCCGTCAGCTCGATTTTTGGATCCCGCTGGGCAGCCAATGCACGATGATGGCGCCGATGGAACCGGCAATGACCGAGCGTTCCCGGCTGGCCGAGCAGGCCGGGATCACCGAACTGGCGTTCTGCTTCGGCTTCCCCTACGCCGATTTCGCGGATTGCGGCCCCGCCATTGCGGCCTTCGCGGACACGCAACAGGCCGCCGATGCGGCGGCCGATGCCATGCTGGCCGATCTGAATGCCCGAGAATCCACCTTCGTGCAGGACACGATGCCGTCCGCTCAGGCCGTGGCGGAGGCGCTGCGGCAAAGCCCGACCACGCAAGGCCCGATCGTGCTGGCCGACACGCAGGACAACCCCGGCGGCGGCGGCCATGGCGATACCACGGAACTGCTATCCGAGTTGGTGCGACAGGGTGCGAAAGGCGCGCTCGTCTGCCTGATCAACGACTTCGAAAGCGCCGCCGCCTGCCACCAGGCCGGCACCGGCGCTGTGATCGACCTGATCCTCGGCGGCAAGTCGGACGGGATGCCCTATGCCTGTTCGGCCCGGGTGGAGAAACTGACCGACGGCGCCTTCACCCTGACCGGCCCGATGGGCGCCGGCAATCCCGGCAATCTGGGCCCCACCGCCCTGATCGACATCCAGGGCGTGCGCGTGATCGTGACCACGCGCAAAATGCAGGCGTTGGATCAGGCAATCATCCGCCATGTCGGGATCGAGCCCGCCGACTGCCCGATCCTGGCCCTGAAATCATCCGTGCATTTTCGCGCCGATTTCGCCCCGATCGCCGGGAACATCATCGTCGCCATCGCGCCCGGACCGGTGGTGGCCGATCCGGCGATCCTCAACTTCCGCCACGTCCGGGCCGATATCCGGCGGCGGCCGCGGCTAAACTAGGGTCACTTTCCCCGTCGGCACGTCATAGACGGACCCAACAACCTTGACCTTGCCAGCCTTGACCGCGGCAGCGATCAAAGGATCGGACGCCGCAATCGTGGCGACGGTCGCACGCACGTTCTCGATCGTCGCCGCGGCGAGCAGGTTGGCTGGTTTCGTCGCCTCGGCCTTCTTTACCGCGGGCAGCAGCAAGTCGATCAGCCCCGGCAGGTGACCCGGCAGGACAAGGTTTTCCCGGTGCACCTTGATCGCGGCGGCAACCGCGCCGCAATTGGAATGGCCCATGACCATGATCAGAGGAATGCCCAGCACCTCGGTGCCATATTCCAGGCTGGCGAGTCCGTCGGCGTTTTCGACATTTCCGGCCACGCGCACCACGAACAGATCGCCCGGCCCCTGGTTGAAGATCAACTCCGGCAGGACCCGCGAATCGGCGCATGACAGGATCGCCGCGATGGGCGTTTGTCCACCCGCTCTTCCCGCTCGTCCGGCCGCGTAATTCCCGACCGAGGCCTGGCCGGCGAGATATTTCGCATGCCCAGCCATCAGCCGCTTCATCGCCGCATCCGGCGTCAGAGGTGGTTTGGCCGGATCACCTGCGCGGGCTGGCGTCGCACTGACGGCGAGGCCGGCGGCCAGCCCCGCAAACAAGCCTCGCCGAGAGAGGCCGGAAACAAAGGATCGATCGCATATTTGGCACATTTTTACCCCCTGGCAGGCCGCGCCTGGCGCGGCCATGTCGGGAGTCATTACTTCGAACCGGCGACCCACGCCAAGGGTGCGGTGCATCGGTCACCGGGGCGACCGGTCGGCGCTCCTACCAACTGGCCGCAAGATTGAGCTATCGCGTCCCCTTACCGTCGCCCTACCGTCATTGCCGGACTTGATCCGGCAACCCGCGCTTCAGCGGTGGGGGGCGGGTTGCCGGGCCACGCCCGGCAATGACGAGCAGGAGAGACCATGGGTCACTCTTTCGGCCCTGTGTCGCTCAGACCTGATTCTTCAGGGTATCGTCCGCCCAGCTCTCCAACTGGGTTGCCTGCTTATGCAGACCGGCCACATCCGCGCCCAGCTTGTCCAGGCTGCCACGATAGCGTTGCATGCTCAGGCCCAGGCCTTGGGTGGATTTCTTGAGCTGATCCAGCGAATCGCGCCACCCCGCCATCGCCGCCTTTTGTTCCGTCATCGCGGTATCCAAAGCGGCCAGCGCCTTGCGCAAACGCTCCTGCGGATCGGATCCGGCGAGACCCATCGGTTGACGCACCGGGAATGGGATGATTTCCGCACCGACCGAACTCGACATAAACCATTCCTCCGCGACTGCCTCGGCCAATGGTTAACAAATAATGAATGCGAGTTCAAAAACAAAATGCGCATTGAATACAATCGTCTGAGCATTGATGCGATTTAATCCATATCACACCGCATCAGAATACTAGCGTCTGCCCAAACAGCCGCAGCACCAGTACAGTCGTCATCATTGCCACCGCGACAATCGTAAACCCCCAGCGTAACCATTCATAACGAGGCGGCAGCGCGCCGTGCTGCCCGGTCTGGCGCTCCGCCACCACCGTGATGACATACCCGACGATCAGCACGGCCAGAGCGGCCCAGGATGCCAGCCATGCCTGCAACAGCAGCGCCGCCCACGCGATCAGCAATGGCACCGCGCCGAACGCCATGCGTATGCGATGGTTTCCCAAAGGCGATGGCGTGACGGACTGCGTCGGCAGAAGCGACAATGCCCAGAAAATGCCACCCGAAAACGCCAGGACCAACGCGGCATAGTCGATCAGCGCCAGAAGCATCCGGTCGGCCGGTTCCGGGTTCGACCCAACCGCCGCCAACCCGCACGCGACGAACGGCACCAACCCCAGCAAGGTGATAAAGATGGCGACTGGTGGCATCGTTCCCTCCCGTTCTCGCGCCGGCGCTGGCGTGCCATCCCGTGAGGCGCGGAACCGTGCTATGAGCATCCTCCACGACAGACAAGCGGATGCATAGAGAACCCATGGGAATCGGCCTGGAAGCCATCGTTATCCTGCTCCTGATCCTGCTGAACGGGCTGTTCTCCATGAGCGAGATGGCTCTGGTCTCGGTCAAGCGGGCCAGACTGGCGATATTGGAACGCAAAGGCGTGACCGGCGCCACCGCCGCCCTGGCACTGGCCGAGGAGCCTCAGCATTTTCTGCCCACCGTGCAGGTCGGCATTACCTTGGTCAGCGTCTTCGCCGGTGTGTTCGGTGGGGCCCGCATCGCGAACCACATGCAGCACTGGATGGTGGACGGCTGGGGTATCACGGATGCCGTGGCCGAACCTTTGGCCCTGGCCCTGGTCATCATTGTCACGACCTACCTCACCCTGGTGTTGGGCGAACTCGTGCCCAAGCAGTTGGCACTTCGCCAGCCGGAGCAGGTGGCGGTGCGGGTGGCCCGCCCGATCGCCTGGTTCGCCCGCATCGGCGCACCGGCCGTGTGGGTGCTGGGCAAATCGAGCGGATTCGTGATGCGCCTGTTCGGCATGCCCCGGGCATCGCAGCACAGCGTCACAGAGGAAGACCTGAAGGCGCTGCTGGCTGAGGGGGCGCAGACCGGCGTGCTCGAACACGAAGAGCGCGACATGATCGAACGGCTCCTGCGACTGGCGGACAAGCCGGTGCGCGCGATCATGACGCCGCGCACGGAACTCGCCTGGATCGATCGGTCCAGCCCGCCGGCGGAGATCGCCGCGGCGCTGAAATCGGCTCCGCATTCGCGCTTCGTCGTGTGCGATCGGTCGATCGACAATGTCGTGGGCGTGGTGCAGGCGAAGGACCTGCTGGACCGCATCCTCAGCGGCAACGACCTGTCGGTTGGCGCCGCCCTGCGTCAGCCGACGGTCATCCCCGACACCGTTACCGCGCTGGACGCGCTGGAACGTCTCAAGTCCGACGAACTCGGCCTGGCCCTGGTGATGGACGAGTATGGCAGCTTCGAGGGCGTGGTCACCGCCGCCGACGTGCTGGAGGCGATTGTCGGCGATCCGAGCGACTCGGCGTCGCAGCAGGCGGAACCTGGGTTGGACGGCGAGGCAACGTTGGTGATGGACGGCATGATGCCGGTCGATGAGGTCAAGGCGCGTCTGAATCTGCCCGACCTGCCGGCCGAGGGGAGCTATCACACCTTGGGTGGTCTGATCCTGGCGTTGTTGCGGCGCCTGCCGAGCCCTGGGGATCGGATCGTGTTTGCCGGATGGCGGTTTGAGGTGCTGGAGATGGATGGCCGCCGCGTGGGAAGGATCCGCGCCAGTTTGGAGCCCGCAACCGAGCCCTGAGCCTGGATTGGGGGGAAGCGTGTCTGAAGGCGGGTCGAGGAATCGAGGGAAGCGGTCGCGGCGCAGGAGAAAATCCTCCCCCTCCCCTTGCGGGAGGGGTTGGGGGGAGTGGTAAATTCGCACAAATATTGCGTGAAACCCCTCCCCCCAACCCCCTCCCGCAAGGGGAGGGGGAGGATTTTCTCCGTCTGTCACCTCATCATAATCCTGGCATCACGCCGCCGGCCAGAGCCAGGCGGCACCGCGCACACCCGACGAATCGCCATGCTGGTTTTTCAGAATGGGCGTCGCGACCACGTCGCTGAACACGTGACGCGGCAGCAAACGGGGCAGATCAGTATAGAGATGCACCATGTTCGACAGCCCCCCACCCAGCACGATGGCGTCCGGATCGAGCAGGTTGATCACCTGGGCCAACCCGCGCGCCAGCCGGTCGGCATGGCGCTCCAGCGCCGCTCGTGCCCGTTCGTCCCCCGCGGCGGCGCGTTGCGGCAGGCTGGATGCATCCCGCGCATCGGGGCCGTCGCAATCTCGCGCCAAAGCAGGGCCGGCGACGTAGGTTTCCAGGCAGCCATGCAGGCCGCACCAGCAGGGGCGCCCCGGAAATTCGTCCGCGTTCGGCCAGGGCAACGGGTTGTGGCCCCATTCTCCGGCGATGCCATGCGGGCCTCGATGGACGGCTCCGTGCATGACCAATCCGCCGCCACAACCGGTGCCGAGGATCACGCCGAACACCACTCCGCAGCCAGCCGCGGCGCCATCGGTCGCCTCGCTGAGCACGAAACAATTGGCGTCGTTTTCGATCCGCACCGTCCGGCCGATGGCCTGGCTCAGGTCGCGGTCCAGCGGATGATTGTTCAATGCCAGGGAGTTGGCGTTCTTGACCAGCCCCGTCGCCGGACTGATGGCGCCGGGAATGCCAATCCCGATGCTGGCGCGCACACCGAGGCGCGATTCGGCGCCCGCGACCAGGTCCACGATGGCGGCAACGGTGGGGGCGTAGCCTGATGGAGTCGGGATGCGATGGCGCAGCGCCTCGGTGCCATCCGGGGCAAGCGCCACGATCTCGATCTTTGTTCCACCCAGGTCGATGCCGATGCGGTATTGGCTCATGGCCGCAAGCATGCAATCACCCGCCCGATTGCTCAACACCGCTTGCTCAAGCCGGCGCGCCACCCCAGGATGAAGGGCATGAGCGAGACACTTCTGGACGTGAAGGGCATGAACTGCCCCCTGCCGGTGCTGCGAGCCAATCGATCGCTGCGATCGATGGCGGCGGGTGAGCGGTTACGCGTGCTGGCGACCGACCGTGCGGCGGTGGCGGATTTCCAGGCCTTCTGCCGGGAGACCGGCCATGACCTGATCGCCTTCAGCGAGGAAAACGGGGTGTTCAGCTTCGTCATCCGCCGGCGCGCCGACCAGCCGGCCCCGAACGACGCCGCTGGCGCGGGAGGCACGCCATGACGACTACGCTGATCACGCACCGGGCCTGCCTGGATCACGATCCCGGCCCCTATCATCCCGAATCCTCCGAACGCCTGCGCGCGGTCATCGACGCCTTGGAGGCCGAGGTTTTCGCCCCGCTGTGGCGGGAGGAAGCGCCCCGGGCGACGGTCGAGCAACTGTCCCGCGTGCATCCCCAACCATTCGTCGAAGCCGTGATCGCGATCCGGCCGGAACCGGGCGAAACCGTCGCCCTGGACGGCGATACCATCATGAGCGAGGGCAGCGCCGAAGCCGCCCTGCGCGCGGCCGGTGGCGCGGTGCGCGGCGTGGACGCGGTCATGGAAGGCAGTGCCCGCACCGCCTTCGTCGCGGTCCGCCCGCCCGGGCATCACGCGGAACCGGGCCGAGCCATGGGGTTCTGCCTGTTCAACAACGTGGCGGTGGCCGCCCTGCATGCGCGTGCCCAATGGGGTGTGCAGCGAGTCGCCGTGGTCGATTTCGACGTGCATCACGGCAACGGCACGCAGGCGATGTTCGCCGCCGACAAGGATCTGTTCTACGCGTCATCTCACCAAAGCCCCTGCTATCCCGGCACCGGCGATGTGTGGGAGCGTGGGGTGGCCAACAATGTCATCAACGCACCCTTGCGCCCCAGGGATGGCAGTGCCGCGTTTCGCGCGGCCTGGTCGGAGCAGATTCTCCCGGAACTCGACCGGTTCGCCCCGGGATTGCTGATCATCTCCGCCGGGTTCGATGCGCACAAGGCCGATCCGCTGGCGCAGTTGCGCCTGGAAACCGAGGATTATGCCTGGATCACCGACGAGCTGCTCGCGATCGCCGATCGGCATTGCGAGGGACGGGTGGTGTCCGTGCTGGAAGGCGGCTACGACCTGGACGCGCTCGCCGCATCCGCCGCGGTGCATGTGCGTGCCCTGATGCGAGCCTGAACGGAGCCGGGACCGGATGTCCGACACCAAGACCAAAGAGACCAAGTCCGACGTCAGCAAGCTGTCCTTCGAGGATGCTCTGGCCGAACTGGAACAGATCGTGCGCGGCTTGGAAGGCGGCCAGCAGAAGCTGGAAGACGCCATCACCGCCTATGAACGCGGCGCCGCGCTCCGCAAGCACTGCGAGACCAAGCTGGCCGAAGCCGAGGCCCGAGTCGCCGCCATCGTGCGTAACGCCGACGGCTCGCTTGCCACGCGGCCGCTGGAATAGGCGCGCGTTCGGCTGATGGGGGGAGGGAGAGCCTTGGGGCTCCGCCCCAAACCCCGCGAGGGCTTCGCCCTTCGAACCCACCAGGGGCTACGGCCCCTGGACCGCGATCAGTTGGGTCAGGGAGGAAAGGGGGCCATCCATGGCTTCTCAACGTCCGTGTTGGCCCCCTTTCCTCCCTGACCCAATAAATGGCATCCAAGGCCCAGCCTTGGTGGGGGTCGAGGGGGCAAAGCCCCT
>CALQHT020000253.1 GCA_943330455.2 Nitrosovibrio sp. Nv4 | reverse complement strand
TGAACCGGAGACCGAGCCGCTTGCGAATCCCCTATCTGGGCGACCGGGACGATTGTCTTCCGACTGTGGCGGATCGGACTCGGTCAACCCGTCGCCGATCATCCGGCGGCAAATGCGACTGCGATTCGTCCGCATTGAGAATTGCTGTATTGGGACAAGACGCGCATCCCGAAGCTCGACAAGATGATCGTCTACCCGATGCCCGAATCGACCACCCGCGTGGCGGCCTTGCGATCGGGCCAGGTGGATTGGATCGAGGTGCCGCCGCCCGATGCGATCCCGTCCCTGCGCCAGGCCGGGTTCCAGATCAGCCTTTGGCCGTATCCGCACACCTATCCATACGCGTTCAACTGCCTGGAAGGCTCCCCATTCGCCGATGTGCGCGTGCGGCGCGCGATGAATTACGCGGTGGATCGGGAAGGGCTGGTCAAACTGCTGAACGGATCGGCCAAGCCCGCCGCCGGGCTTTATCCGCCCGAGGATCAGCTCTTCGGCAACCCCGTCAACAAATACACCTACGATCCGGAACGGGCGAAGGCACTGCTGAAAGAGGCGGGCTACGGACCCGGCAAGCCCTGCAAGGCGAAGATCATGATCTCGACGTCGGGTTCCGGGCAGATGATGCCCATCCCGATGAACGAATTCATGCAGCAGAGCTTCAAGGCCGTCGGCATCGAGATCGAGTTCGACGTCGTCGAATGGGGCACCATGCTGGTCGCGGTTCGCAACGCGCCGACCGCGCCGCAGTCGCGCGGAGTGCACGGCATCAATATCAGTCTCAGCTACACCGACCCGTCCTCGATGTTCCGTTACTACGCGACCGACAGTTTCGCCCCGGTCAACTATAACTGGGGTCACTGGAAGCACGAGGAGTGCACCGCTTTGTTGCGCAAGGCGCAGTCGGTGTTCAGCCAGGCGGAACAAAACGACCTTCTGCGACGGGCACATGAAATCATCGTCGACGAGGCGCCTTGGCTGTTCATCGTCCATGACCTCAATCCGCGAGCCCTGTCGAAGAAGGTCGCGGGGTTCCAGCCAGCGCAAAGCTGGTCGCAGGATTTCACCCAGATTTCCATGGTGTAGGGGCGGTCTGTCCACACTTCGCATCTGACCCGTCGCGACCGTTACGACTTTGATCGTTCGAATGCAGGGACATACTCGTCTGGCGCACGCCGCCGGCCGAGATGTCCCTCGCATATCCGAGGAGACTCCCATGACTGAATGGAAAATCGGCCGCCGCGGCACGCTCGGCCTTGCCGCCGCGTTGGCCACGCCCGGCGTGGCCGGTGCGCAGCGTCAGCAGCATCTGCGCATCGCCATGACCGCGTCCGACATCCCGACCACCACCGGCATGCCGAACAACGGCGCGGAAGGCATGCGCTTCGTCGGCTACCCGGTCTTCGAGCCCCTGGTTGACTGGGATCTGTTGAACCCTGACGACCGGCGCGTCGGCTTCCGCCCCGGTCTGGCCACGAAATGGGAGGTGGACGAGACCCGCCTGAAATGGACCTTCGAACTGCGCCGCGGGGTCGAATTCCACGACGGCAGCGCGTTCACCGCCGATGCCGTGGTGTGGAATCTCGCGCGCCTCTACGACGACAAATCCCCGCAGTTTGAGGTCGCGGCGTCCGGCATCGCTCGTGCTCGCGTCCCGCAGGTCAGCCGCTGGGAGAAGATCGACGACTTCACCATCGCGATCTGGACCAAACTGCCAACCAGCTTCTTCCCGATGCTGCTGGCCTGGGTGCCGATCGCCAGCCCGGCCCAGTACGAAAAGGTCGGGCGCGACTGGGTGGCTTTCTCGAAGGCGCCCGCCGGCACCGGCCCGTTCCGCATCACCCGCGTGGTGCAGCAGCAAAGCATCGAGATGCAACGCAATGCGTCCTATTGGGCACCCGAGCGACGCCCGAAAGTCGATCGCGTCACCCTGTTCCCGATGCCGGAGGCGAATACCAGGCTCGCCGCACTGCGTTCGGGCCAGGTGGACTGGATCGAGGTGCCGCCACCGGACGGGATCGCCTCCCTGCGCCAGGCCAAGTTCCAGATCACGACGAAGATCTACCCGCATATCTGGCCCTGGGTTTTCAGCATGCAGGGCGACAGCCCGTTCCATGACAAGCGGGTGCGCCATGCCGCAAACTGGGCGGTGGATCGTGCCGGATTGGTGCAGTTGCTGAATGACACCGCGCTGCCGGCCTCCGGCTTTGTCGCGGCGGGCGATCGGAACTATGGCAAGCCGCCTTTCATCTTCGGCTACGACATCGAAAAGGCTCGCGCGCTGATGAAGGAGGCGGGTTATGGCCCGTCCAACCCGGCGCGGGTCAAGGTCATGATCTCGACGTCCGGGTCGGGGCAGATGATGCCGATCCCGATGAACGAACTGATCCAGCGCAATCTGGAACAGGCCTATTTCAAGATTGATTTCGATGTCGTCGAGTGGGGGCAGATGCTGCTGGGCTTCCGTCAGCCGCCGGACAGCACGATCAATCGCGGCCGGCACGCCATGAATATCAGCCTGACCTGGACCGATCCGTCCGTGTGGTTTCGCTGGTTCCACAGCGCGGCGGCGACCCCAGTGTCCTCCAACTGGGGGCATTGGAAAAATGCCGACTACGACCAGATCCTCGATAAGGTCGCCAACACCTTCGATCCCGACGAGGTCGACAGGCTGCTGGCCCAGGCGCACGAGATCCTGGTGGAAGAAAGCCCGTGGCTTTGGATCGTCCACGATTTGAATCCCCGCGCGTTCTCGCCCAAGGTGCGCGGCTATCGTCCGGTGCAAAGCTGGATGCAGGATTTCACGCAGGTGAGCCTGGAGTGATTGGAAGAGAGCCGGTCATCTCGGCATGATCGGCAACGCGTGCCCCGTCGTTAACCTTGGTGCGGAGCTTGCCGGGACACCGGCGTCGCGCATCTTATACCCAACGGGCGAAGTCGTCATTGCCGAGCCTGACCGGGCAACCCACCCCGTGCCGTTGAAGCGCGGGTTGCCGGATCAAGTCTGGCAATGACGGTGTCGGCTCGTCGGTATCAGTTGGAGAATTGACATGACAGACCTCCACTTCCTGACCATCGCGGAAGCGTCCGCGAAAATTCGCGCCAAGACCTTGTCGCCGGTCGAACTCACCCAGGCCTATATGGCGCGCATCAAGGCGCTCGATGGCGAACTGAACAGCCATATCCTGGTGCTGGAAGACCAGGCTCTCGCCGCGGCGAAACAGGCCGAGGCCGACATCATGGCCGGCGGCTGGAAAGGCCCGCTGCACGGTATCCCGATCGGGTTGAAGGACATCTATAACACCGCCGGAATCACGACGACCGGGCACTCCGACCTGTTCAAGGACCATGTGCCGGCCGAGGACGCCTTCACGGTGAAATGCCTGCGCGATGCGGGCGCCATTTTCACCGGCAAGCTGTCCACGTGGGAATTCGCGATTGGCGGCACCTCCTTCGATCTGCCCTGGCCGCCGGCGCGCAATCCGTGGGACCTGTCGCGCGATCCGTCGGGGTCGTCGTCCGGTTCCGGCGCCGCGGTGGCGGCCGGGTTGTGCACGGGTGCGATGGGGACCGACACCGGTGGGTCCATCCGTGGGCCCGCAGCCTGGTGCGGCATTGCCGGCCTGAAACCGACCTATGGCTATCTCAGCCGGCGCGGGATCCTGCCGCTGTCGTTCTCGCTCGATCATGCCGGACCGATGTGCTGGACCAGCGAGGATTGCGCCCTGATGATGCAGGTGCTCGCCCAGCACGATCCGCTGGATGCGGCCAACGCCAATGTGGCGGCCGCCGACTTCACCGCCGGCCTCGGCAGTGGCCTGAAGGGGCTGCGGGTCGGCGTCGTCCGCCATTTCTTTGAGACCGATCTGAGCACCGATGCCGAAACCATCCAGGCGTTGGAGAACGCGTTGATGGTCTTACGCGATATGGGCGCGTCCGTCGGCGACGTGACCCTGTCGCCGTTTGAGGTGTATGGCGATGTCGGCAGCCTGATCTCCCGCAGTGAGGCATTCGCCTTCCACCAGGCATGGCTGCGCGAGTCGCCAGAACGTTACGGGGCCTATGGACGGCAGCGGCTGATGGCCGGCGCTTTCATTGCCGCCGCCGACTACGTCAATGCGCAGCGGCAACGGGCTGTCCTGGTCGCTCAGGTCGCGGAGGTCATGAAGACGGTGGACGTGCTGGTCTTCCCGACCGCGCGCTGCCCGGCGCGGGAAATCGGCGAGGATTCGATGGCCTCGGGCTTCCAGCCGTTCTTCAACCGTGCCTTCAACGTCACCGGCAATCCCGGTTTGTCGATCTGCAACGGTTTCAGCGCCAGTGGACTCCCGCTGTCGCTGCAGATCGGCGGGCGGCCGTTCGAGGACGCTCTGGTGCTGAAGGTCGGGGATGCGCTGGAAAAGGCGATGGGCACCCGCGGCCGGCGCCCGGCCTTCGCGTGCTGATGCGACATCACTCCGTCAAAAGGCAACATCGATGACCGACATTCCGTTCGAAGACCGCGTGAAAGCTGCCAGCCTGAACCCCAAGCCCGAAGACGTGGCCAAGCTGCAGGCCCTTGTTATCGACCTGGATCGTTCGGCCACCCAGGTCCGGGGGCCAAGATCCTATGCGGAAGAGCCGCTCAGTGCGTTTCGCCTGACACCGGCGAAGTAGGGACAGAACGACCTATGCTCGCATGAGCGGACTGGCTCATGCGGGCGATAGGGTGCAGCTGGCCCGGCAATCGGGGGAGGAGAGAAAGCCTCGGGGCTCCGCCCCAAACCCCCAAGGCCTTCAGGCCGCGAGTCGCGTCGCCCCTGACAGGCACGCGATCAGCATGTCGGTGTCCATGACATCGCCAAAGGTCAGGTAGAACGCGGTCAACGAAGCCTCATGTTCGGCCTGGGTCATTGCCGCGTTGCCGTCGCTGACCATCACCACGCGGAAATTCGACATCATCGCGTCGCGCGCGGAGGATTCGCAGCAGACATTGGTGACGGTGCCGGTGATCAGGACCGTATCGATCCCACGCGCGCGCAGGATGTCGGGCAGTTCCGACGCGCCTGGCAGAAACGCACTGAAGCGGTATTTCTTCACGATCGCGTCTTCCGGGCGAACGTCCAGGGTCGGCCAGAGTTCGTGGCCCTTGGTGTTCTCGCTCATGGCCGCGGCGCGTTTCGCGTGTCCTTGCGGGGTCGACATGTCCTGCATCACGGACCATTCCGTCAGGCAGGTTTCGTCGAACGTGTTCTTGATCCAAACGACCGCGCCGCCGCTCGCCCGCATCGCCGCCGCCAGCCGGTTCACATTGGGGACGATATCGCGCGCCGCCGGGCAGACCGCATGGCCGACCTCATCGTCCATGAAGGCATTTTGCAGATCGACCACCACCAGGGCGGTGCGCTTCGGGTCGAGGTCGGCGAACACATGCTCCATGCCGCGGCGGGCGATAACCCGTTCGATGATGGAAGGCGGGAACGTGACACCATTCATTGCGGTTTCTCCTGTTGGTGGGATAGGGGCTGACGTCCCGCGGCCCATGCCGTAGCGGGAAACAGTCGCGTTCGGCGGTGACCGACGCCGGCCATCATTCCGCCGCGCCGGGGGCGATTTCCGCCCGGTTGCGCCGGGTGAGCCAGGCCACGGCGGCAACGATATGCGGCGCCAGCAGCAGGGTCAGCACGACGCGCTCCACATGGAAGGCGGTGACCATCGGCACGCCGAGATGCAGGACCTTCGCCGTCAGCACCATTTCCGGCAGCCCGCCAGGTGCCAGAGCCACGGCCAAAGACGCAAGCGGCAGCCCCGTCAACGCGGACAACAGCGCCGCGATCCCGCCGCACCCCGCCAGCAGCAGCACCGAACACACCACCGTTGCCACCAGCAGGCGCGGGGATCGCATCAGGAATCGCCGGTCGAACGTGGTGCCCAGGCTGACACCAAGCAGCACCTGGGCGATAGCCACCAGCTCAAACGGCATGCCGGACAGGCGGACGCCGCCGGCGGTCAGGCCACCGATCAGCAGCAACGGTGCCAGGAACCAGGCGTTCGCCAGACCCAACCGGTTCAGCACGACGATCGCGGCGGCGGCGGCCAAGGTCAGAATGGCAAGGCCAACCGGCGAGAACGGGATGGCGGCGATGGAGGCCGGGTCCTCGTGGCCGGTGATTCCGGCCAGGATCATCGCCGGTGGAATGCAGGTCACGATCAGCGCGATGCGGAATGTCTGCGCGAGTGCCACGGTCAGCGGATCGCCGCCATAGCGTTCGGCCAGGTTCGCCATGTCGGCCGGTCCACCCGGCACGCTGGACATCACGGCGGTAAGCCGATCGACCCCGGTCATCCGCGCCAGCAATTGCGCGATCGCGACGCCGGCCGCCATCGTCAGCAGTGCCGCCGCCGTCATGGCGGGCAGATTGCTCAGGACGGCCATCGCGGCCTCGCGGGAAAAGGTCAGGCCCACGCCGATGCCGATCATCATCTGCCCCACGCGCCGCCCGACCGGCAGCACGGGTGGCCGCCGGCCGCACAGGGCCTGAGCGGCGGTCGCCAGCAACGCCCCCATCATCCAGGGCAGCGGCACATGCAGGCGCATCGCCGCGTAACCGGCAACGATAGCGACCACGTAGGTCAGCAGCACGCCCGGTGTTTCGCGACGGCCCGTCCGAAGCAGGGAATAGACGTTCATCGGCCGTCGCACTGCGAGACTCTCCGCGGCTCCGATCGTGCGTCGTCGAGGGCACGCCGGATCGTGACGCGGCAACATCGCATGGTCATGTCAGACCATCCGGCCGAAAGATCGACCGATAGCGCCCCCCTTATCGTCATTGCCGAGCGTGACCCGGCAACCCGCCCCCAGGGTTGAAGCGCGGGTCGCCAGGTCAAGCTCGGCAATGACGATATGGGGACGCTATTGGCCATTGTTTCCGTGGGTTGGCATCATTCTGTTCTCATGGTGGAAAGAAAGCGCGCGGATCAGGCCGATAGCCCCTTGGCGTGGCCGGCGACCGTGGTGCGATACATCAGGCGCTGGTAGCGCGTGTGGTCGAACAGGCTGGCGGTGTGCAGTACCGCGCGGTTGTCCCACATGACCAGATCGTTCGGTTGCCAGCGATGGCTGTAGACGAACCGCGGCTGGGTGGTGTGCTGGATCAGGGTCTCGATCAGCGCGTCGCTCTCTTCCTGCTCCATCCCCTCGATATGGCTGATGACCGCCGGGCAGACATACAGGGACTTGGCGCCGGTGACCGGATGCTCCCGCACCAGCGGCTGGCGCATGGGCGGAAAAGCCTGAATCTGGGACGCCGGCTGCGTTGCCCGGTCCGGGTTCTGTCGGATACCCCATTGGCGCAAGGTTTCCAGGGAGTGGACGGCATAAAGCCCGTCAATCCGCTGTTTCAACTCCGGATCGAGCGTGCGCCACGCCGCGGTGGCGTCCGCGAACATGGTTTCCCCGCCTTCCGGCGGCACGATCTTGCCATGGAACAACGACGCATCGCTCGGTGTTTCCCGGTACGAGCTGTCGGCGTGCCATTGTTCGACGCCACGCGAAAAGGAGGCCTTCATGCCGTCCTGCTCGACATTTCCGACGCAGAATATTTCGCGATGCGCCGGCAGGGTGTTGTCGAAACGGCTGTGGATTTCCAACTCGCCGAAGCGCCGGCTGAAGGCCACCAGGTCGGCCGGACCGACATCCACTTCGGGGATGACCAGGACGCGGTGCCGGTGCAGCAGGGAGACGAACTGGATCAGCAACTCGGGGCTGACATCGCCATGCACCGGCATTCCCGCGACCTCTGCGGCGAATGTCGTCGCGGCCCGCTTGGCATGGAGGGTCGTTGGTTCCGCCGAGCGGGAGAGGGGCGAAGGAGTATCGGTCAAGGTTACGGCACCTGCATGGGTCATGTCCGGTTTCCCTCGGTCGTGGTTCAATATTCGCTGAAGATGCGCCGGAGTTCTCCGGCATCGGATGTCTTGGTCAGAGCCATCATCAGCAGGATGCGGGATTTTTGCGGCGTCAGGCTGTCGGCCGCGATGAAGCCCGCGTCGCGGAGTGCCACCTTGTCGTCGATGACCCGTCCGCTGCCGGAGCGCGAGGACTGCACAACGAACACGCCGGCCTTGGCCGCTTTTTTCAGTGCCTCTTTCTGCGCCGGGGAGGGGGAGCCGGACGGGAATCCGGCCGATACGATGCCTTTGGCGCCCGCGGCGACGGCGGCCTCGACCAGGGCGGCGTCCGCCCCGGCATAGGCCGGAACGATGTCCACGCGTGGCAGCTCGGTCAGTCCGGAGACATCGAATTCCGTGTCCGGCGCGGATCGGCGGAGTGGCGCGCGGTAGAACGTCACGGCGTCAGGGTCGGCGTAACCCAGAATGCCGAAATCGCGAGAGACGAAGGTCTGCACGCGATAGTTCGATGTCTTGGCGACATCGCGGGCGGCGTTGATCTCATCGTTCAGCACCACCAGCACGCCCTTGCCCACGGCGCCGGGCGATCCGGCGACTCGTGCCGCGTTCAACAAGTTGACGCCGCTGTCTGTGCCGAGGGCGGAGGATGGTCGCATGGCGCCGACGACGATGACGGGTTGGGGGGGGTTTGACGGCGAGGTTCAGGAAATAGGCGGTTTCTTCCAGGGTCGCGGTGCCGTGAGTCACGACAAATCCGGCGACCGTCGGGTCGGCGGCGGCGGTTTCATGGATGATTTTCAGCAGGGCCAACCAGTCGGTCGGGCCGATGTCTCCGCTGCCGACATTCTTGTAGCGGATGGGCAGTACGTCGGCGACCTGTGGCAGTTCCGGCACGCTGGCGATGAGCTCCTCGACATGCATGAAGCGGCCGGAGGTGCCGTATTCGTAGAAGTCGAGCCGATCCCGGCCGACGCCGGAGATGGTTCCACCGGTTCCGATGATGGCAATCCTGGGCGGTGTTGTCACGGCGGTCCGATGCTCCTGAGCTAAAATGCACAAATTATGTGCATAAAAATGATGTTGCTTCGTATTTTGTGCATTGCAGCATTATTTTGTGGGCCTGTGAAGCCCTTGATGCCTCTTATGTGAACATTTTGTAACTGCCCAGCTACCCCGCCGCATCTCCCACCAATCGTAATCGGCCGATCAGGCTGAACGGATCTGTCATCAGGGTCTCGAGCAAGCTCCACCCCTGCTTCCTGGCGGTGGAGAGGACGGATCGGATCGTGGCGAAATCCTTCGCACCGTCGTCGGATCGAAACCCTCCCGAGATCTTCTGCTGGACCTTCATCATTCTGACGTCCTGCTCGG
>CALQHT020000252.1 GCA_943330455.2 Nitrosovibrio sp. Nv4 | reverse complement strand
TGGGTCGGCCGTGACGCCACCTCCGGGCCGATATGAAGCCAGTCAGGACGTGATCGGGGCGCCGCCGGCGGTCTGATGACCGCGCCGGCGCAGCCGAACAGCCGTCGTTATTGATCGAAAATCCCGAGTCCGACAGGCTGCTAGGCCGAGCGATGCTGGAGGCGGCGCAACAGGCGGGGATCAAGCCCAATCCGGATTTCAATGGCGCCGAACAGGAAGGCACCGGCTTTTACCAGTTCACCACCAATCGCGGCCGGCGTTGGAGCAGCGCCGCCGCCTTCCTCAGCGATGCCAAAAACCGCAAGAACCTGACCATCGTCACCGAGGCCCACACCACTCGCATCCTGTTCCAGGGCACGCGCGCCACCGGGGTCGAATTCCGCACGCCCCAGGGTTTGCAGGTGGCGCATGCGGGGCGGGAGATCGTGGTGTCCGGCGGCACCTATGGCTCGCCGCATCTGCTGCAACTCTCGGGCCTGGGACCGGCGGACCATCTGACCGAGCTGGGGATTCCCGTCGTGCGAGACATACCGGGGGTTGGCGCGCATCTGCACGATCATTTCAATATGTACAGCACCTACCGACTGACCCGGCATGCCAGCCTGAACGACCTGGCCGCCAGCCTGCCGCGGCGTCTGGCCTCGGGCGCGCGCTATCTGTTCACCCGCCATGGCCTGCTGGCGACCACCGGCCTGTTCGTCGGCGCCTTCGTGCGCAGCGATCCGGCGTTGGAGCGGCCCGATATCCAGATCAACATTTCGGCCTGGAGCACGGGGGAACGGTCTCGCAACGGCATCAATCCGCATCCGTTCCCCGGTGTCACCATCAGCCCGGTGCATCTGCGACCGGAAGGCCGCGGCCATGTGCGCGCCATCAGCCCCGATCCGCTGGTGGCGCCGGAAATCCGGTTCAACTTCCTGGCCTCGGATTACGACATGCGGGCGCTGGTGTTCGGGATCAAACTGTGCCGGCGGATCGCCGCCCAACCGGCTCTGGCACCCTGGATCGCCGAGGAAATCATGCCCGGCGCGGCCATCCAATCCGATGCGGACCTGGAAGACGTGGTGCGGGAGCGGGGCGTGTCGAACAACCATCCGGTCGGCACCTGCCGCATGGGCCAGGACCCGCGGGCGGTGGTCGATGCCAGGCTTCGCGTGTATGGTATTCAGGGGTTGCGGGTCGCCGATGCTTCCGTCATGCCGGCCATTATCGCGGGGAATACCAACGCCCCCACGATCATGATCGGCGAAAAGGCCGCCGCCATGATCTTGCAAGACGCGACCGGCTGACCGGCGCGGAGGAAACGAAGGGAAAGACGCAGATGCGCTGGGCACGGTTCGAACAGAATGGCTCGCCAACCTACGGTGTGGTGGAGGGCGACCGGATCATCCCGGTGCGCGGCTCCCCGTTCGAGGCATGGGAGCGCACCAGCACGAAACTGCCGTTGAGCGAGGTGAAGCTGCTGGTCCCCGTGGTGCCGCCGACCTTCTACGCGGCCGGGCTGAACTATGCCGAACACGTCAAGGAAGCCGCCGAGAAGCTGGGGCTGGCGGTCAGCCTGCCGACGCAGGCGGATATCGGCTATCGCGCCAACAACGCCCTGATCGCGAATGGGGACAATATCGTCATCCCGTCCGACGCCACCGACGCGGTGCAGTATGAGGGCGAACTGGTCGTGGTCATCGGCCGTCAGTGCAAGAACCTGACGCGGGAGAATGCTCTGTCCGCCGTCATGGGCTACACGGTTGGCAACGATGTCAGTGAGCGGACCTGGCAGAAAGCCGACCGCACCCTGTGGCGGGCGAAGAACACCGACACGTTCAAGCCGATGGGCCCGTGGATCGAGACCGACGTGAAGCTGGAAGACCTGGTCACCAAAATCCGGCTGAACGGCAAGGAACTGATCCAGTTCCCGACCAATCACATGGTGTTCGGCGTGGTGGATTACCTGGTGTCGATGACCAGCGTGCTGACGCTGTTTCCCGGCGATGTTGTGTGGATGGGCACCGAGGGTGCGACCGAGAACATGAAGCACGGCGATACTGTCGAGGTGGAGATCACCGGGATCGGAACCTTGAGCAATCCGGTGGTGCGGGACGGGGTGTAGGTCGGACGCGGGGGGCGGTTAGGCCGCCTCCCCAACCAAGGGCCGCAGTTTTCCAACCAGGCGGACCCGTCTTGGGTTCACGCTCCCGGCAGCAAACCGACCCCAGCTTATTTCCCCTTCGTGCGACCGATCCCGCTGCTTCACAGGCCCAACTCACTATGGGATCCCAGGCGAACAAGTTCGAGAGATTCATCGTCCGGTTTACGATAGATCAAAAGTAGATCCGGCCTGAGATGGCAGTCTTGGTGATCGACCCAATCTCCCGTCAAAGCATGATCGAAATTCCGCCGCGGGAGTGGTGTGTCCGCGGCCAGCATATCGACAACCTCCATCAAAAAGGTATCGAGCTTCTTGCCATGCTGGCCCGCTGTCTCGCGCCGATAATCCCGTTTGAAACGCGTCGTGTATTTAACAATCCGCATTCAGGCTCGCGAGGAGATTCTCCGGCCCACCTACGGTGACAAGCTCGCCACGGCGGGCCGCTTTCATGGCCTCGATCGTCGCGGCATTCGGCACGAGCGGTTCGAACGGCAGCGCCTTCTCGGCCGCGACGCGCTTCAAGAGCAGGCGAAAAGCATCCGACAACGAAAGGCCCATGCTTGCCAGAACGGCCGCGGCCTCGGCTTTGGTAGCCTCGTCGATGCGGGCGCGAACGACCGAGTTTTCAGCCATGCCTCACCTCCATTTGGGCCACGATATAGCCCGCCGGTCGGCGGATTTCCAACGCATTACCGGGAGCATTGTCTCCTGTCCGTCCTGGCGGCATGGATTGATTGGGCTTATGAGTCGGCCAGCACCTTGAAGTAAAACAAGAAAATCGGTGGCGTCGGGCGGGAAGGCACAAAAAACCTGGGCACCCAAATAACGCCCCGATCCGAACCCGCAAGGGAGACCGGCGGCTGGTCGGGAGCCTACCGCCGACCGCGATTGATCATGTCGGTGATGTGCTCCGCCGTCGTCACGCCATCATAGGACATGCCGAAGGGCTTCTTCACCGCGGTGACGGGCTTGGCCGGCACGACCGCCACGGCCGAAGCCGCCGGTTTCCGGACCCGGGTCGGCGGCTTGTTGGCGACGGCAATCGGCAGATCACCGCCCTGACGCAGCGCGGAGGAACTCGCCCGTTCCTTGGCCCAGGATGCTGCGTCCTTGCGGAGCTGTTCCTGCATGTCGATCATGGCCTTGTCTTCGGTCTCGTCGACGTTTTGCGGTGATTCGGTATTGGGCATGCACAGTGTTCCCGACTGAACGAGGCGTGGTGGGGCAAGGCCACTTGGATCAGTCGAACGGAGCCCGTTAATTGTTTGTATTTACGCCGATTCGTCTAAATTACAAGCCCATGACGGCTCGGGGCGAGCGCCAACTCCGCCGTCGATTGCTGCCCGCACGCCCAAAACGATCGGTCAGGCACCCGCTGGCAACCAGCGCTGCGCCCGATAGACCTGGAACCATTTCCGGAACATGACCTCGGTGTCCATGACCTCGTGGAACCCCGCCTGCATGATCTTCACCGTCGAGACGATCGACGGCGGCCCGACCTCGGTCTGGCCATGCCGCATCTGGTAGTCGGCGTATTCCAACGACAGCCCCACGAAATCCGCCAATCCCGGAGACACCAGCCCATGGCGCGCGCGGATCGCGTCCCACGCGGCACCGCCGTCCGCCAACAGCGAGTCCAGCGCGAAGGGCGCCGCATCGGCCAGTTCCATTCCCAGCGCCTCGACGATCGCCGGCCAGATATGCTCCCACACGAAGACATCGCCGTTGGTGACGTTGAACGCCTCGTTGCGTGCGTTGGGCGTCTCGCCCGCCCAGGCGATGGCCCGCGCCAGCAGGTCGGCATCCACCGCCTGCTGCACCCTGGGCGCCCCACCGGGATAAGGCAGGCCCCTCCCCTTTTCCCGCATCAACGCCGCATAGACGCCCAGCGCCGGGATCAGGTTCATCGCCCCGCCGATCGCATGGCCGACGATCAGCACCGGGCGCAGAATGGTCCAATGCCAATCCGAACCGAGCTGGCGGGCGCGCAGATAATCCTCCTGCGCCCAGTAGAAATTGGGCTGCTCGCGCATTTCCGACCGGTCTTCCCGCGCCGGCACCTTCATCGGCCGCACATGCACCCCATAGGCCTTGGTGCCCTGCAACAGGCTCACATGTCGCAGGCCCGCCGACGCCGCACACAGCGGTTCCAGCAGATTGCGCAGCATGCGGTCGTTGGTGTCGATCTGGGCCTGGTTGCGCCAACCATCGACCAGACCGGGCAGCTCAAACAACGCCGCGTAGACCAGATGGGTTACATCGGTCAGCGCGCCGACTGCCTGCTGGCAGGCGGCTGCATCGGTCAGGTCCAGCGGGACGAACTCGGCGCCAAACAGATCCACCGGGCGCCGACGAGAGACCGCTATGACGCGGGTTTCGGGTTCGGCCGCAAAATGCTTCAGCGCCGCGTAACCGACCAAACCGGTCGCCCCGGCCACCAGAACGGTCTTTCGTGCCATTTTCATCCCATCCGCTTCAATCCGAGCGGACACATAGAGCGGGATCGCGGCCGACGAAACGGCACAGCCCGCGAATCACGCGACAAACCAACCGCCCCAACCGTTAACCCACCCAAGGCGGCAATTTATACCAACTGGCGGAAAGACTGACCTATGCACAGCCTACCGGCAATGACGGGTGCGCTTCAACATTGTGCGGAATGATACCGACGATTCTAACCATGGACCGATAGACTCGCCTCACCGTCATTGCCGGACTTGATCCGGCAACCCGCCCCCTGCCGTTGAAGCGTAGGTTGCCGGGTCAAGCCCGGCAATGACGGTGAGACGTGTACACTAACCCACAACTTTGGTTCGCACCCGGCAATGACGGTGGGGGACGCTATCGATCAATCTTTGGGCGGTCGGTATTAAACCCCAGAGTGCCCGACACTCACCGCGCCGCACGCCATTCCGCCCAATCGACCGGCTGGGTTTCTCGCAGGGTCAAAGCCCCTTCCCCCTCCAGATTGCCCACAAACACCACCAGGTTCCCACAATCCGCCCGAGCGCTCGGCACGATCAATCCGTCGAATTCCAGGAAATGGGCAGCCGCGGCGATCGCGCGCGTGGCCTCGTAATCGAACCCCTTCCACCGCACCGGATCGACGCCCAACGGCACCAGAGACGCCACATCGGCAAATCGCAGGCTCCGCCCCGTCCCCGCCTCGATCCAATGTGCCTCATGCACCATCCTGCTCGGCCAAACAGGCTCCAGAGACAGGCGGAACCCGATCTCCGCCAAAGCACCGGCGCGTTCAAGGCTGGTGTAAAGCACCTCGGCATCTCCACCTGGAGACCAACGTCCCGGCGCGCTGGAAGCCTGCAAAGCGTCCCGTCCGGCGCGGGTCACACGCCAAACGCTGCCCCGGAACGCAACGGGCGCCATCGCCTCCAGCGCATCCAGCATACCGGCGTCATGCGGACGGGCCGCCATGGCTCAGGTGTAGGTGCCCTGATCCAGGCTTTCGATCACCGCCAGCACGTCCTCGGCATGACCGGTCTGGATCAGGTCGATAGGCCGCTTGCCGTCAAGCAGCCGATGGCGCGCATACAGCCAAAGGCGCGTTTCTTCCGGCGTATAGAATTCCGCCAAGCGATCGACGACATAGCGCAGATCGGAGATCACCAACTGCATCTTCGGATGCGGCAAGGCCTTGCCGGAAGTCCAGCGAGAGACCGTCGCGGGAGAGACCGCGGCAATGTTCGCCACGTCCGCGCCCCGCAAGCCGCCCTGCTGCTTCAATGTGTCGAGCACTGTCGCCATGCCGATACCCATAACGGCGACACCTTTCCCAATGGTTAATGGGAAAGGATATAATTGAATATTTCACGAATGGCAAGCTATGAAAGGGAAACGCAACACCGCCTTAAAGCGGAGCCAGTCCCCAATCCGCCGAGCGCATGCGCGGCAGGCCCATGTTTTCGCGCAAGGTCGCGCCGGCGTATTCCTTGCGATACAGCCCACGCCGCTGCAGTTCCGGCACGACGAATTTCACGAAGTCCTCGAACGTGCCCGGCGTATGCGTGCCGGCGATCACGAAGCCGTCGCAAGCACGCTCCACGAACCAGTGTTCCAGATGGTCGGCGACGTCCTTGGCACTACCGACAATCGCCTCCCGCGGGCGGCCTCGCCGAGTCACTTCCAGGAAGTCCCGCACCGTCGGGTTGCGCTTGGTCTGCTGCATCACACGGTTGCGCATGGCCTGCATGCCGGACATGCCTTCCAGCTCCTCGGCCGTGAAGGCTTCGTCCATGCCCTTTTTCTTGAAGTCGAAGTTCAGCGCTTCGGACAACAGCGACAGACCGTCGACCTCCTTGTACAGGGAGTCGATCAGCGCCATCTTGTCCTCGGCTTCCGACCGGGTTTCCGCCACAACCGGATAGGCGATGGTGTTCACCGTCACCTTGTCGGGATCGCGACCATGGCCGGCGATCGCGGCCTTGAACTCGGCGTATTGCTTCTTGCCGTCCTCCAGGTCCGGATAGCCAACGAACACCGTCTCCGCCCAGCGCGCCGAGAAGATCTTGCCGCGCGGGCTGGACCCGGCCTGGATCACCACCGGATGGCCCTGCGGGGACCGAGGCACCGTAAACGTGCCATTGGATTTCAAATACTTGCCGTTGAACTTGAGCTGCCGGACCTTTTCCGGATGCGCGAACAACCCGCTGACCTTGTCCACCACCAGCGCATCATCGTCCCACGAATCCCAGCAGCGCAGCACGATTTCCATGAACTCATCGGCGCGATCGTAGCGGGCGTCATGCTCCATGTGCTGATCGCGGCCCATGTTATGAGCCTCACCGTCATTCACCGACGTCACGACGTTCCAGGCAGCGCGCCCACCGATCATGTGATCCACAGTCTGGAACCGGCGCGCGACATCGAACGGCTCGTAATAGGTGGTCGAAGCGGTGGAGCCGATGCCCAGATATTTGGTGCCGAACCCCATCGCCATCAGGGTCGCGACCGGGTCGATCTTGACCACGCGCACGCCGTTGGCGACCACCTCGGCCGGATTGCCGCCATAAATGTCGGGCATCGCCAGGCGGTCGTCGAAGAAGCCCATCTGGAACTTCCCCTCCTCCAGCACCTGGCCGATCTTCTGGTAATAGGCCGCGGTGGTAAAATCGGACCGCGCATCGGGATGCCGCCAGGCGCTTGCCAAGGTGGTGCAGTTCTGAGCCTGTAGGAAACCCACCATAACCATCTGACGCATCGTAAGCTCCGTTCCCTAGAGGCGGGTTATGTCCCGCCTGACCGTCTCGATCACCGCATCCCAGTCGCCAGCGCGATTCTGTCGGTACAGTGTCACGGAAGGATACCACGGGGTATCCGACCTGCCTAACATCCACCGGTAATCGGCGGCGTGCGGCAGCATCAGCCAGACCGGTTTTCCGAGCGTTCCCGCCAAATGCGCGACCGACGTATCGACGGTCACGATCAGATCGAGCTGTAGGATCAGCGCCGCCGTATCGGCATAGTCGGTCAGCGCCACGCCCGGAAACCGCAATCCCGGCAGTCTGTCACGCACCGCCCGATCGGCGGGCCGCAACTCGGTTTGCAGCAAGGTGAAAGCATGATCGCGCAGCGACAGGATCGGAGCCAGTTGCCCCAACGGAATGGAACGCGCGGCATCGTTGGGATGGCGCGAATCGCCGGAGCACACGATGCCGACCCGCCGGCGCTTGCCAGCCGGCCCAAGCCAATTGCCCCACCGGCCCAGCAGTTCCTCAGGCACAGTCAGATCGGCGACCGGCGGCGGGATGGTGTCGAGGGTCGTGCCGAACAGAAATGGCAGGCTCATCACCGGGCATGCCACATCGCAATCCGTGACCGGGTCGTCCGGTCCGACCACGCGCGCAACGCCCGCCATCCCATCGAACAGGCGTTGCAACGGCCGGCGCGCCTCCAGCACGACATGGGCACCGCGTTCGGCCAACATCCGGGCATAGCGCGCGAATTGCAGCATGTCCCCGGCGCCCTGTTCGGTCAGCAGCAGGACTCGCCTTCCGTCCAGCACCATGCCGTCCCGCCATTGCGGCAATTCCGGGCGGCGATCGTAATTCCACCGCATCTGATCCACCTGGCGGCGGCATTCGTGGTATTTCCATCCTTCCTCGAACGCCCCGGCGGTCAGCAGAGCCAACGCATAGGCATAGCCGGTGTTGGGATTGTCGGGGTCTCGCGCCAGGGCTTGGCGGTACTGATCCAATGCCTGGTCCGGCTGATGGCTGGCCACCAGCGCGTTGCCCAGGTTGGACAGCGCCGGCACCAGACCGGGGGTCAAGACCAACGCCTCCCGATAGATCCGCTCCGCCTCGGTTGGATCATTCCGGCCCAGCGCGGCGTTGCCTTGAGACACCAGAGCCTGAACCGCCCAATCCCGTGCCTCCGGATCGTTTGGAGCAGCGTCCATCGCAAGGCGCAGGGTCGCGAGCGCTTCCGCGAAACGCTCCCCCGCCAGCAGCGCGCGTCCCAGATTGACCAGGGTGGAGGCACAATCCGGCTGCAATCTCAGCGCGTCCCGAAACCGGGTCTCGGCTTCCTGCGTCAGCCCCGCCGCGAGCAGCGCGCGACCCAGGTCGTTCAGCGACCCAACGTCAGGGCGGGATGCGGCGACCTCGGCCAGCATCGCCACCGCCTGCGCCGGCTTGCCCCGCGCCAGCAGGGTCAGCCCGAGTTGGCGCAAGGCAACCGGATCGCTGAAATCCCGCGTCAGTGCCGTGCGGCAGGCCACTTCGGCGGCATCGAGGGCGGCGGGCTCGCCGGATGGATCAGGTGCGGTCATGCCTCACTCGGTGCAAATTTGGGGCGGTGTTATGCCAACCGACCTAACCGTTGACCCGGAGATGTCCCCTTACCGTCATTGCTGGACTTGATCCGGCAATGACGGTGAAGGGACACTTACGGGTCAATGTTTCGTCCTACTGGTGTTGAATGCGGCGGTGTCTCGATCGGAGAATGCGTGTTCCGTCCCGACAGCGCATCGCGTCGGCATCGGAACCCTAGCACGGCGGCCCAACCATGGCAGCCCAGCGCCCCTGTGCGACCCCTTCGGCATTCACACACCGCAGCAGGATAGAAAATTCTCCCCCTCCCCTTGCGGGAGGGGG
>CALQHT020000251.1 GCA_943330455.2 Nitrosovibrio sp. Nv4 | reverse complement strand
GCGGAGGGGGAGGGAAGCGCGCAGCCACCCGGAGCCACGCGCAGCGCGCCCCTTCCTTGGCGCGTGAGCATGGCGAGGATGGCGAGCACTGCACCTTCCCCGCAGTGAGCACCATGGCATGCTCGGCACCAGTCGGACGTTCAGGCCTACCGCACATGCCAAAAACCGGAGGTGGATAAAGCAACCCTCGTTACGAATGCCGGGCGACAACTCTCTTGACACTCACCGCCATGTCCCGGTTGCCAAAGCGGCGCCCCTGGCCCCGAACGACCGGCGGTCATACCAACCCACGGAATTCCGCGACTTTGGTGCCGAAGCGGTTCCCTGATAAGGGAGCGGTCGAGAGTTCCCTCCCCTCCCGCAGCACCACCCGTATCCGTCGATTGTATAGCATCGGTCGGTCCAACAACCGTCGCTTTACGTAGACATTCCAGCCGACCCGCCGCTACACAACCGCATCTGCCAGGGATCAGCGACGGGGACGGGTACGTATGGCGATCGAGGAATCACTGCACCGGCGACTTGTGGCGTTGCCGGTCCTGGAACGTCGCCCGGAGGACAGCCTGCGCTGCAAGGTCTGCGGCAACTCCGCCACGCCGTTCGATATCGTCGATTTCAACAAATGCTCCGCCGGCTACCCGTTCGGTTTCGCCGACGTCGCGGTGCCCTGGCACCGATGCGCCCATTGCGGCTTTCTGTTCACCGCGTTCTTCGACGATTGGGCCGCCGAGGATTTCGCGCGCTTCGTCTACAATGACGACTACATCAAAGTCGATCCGGAATACGCGGAAATCCGCCCGCGCCTGGTGGCCGAACGGATGGCGAAGATGCTGGCGGGGTATGAGGACGCGCGGATTCTGGACTACGGCTCCGGCCGCGGTGTGTGGGTCCAGCAGATGCGAGAGCGAGGGTTCACGCATGTCGATGGCTACGACCCGTTCGCGCAACCGGTTCGCCCCGAAGGCCGCTACGATCTGATCACCTGCCTGGAGGTGATCGAACACAGCCCCCGCCCGGTGGAGACGCTGGCCGAGATGGCCGAGTTGCTGACGGATGACGGCTGCATCCTGTTGGGCGAGTCATTGCAACCCAACAATATTTTCGAGGCGCGCTGCTCCTGGTGGTATGCGGCGCCGCGCAACGGGCATTGTTCCACCTTCGCCGATCGCACCCTGGCCTTTCTGGCGGAGGGCGCGGGGTTTCTGCTGCATTCCGGCAAGCAGCCCACCCTGCATGCACTGCGCCGGGGGGAGCGGTTTGCTGACCTCTCGCGTGCTCTCTGTGGGCCGCGGCGGGTGTTCCGCCGCATCGGTGCGCCGGGGGTGGCGAATGCGCCGGGCTTCAACGCCGTCGAGCCCATGCATAACGGCCCGTTCCAATGGACGCGCGATCCGCGCATCGAATGGCGGATTCCGGCGGTGACGGCGGAACTGCTGCATCTCGGCATCCCCTTCGCGCATCAGTTCCGTGCGCAATACGCGGCCCAATGCACGGTGAAGGTCGATGGGCGGGATGCGCGGGTCGGCGTGCGGGAGAATATGATTTTCGCCGAGGCCGAAGGGCCGTTTGACGACGCGACGGTCACGGTGGAGTTGCTGACCCCGCCGCTGAAAGAATCGACCGGCGGGCGGCGGATCGGGCTGGCGCTGCGGGTCGTATAGCCCGCATCTCAGACCTGCTTAACCCGGCCGCGAACGGAACGCCGGACCTGTCTCTGTCCGGCGTTCCGTCCGATTTGCGCTACCCGACTTTGCGGAATTTGTGCAGCGATCGCAGATTGTCGGGCATCGGCTTGCCCTTGAACAGTTGCGGCCACTGCGTCCAGGACACCTCACCCACATAGATGTCGCCGCGTGAATCCACACAAAGCCCGTGCGGCGCCATGAACTCGGTCGGGCCAAGCCCAGGTCCGAAACCGCCGAGGCGGGCAATCCGCTTGCCGGTGTTGTCCACGATGGTCACCCGCGGCCCCATGTTCGGCATATCACGGTTGACCGACTGAACCGTGCCCAGCTCGCCGATATAGCAGACCGGGCATTTGCCGGGCGGCATATACAGGCCGCAGGGGCGATGCAGGTTGTTCCACTGCGCCTGATACTTGCCGTTGCCGTCGAACACCTGGACCCGGTGGTTCTCCCGGTCCGCGACATAGACCCAGCCATCGGCGTCGCAGGTGATGTTGTGGGCGATGTTGAACTCCCCCGGATCGGTGCCAGGCCCGCCCCAGGACAGCAGCAGCTTGCCGTTCGGCGCGTATTTGTGCACCCGGGAATTGCCGTAGCCGTCGGACACATAGATGTCCCCCTGCGGCGACATCGCCGTATGGGTGCAGCGGTGGAAGGGCTCGCCGCTCATGTACGGCGCGGGCTTGCCCGACACGCCCAGGGTCAGCAGGACTTTGCCTTCCAGAGTGCATTGGCGAACCGTGTGGTCGCCGTCATCGGTCAACCAGACGGTGTCGTCGGGCGCCATGAACACACCATGGGCGCGGGGATACAGGCCCTCGCCCCAGGAGCGCAGGAAGTTGCCGTCGCGATCGAACACGATCATCGGATGTTCGCCGCGATTGAAAACATACAGGTTGTCGTGGCGGTCGACGCCGACGCCGCCGATTTCCTTGAAGGTCCAACCGGGCGGCAATTTTGCCCAGTTCAGGACGGGTTCGTAGGTGTATTCGCCGCTTCCTACCGTGGCCATGGTCGGTTCCCCTGTTTGTGTCGGAGCGCGTCCATCCCGGCCGGCTGCGCTCCCACGTTTTTTCGAGAGCCTGATCGACGGTCCGTGACGTGTCCGGTCCGTCCGATCATGCCCTGGCCTGAGCTTAGGCGCGAATGCGGCGGCGCGGCCAGAGGCTGGGCGGACCCTACGCTCGGCAAATCGATCCGCGCGGCAACCCGTCAGCTCGCGCCTCCATCCTTATCGCGACCCTGCCTTGGGCCGGCCGCAACCCGCCGACCCGATGGCCAGCCACTGTCGTCCGCCCTCCCCAGCGGTGCCGCCGCAACCGGCCGACGGGGATGGATCGGGTCACATGAAGCCTTCCAGCTCGTCCTTCGCCCAGGCGATTGTCTGCTCGATCGTCTTTCCGGTCAGAATCCTGGCAACCATCCCCGGAATGACAGCGCGGTTCCACATCTGCACCGCGATTTCGGGCGGCGCCGAGGAGCCGGTGATGTAGTACTCCCCGCCATGCCACGGCCGGAGCGGGTAGTTGTAGACCGTGCCCGCGGGCGGCTCCACGTCCGACCAGATTTTGAAATCCGACATGGATTCGAAGGGCGGCACGTCGTAGCCGACCGCGGCGACGCTCATGAATTCCAGGTTTTCCCGTTGCATCAGGTGGTGCAGCAATTCCTTCGCGCCGCTCTGATTCTGCGAAAATTGCCAGATGCCCCAGAAATACGGCCGGTGAGGAATCAGCCTTCCCTTGGGCCCCTTGGGATTGGGAAACGTCCAGGTATCCGCGGCGACCGCGGGCGCGTCGCGTTTCGCCACCGCCCATGCCGAGGGCGGGTTCCAGATCAACGCGCTGTTGTTCGAGATATAGGCGCGGTTGTTGGATGCGTTGTCGTAGCTGGCGATGCTGGGTGGCAGGAACGGCAGAATTTTCTTCGCGTATTCCAATGCCGCCCGGACGTTGTCGTTATCGACGATGATCTTGCCTTTCGCGTCGACCAGATCGGCACCGTATGCGCCGAACGTGGCCCCCCAGGTCTGGATCGAGTCCGTCGTGCCGCCGCAGCCCAGGGCAAACGGCTTGCCGGCCTTGAAGCAGGCTTCCGCCGCCCGCAACTGCGCGTCGTAGGTCCAGGCGTCGGCGTGTCCCGGCTTGGTCTCGTGCGCGGGGTACCACTCACGCACGTCGATCCCGGCGTATTCCTTCAACATGCTGATGCGCCCGCAAATGGTCAGCGGCGCGCTGCCCAGGCTGGTCGGGACCGCCATCCATTTGCCATCGATCTGGCCGAGATAGGCGTTCGCCTTGTTGATCGGGCCGTATTGCTTGACCAGGGAGGAGACCACGTCGTCCACCGGCGTCAACTTGTCGCTCCACTGATGGACGGTCCATTGCTCGAAGGCGAAAATGTCGTGCCCACGCCCGGCCTGCGCCTCGGCCGCCATCGTGATGTTGATCTTCTCCCCGGTGGAGGTGAGGAAATCGACCTTCACATCGACCTTGTTCTTCTCAGCCCAGGCGTCGACGACCTGCATCACCGACTTGTTGCCGGCGGGAACCCAATGATCCCACATGGCGACCGTCAACTTCCCGGCGGCACCGGCGGTGCGGATGTGAACCAGCGGCAAGGCGGCGGCCGTAGCCCCCAGCTTGATGGCATTGCGGCGTGTCACACGACCCGTCTTCTTCATGGTGCTTGATCCCTTTTTGGGGACCGGCATTTCGGCCACGGCCGTCCGGCTTCCCCTTTGTTGGCGATGCCAGGCATTCGGCCCTCTCGCATGTGGGCGGGAGTATCCGGACAAACCTCGATGCAGACCAGACAAATCGGCGAGAGCAGGGCGCGCCGGCTCCTGCGACAAAGCATCGCCACGCCGGTGCAACGCTGCGTCGCGCATGCCAGGCGACAGCCAGGGTTCCGGGACCGCGCGACTTGGTGTAGACGCCCCCGATCGTGACATCTCAGATCGTACCGCCCCACTATTGTTTGCAACGCCAACGGCCTGATCGGCCCGGACAGGATCGCTGAGGTTCGCATGACCGCCCCCTTCACCGCCGCCGCCCTGGAACCGGACACGACCTCGCCCCTGATCCTGGCCCTGCCCAAGGGCCGAATCCTGTCCGAGTGCGGCCCTCTGCTGGCCCGCGCCGGGATCGTCCCGGCCCCCGACTATGCCGATGAAGACAGCCGCCGCCTGCGGTTCCCGACCGAGGACCCCAGCCTGGATGTCGTGCGCGTGCGTCCGTTCGACGTCGCCACGTTCGTGGCCTTCGGGGCCGCGCATATCGGCATCTGCGGCGCCGATGTGCTGATGGAATTCGATTACCCGGAGGTCTACGCCCCGCTCGATCTGGGCATCGGCCGGTGCCGGATCGCGGTCGCCGAACCGGCGGCCACCGCCGGCAGCGACGATCCGTCGCGTTGGTCGCGGGTGCGGGTTGCGACGAAATACCCGAATATCGCCCGCCGGCACTATGCCAGCCGCGGCGTGCATGCCGATGTGGTGCATCTGAATGGCGCCATGGAACTCGCCCCCGGCCTGGGCCTGTCGCGCCTGATCGTCGATCTGGTGCAGACCGGCTCCACCCTGCGGGCGAACGGCCTGGTCGAAACCGAGACCATCGCCCACGTCACCAGCCGCCTGATCGTCAACCGATCCGCCCTGAAAACCCAACCGGAAGTGGTCGGCGCCTGGATCGCCCGATTCCGCTCGGCGCTGGAGCAGAACCAGGGCAACACATGATCCGCCTCTCCACCACCGACGCTGATTTTGAGGCTCGGTTCCTGGCGTTGCTGTCCCAGGCGCGGGAAACCACCGAAACCGTCGACCGCGCGGTGGCGGCGATCATCGCCGATATGCGGACCCGCGGCGACGCGGCGCTGCTGGATTATACCGCCCGCTTCGACCGTCTGACCCTGACCGCCGCCACCCTGGCGGTGACCGCGGCCGAAATCGAGACCGCGCTCGCCGCCGTCTCGCCCGAACTGATCGACGCCGTCGATCTGGCCGCTCGCCGTATCGAGGCCTTCCATCGCGCGCAGCTTCCCGCCGACCTTCGTATGACTGACGCCGACGGGTTGACCTTGGGCATGCGCTGGAACGCGCTGGACGCGGTCGGCATCTACGTGCCCGGCGGCAAGGCGGCCTATCCGTCCACCGTGCTGATGAACGCCATTCCGGCGCGTGCCGCCGGCGTCGGGCGCATCGCCATGTGCGTCCCCTGTCCCGACGGTATCCTCAATCCGCTGGTGCTGGCCGCCGCCCACCGCGCCGGGGTGACCGAGATCTACCGAGTAGGCGGGGCACAGGCGGTCGCCGCGCTGGCCTATGGCACCGCGACCATTGCCCCGGTCGACCGGATCGTCGGCCCGGGCAACGCCTATGTCGCCGAGGCCAAGCGCCAGGTGTTCGGCCATGTCGGCATCGATGCCATCGCCGGCCCGTCCGAGGTCGTGGTGCTGGCCGATGCCGCCAATGACCCGCGGCTGGTGGCGGTCGACCTGCTCGCCCAGGCCGAACATGACGAATCCGCGCAATCGATCCTGATCACCGACAGCGGTGCTTTCGCCGAGGCGGTCGCCGCCGCGGTGGCCGCCGAACTGCCCACCTTGCCGCGTGTCGCCATCGCGGGTGCGAGCTGGGACGGGCACGGCGCCATCATCCTGGTGCGCGACTGGGACCAGGCCGTCGATCTGGTCAACCGTCTGGCGCCCGAGCATCTGCAACTGATGCTGCCCGACCCGGAATCGGTGTTCGCCCGTGTTCGCCATGCCGGTGCTGTGTTCCTGGGCGGATTCTGTCCCGAAGCAGTGGGCGATTATATCGCCGGCCCCAACCACGTGCTGCCGACCGGGCGCACCGCGCGCTTTGCCTCTGGCCTGTCGGTGTTCGACTTCCTAAAGCGCACGACCTGGGTCTCGGGCAACCGATCGGGCCTGGATCGGATCGGTCCGGCCGCGGTGGCGCTGGCCGAAGCCGAGGGGTTGCAGGCGCATGCCCGCAGCATCGCCTTGCGACTGGGGCAGCGTTAGCGCGCTGCCAATCCCGCCCGAAATGGCGCAAGAGCAGCGCTCGCCGGGGAGAGCCAAACTAGAGCGCGCTTGACCTTGCCCCCCTCGGACATCATGTTCCCCCCGAATCATACCAACCGACCTATCCATTGACCGATAGCGTCCCCTCACCGTCATTGCCGGGCTTGACCCGGCAACCCGCCCCTCGCCGTTGAAGCGCGGGTTGCCGGGTCAAGCCCGGAAATGACGAAGGGGGCGACACATCGGTTAACGGTTAGCTCGGTTGGTATTACACCCCATACCCAAGAGGTCTGATGTCCAAAGAAGACATGATTGAATTTAGCGGCACTGTGGTGGAGCTTCTGCCCAATGCCATGTTCCGCGTGAAGCTGGACAATGAGCACTCGATCCTTGCGCATACCAGCGGCAAGATGCGCAAGAACCGCATCCGCGTCCTGGCCGGCGACCGGGTCAACGTGGAAATGACTCCTTACGACCTCAGCAAGGGTCGTATCACCTTCCGGTTCAAATAGACGACCGAGACCGGGGTGAATCCGTTCCCGCTGGTCCTGGCCTCGGCCAGCCCCCGGCGGCTGACCCTGCTGGAGCAGATTGGCGTGACGCCCGACAGCGTCATCGCTTCAGAAATCGATGAAACCCCGTTGCGCGATGAATTGCCGCGCCTTTACGCGACCCGCATGGCGCGTGCGAAAAGCGACGCCATCGACGTGCCGGGCGCCTTTGTGCTGGCCGCCGACACCGTCGTGGCCGCCGGACGCCGGATCCTGCCGAAAGCCGACTCGGAAGCCGAAGCGCGCCAGTGCCTGACCCTGCTGTCCGGCCGTCGCCATCGAGTCCTGACGGCGGTGGCCGTACGCGCGCCCGACGGACGCGGCGCCGAACGCCTGTCCGAGAGCATCGTCACCTTTGCCCGTCTGTCGGATGACGAGATCGACGCCTATCTCGCGACCGGGGAATGGAGCGGCAAGGCCGGTGGCTATGCGATCCAGGGCAAGGCGGCGTGCTTTATCCGCGCGCTGTCGGGCAGCCATTCCAACGTCGTGGGCCTACCGCTGTTCGAAACCGCGCGCCTGCTGCGTGGGTTCGGTTGGTCGCTGCCGTGACGACCGAGATCCGGGCATCCGCCAGCCCGGGCGAGATCCGTGTCGCGGTCGTGCATGACGGCGTTCTGACCGATTACGCGATCTGGCGGCTCGGCGCTCCGGACGGTGTCGGCGACATCCATCGCGGCCACGTCATCAAGGCGGTCCGGGCAATGGCCGGTGCCTTCGTCGCGATCGACGGCGCCGAGGGGTTTCTGCCCGACAGTGAAGGCGCCAAGGGCCTGACCGATGGCGCCTCCGTCATCGTGCGTGTGACGCGGGCGGCCCAGGGCGGGAAGGGGCCTCGTTTGTCCGCCCGGATTGCCGAGGTGCTGCCAGACTCGGATGTTTCTGGTGATGTGGCCCTGCTGCGCCGTGGGCCGGACCCGATCACGCGGTTCGTCACGGCCTGTCCGGAGTCCGTCGTCATCGTCGATTCTCAAGCCCTGGCCGCTCGCCTGCGCGCTCTGCCGGTCCGGGTGGAGGTGGTGGTGGCGGCGTTCGACGACGCGCTGGCGAGCGAGATCGACGCACTGTCCGAGATGGTCGTGGAATTGCCCGGGGGTGCGCGCATCGCCATCCACCCGACCCCGGCGCTGGTCGCGATCGACGTTGACGGCGGGGCCGCCGTCGCTGGGGCGCGCGATAGGCAAGGCCACCATCAGGCCTTGAACCAGGCCGTCATCCCGGCTCTCGCGCGTCAGATCCGGCTGCGCAATCTATCCGGCGCCATCGTCGTCGATCTCGCGGGGATGCCGATCCGCCGCCGCGTCGCGCTGGCGCCTGCTCTGACCGCGGCCTTGGCCAACGACCCGTTGCAGCCGAGATTTCTGGGCTTTACCGCATTGGGTTTGGCGGAGATTTTGCGGACCCGCGTGTACCCGCCCTTGCATGAAGTCCTGAGCGGACCCCACGCATTGGGACTGTCGGCCTTGCGGGTCATCGCCGCGAACTTGGGGACGGATCCGCGGCGCATGCCGGCTCTGCGCGCCGCGCCGTCCATCATCACGGCCTTGCAGCGCGACAAGGTGGCATTGGACGATGTGGCGGCGCGGGCGGGGCAGCCTTTGGTGTTGCGCGCCGATCCAGGCATGAGAGAGGGGGACTGGCTGATGGAATCCCGGGATGGCTAAACGGCCGAGCGTGGCGCGGTGCCCGATTTGCGGTCGAGCGGCGACGGTGGCGAACCGGCCGTTCTGTTCCGTGCGGTGTGCGGATATCGATCTGGGGCGATGGTTGACAGAAGAGTATCGCATCCCCGGTCCGATTGAGGAGGCCGACGAGGAAGACGCTTAATTTCACGCGGTCGGAAGATGGACCTACCGCGTCCCCTTACCGGCATCAGCAATTCTCATTTTGGCATTTGACCGTGTGATTTGCGTTTTTTGATTATGATGGGAAGACGGTATCGAGGGTTTGCGCGGCTCAATGCGGGTTGGGCGACGGCTTTGCGAAGGCCAGGGTCAGCGCCAAATCCTCCCAATCCGG
>CALQHT020000250.1 GCA_943330455.2 Nitrosovibrio sp. Nv4 | reverse complement strand
TTCATCGATAGACGGCGGCATCAGGAAGCCGGTTAGGCGATCGGTGGGGCGGAAGTTGCTCATTGGCGGCATCCGGGGAGGGAGCGAATCGACGTTACGATTCTAACATGAGCCTCCGGTGGGCGTAAGTCCGACAGGCTGCTAGGTCAATGCACCGGCCCGCCACCACCCACGCGCCGTGGTGCGCGTTCGATCCAACCGAGCCGTAGAAATACGCCTGGGACAGCGTGAACGACTCGGTGGACAGCACACCGCCAAGCACGGCGTTAAGGCGGCCCACCAAGGCGCGGCGCGCGTCCGGCGGTAGCCATTCGGACGTGGGGCCCAGGACCCGCCACCGGTTGCGCGTGGCCGAGTGTGACGGCGACGTGTAGACCAGCCCGGCCAGGCCGGCCCGCTCGAGCGCTGCCACCGCCTCGGCGGGCGGCATAACGTCCGCGTCATAGTCCGCTTCAACGCCACAGATGAACAGCACGTTGGCGTTATTGCGAAGCGAACCGCGGGCCGTGGCATGCGTGCCGAATAACGCGAGCTTCAGCCACGGCAGTCCGGCCTTGGTTGCCGCGGTGGTCGACATGACGCGGGCCCGTAGCTCACCGAGCGACAGATGCGCCTCGGTGGCGGCCCGTGCGTAAGCGTCCGTGAAAAATGTAACGCCTATTGGCTCGTCGTGGGGGGGTGCGGTCATTTCCGGAAAAACTCGGGCACGGGTAAACCCCACGCCTTCAGCACCGCGAGGCCCGCGGCCACTTGCTCAGGTATCGTGTTGCCGTCCGTGTAGAAGTATTCGACGTGGCGCATGAGGCAGTCGCCGGCCGGTGTGACGGGACCCGCCGGGCCGCCGTCCATCCTTTGCCATAGGGGGTCGTATTCACGGTCATGCAGAGTGTCGGCACCATCACACAGCCGGGTCCAACGACCGTATGGGAGAAGGGTGTTGCGCGCGCTCCGCAGATGCTCAATCTTGGAAATACGGTCCATCAGGCGCTGCCCTCGGCGCCATGGTGCAGCCCCACGATAGCGGCCTCTACCTCGGCAAGCACCGAAGGGTCGCGGGCCAGTAGCAAGAAATGCCCGTTGGAGACTGATACGGCTTCTACGGCTGCCGCTAGATCATCGTCGAACGGCAAAGGGTTTCTGTCGAACCACAGGATCAACGTAGCCGCGTCTGGGTCAACGCCAGCCAGCAACGCCCGGGCGGGGTAGTCCGCTGGGTCGATTTGAGCGGGGTTATACGGGCCATGGGGGTTCATACTCAACGGACAAGACTCACCGGTAACCCGAGCGCACCCAACACCCGCTCGGCCACCGCATTCAGGTCTACAATGACGACCGACTCATAAAGCGAGTTGTCCATCAGGAACGGGTTGGCTAGCACGACGCTGCCCCGGTCCACACTCACCGCCGGGACATCTTTGCCGAATCGGAACATCACGCGGAACCAAGTGGCGCCATCATACAACTTGCATGGCTGTCGGCACGACGGGGCGGGCTTTTCATCCCCCCCAACTATCGTGGCGTATTGGTCGCTGTCACTGCCGGTATGATCGCTGAACGCGAGCGCATAATTGGATGCTTGTTTCACCCAGATTCCGGCCCTCACCAGAGCCATCGTGAGTGCGATATGCAGCGCCCGCCGCGGTGAGAATAGCCGGTGCTGTCCGGTCCCCGGGTGCCGGCTATCAACGGATTCTTCTGTCGCGAGGGCTATGTAACCCCGGCGTAGATTGGTCGCGAGCGCCGCGACAGGCACGCCGGCCGCCGCGGCGACCCGGCCTATCGTGAACGTAGGCACATCCAATTGGCTGATCATTCTATGGCTCCTAAGGAGCCTTTATAGGGTCATATGACCCTATATGAAGTCAATAGAATTCTTCTCCCGGTAAAGGGGCGGGTAGGCGGTGTGTGTTGGGTGAAATCGGTTTGACGGAGGTCCTATAAGCCATTGATCTATATACCCCCGGCGAAACGGAGAAAAGCGCCTAACCCTTTGATTAGACGCTTAAAACATAGAAATCATAATCCCTTGGTCGGCGGTTCAAATCCGTCCGCCGCTACCATCTTTTCAATGGCATAGGCGTGGATTACCCGCCTGTATGTCATTTTCAAATCGTTGCGTCAGCCAAGTCGTTCGATTTATGGGCCTTGCCGGCCCGTCGAATCGCTCATCATCCTTGTCCCGAAGCTTCGCCACGACCCTCGAAGCCATCGTTTTCTGAGCAGCCCGCCGGCCGATAGGCTGCGTGCACGCGGGGATCGGTATGCGGCGCCATTCGCGCGAGCCGGGAAGATACGGCTGCCTTCCCGGTGGATGACGCGGTCAGCGCCTCAGGCCGCGAGCCTGGACAGTGTTTCGGTCTCGGCATCCAGGCGATAGGCCGGGAGGTGGCTGGCCGTGATCTCCAGAACCCGCACGCCCCCGCGTGCAAGCGGCAGCATGGCGTCGCCGTCGCTCCATCGCCAGATCGCCTGGGCATCGGACTCGATCCTCCACCAGCCATCGGTCAAGTCCGGGTGGTCCAATGGAAGGTTGCTGACTTGCTCGCCTTCTCGCAGACGGATGCGGTGGACCGCCAGACCCAGGCGGCGGCTGTCGTTGCACCACGGGGTCAGGTCGCTGGGAGCGCTGGCGCGGGAACACAGGCGTGTGCTGGACGAACCGCGCGACAGGATGAACGTATAGACCCCACGATCGGTCAGAATGGGCGCGATTATCCGACCATCGATCAGCAGTCTCGGCGCCGGATCGTCGGTGGTGACTGGCTCGGGCAGGGAATGCCCCTGCCGGATCGCGCGATCGGCCAGCATGCGCCAGATCGGTTCCAACTCCGCCGGGTCTTCGGCAAAGGGCACACAGCTTTCGGCAACACGCCGGCCCTGCCCATCCGTCTTCGGCGGGTCCGAGAACATGGGATGCAGCGCCACGGCCCCCGGACAATTCTCGAACAGCGAGCGGTTGCCGGTGTCGAGATAGCTCTCGGACGCGGCGCCTTCCGAGATGATCAGGTCGAGGCTGTCGAGTTCCACATGGAAATAGGTCACCGCCGAACAGGCGTGATCCTGGATGATCGTGGCCCCGTTGATCAGGAAGCGCGCGGAGACCAGGCGGTTGGCGAAATACATCCCATGCTCGGGTGACACGCGCAGGGTTCGGGTCGGCACCCCGTCCGCGAATGCCTCTGCGGCAATCACGACCGGGCGCGCCGCCGCCGGAAAGGCGTGGCGGGTCAGGTCGACGGTGCGATAGCCGATCCATTGGATGGGCCTGGTACCGCCGCCATGCGTCAGCACCGTGTCGCCTGGTTGCAGCGCCTCGACCGGGACTGGTCCTTCCGTGGTCTCGATCAATGTTCCTGTGACGAAACAGGCCGCGGAGACCAGGGCGCCACCCGCACCGTCCGACACGGACTCCAGGACCAATCCGTCCAGGAGCGTCAGGGCAAAGGCGTTGCCGCCGCCGAATTGCAGGAAGCCTCCGGTATAGGTGACGGACAGCGGATCGATGCCCGCCAGGGTGATGGTGTCCCCCAGACCGAAGCTGGTGACCGTGCCGGCCATGCCGATGGGGGCCGTCAGATGGAAGGCGGCCGCTTTCCCGTCCATGCCGATCGTTGCGCCAGCCGCGACCGTGCCGTTCACGGTCAGCACGCTGGCGTCGCCGATTGTCAGGGCGCCCGCGCCCAGCAGCCAGGAGGTCCCAAGCGTGGCACTGTCGAGCAGGAGCGTTCCGGCATTTGTCAGGCTCTGCCCCGCGACGATCGTGTTGCTGCCGGTCATCACCCAGGTCGCGCCGCTGTTGATCCGCACGTCGCTGAAGTTGACGAAATTCGTTCCCACACTGCTGATCGTGCCGGTCGAGGCGGAGGAGCGCAGTTCCAGCGTGCTGAAGGTGGGGGCCCCAGCGGTATTGCCGCCATTCACGACACCGGTGAAGACCGCGCCGCTGTCGACCCGCACGCGATTTACGAAGCCGGCCGCCAGCCTGGCCGCGGTCCCCCCCCCTGACCCACGATGGTGCCGGCATTCGCGACGGTGCCGTCCTTGCCCGTCATCGCGACCCCGGTCTGCCCGTCGATCGTCGCTCCCGCCTGGTTGTCGAGGATGCCGTCGAACGCCAGGGTGACGCCGTCGCCCGCCGTACCGGTGCCCAGGATGGTCCCCGCATTGGTGATGCTCGACTGGCTGCCGCCGAGGGAAACAGCCGTGGTGTCGCTGCCAATGCCAATCGCGCCGGTGATGGTCCCGCCGGCCTCATTCGTAATTGTCCCGATGCGGGAGAAGCTGATCCCCGCGCCCAGGCTGGACCCGCCTGTGATCACGCCCGCATTCGCCAGCGACAGCGCTGAGTTCTGCGCCATCACGGCCACGTTGCCCTGGATCGTGCCGCCGGCACTGTTGGTGACCGGCCCCATCGGCCGTGCCCGACCCGCCAACCTTGGATTACAGCGACGCAGATCGAAGGACCTGGAAGGAGGTGGGCCAGGGACCTGGTTTGGCAAATGACGGGCTGTCGTCGTGTTCACCCTGGGTTGGCGAAGCATTTCGGAGTCGTCCGGACATAACTGCTCCACTTGGAGTACGGACGCCCAACGCCTTCATGGCGGGCGGAAGCCCACCATCCACGACTTTCTCTCGACTGGCACAGCGAGCCGTGGGTGCGGGTCTGCACGCGCCATGACGGCGTTGAGCGTCCGTGCCCCAAGTGGAGCAGTTATGTCCGGACGAGTTCTAAGAGGACGCTATCGGTCCATGGTTCAGACGTTCAGCGTAACGACATTCAGACCGAACGACGATCGAGCAAGCCCAGCACCGCGGCGGCGGCGGCCTCCGACGGGCGTCCGGCTGGCGCTTGCAGCATGGCGAGCGGCGCCTTGAAGGACTCCCGTTGGGCCGCGGCGACGGCAGGGTCGGCCAATAACGGGCGGAGTTCGGCAGCCAGGCGATCGGGGTTGCAATCCGCCTGGATCAACTCGGGCACGACCAGCCGATCCATCAGCAAGTTCAGCAGGGAGGCATATTTCACCTTCACCACCCGGCGCACCATCGCCGCGGTCAGCGGATTGACCCGGTACGTCACCACCATCGGCACATCGGCCAACGCAAGTTCCAGGGTCGAGGTCCCGGACTTCGTCAACCCGGCCGAGGACGCGGCGAATGCATCGAATTTGTCCTGCGCGCTCTCGATCAGCACGGGAGGGATCGGCCAGGCCGTGGTGCCGGCCCGCACCGAATCCGCCACGGGCCCCGCCAGCGGCACGACCGGCGTGACAGGGATCCCCAGGCGCTGCAACGTCTCCCCCAGGATCGGAAGCAAACGAGAAACCTCGGTGCGGCGGCTGCCGGGCATCACGGTCAGGATGCGTGCGTCGTCGGCGATCCCATACCGCGCGCGGAACCGAGCGCCGTCGCCCAGGTCGGCGCCGCTTTCCAGCACGGGATGGCCCACGAAGGTCGCGGGCAGGTTGTGGCGCGCGAAGAACGCCGGCTCGAATGGCAGCAGGCATAGCAGCCGGTCCCACAGGCCGGGGAAGTGCTTCACCCGACGTTCCTTCCAGGCCCAGACCTGGGGGGCGACGTAATGCACCCGAGGGACTCCGCTGGGCGCGATGGCACGCAGGACCCGCAAGGTGAAGCCAGGCGAATCGATGGTCACCACCACGTCCGGCCGGCGGGTCTGGATATCGGCCACGGTTTGTTGCAGGCGGGCGCGTATCTGGCGGATGCGCGGCAGGACTTCCAGGATGCCCATCAGGGCAAGCTCCCGCATCGGGAACAGGCTGGCCAGCCCTTGGTCCGCCATGGACTGCCCGCCAATCCCGGCGACCTCGATATCCGGGCGTTGCGCACGCAGGGCCGCGATCAGCCGAGCGCCGAGGATGTCGCCGCTCTGTTCGCCGGCGATGATGTAGATCAGGGGCATGGCGTATCCTACCCGGACGGGCACCGGATGACAGCGTCACGATGACCGGAGCGTGATGAAGACCTGGGCCGCCGGTTTGCGTGCGGTTCCGGCCTCGGCCTGTGCCATAAGCCGATTCCATGGAACGAGATCAACACGTCGCACAGGCTGCGTCCGGCGGCGGCTCCCATTCGCACGCCCCAGGCCACGGGCATGACCATGCGCATGAACCCGGGCACGGCCACTCCCACGGCGGTGCGCATCACCACGGCCCGGCCTCACCGGATCGGGCGTTCGCTATTGCGGCGACCGTCAACATGGGCTTCGTGCTGGCCGAAATCGGGTTCGGCCTTGCCGCCAACTCGGTGGCCTTGATCGCCGATGCCATCCATAATCTGGGCGATGTGCTGTCGCTGCTGCTGGGTTGGGGCGCGGTCTGGCTGTCCCGCCGCCCGCCGAATGTGCGCCGAACCTATGGCTGGGGTCGCAGCTCGATCATGGCATCGCTGGCGAATGCGATGCTGTTGCTGATCAGCGTGGGGGCGATCTCGGTCGAGGCGATCCAGCGCCTGTTGGCCCCGCAGCCGTCCGAGACGGTCACGGTGATGTTGGTCGCGGGCGCCGGGATCGTCGTCAATGGCGGGACGGCCTTGCTGTTCATGCGGGGTAGCAAGAACGATCTGAACATGCGCGCGCAGTTCCTCCATCTGGGGGCGGATGCCGCGGTTTCCCTGGGTGTCGTGCTGGCCGCGGTCGCGATCAGCCTGACGGGCCTGTTGTGGCTCGATCCGCTGGCCAGCCTTGTGGTGGCCGGGGTGATCACGATCGGCACCTGGGGCCTGCTGCGGGAATCGGTCGATCTGGCGATGGATGTTGTGCCGAGCGGGGTGGCGCATGAGGAGGTGAGGGCGTGGCTGGCGGGGATGCCCGGCGTGACCGAAGTGCATGATTTGCATATCTGGGGTCTGAGCACGACGGAAACCGCTCTGACCGCGCATCTTGTGTATGCGGGCGAGGCCAGCGACAGCCGCCTGCCCGATCTGACGACGACCTTGCGCGATCGGTTCGGCATTGGCCATGTAACGGTGCAGATTGAGAGCAGCACGGACGCCGAATTGTGCCGGCAACGGCCGGATGACGTGGTGTAGGGTCCGAGGGGCCTGTATATGATCCATTGACCGTCCCGATCCGCAACATGGCCATCGGGGGACCAATCACCGTTTACCATTAGACTGGACTGCCGGCGTTTTTGACGGCAGGAGTTGATCATGACCGACAATCGTACCCCAGCGAGTCGCAGCGCTCTGATGTCACGCATCGGAGGCAAGGACACAGTTCCAGAACTGATAGCACGTCGGGTGCTGCACGCTATGGGCTACCGTTACCGCCTACACCGCCGCGATATGCCGGGGACACCGGATATTGTCATGCCATCTCGCCGGTCTGTGGTTTTCGTGCACGGATGCTTCTGGCATGCACATGGTTGCCCGAAGGGTCGTCCGCCCAAGTCGCGGCTGGATTTCTGGCTCCCAAAGCTTGAACGAAACCGCCAAAGAGACATGGCCAACCAGACGCAACTGGCGTGCGACGGCTGGACGGTATTAACGATTTGGCAATGCGAAACTCGTAACGTGGAATCCCTCGCAGCACGGCTGGCCGATTTTCTTGGCCCCGTTCGCCAAAGGCGGGATCGCGCCATCCCCACAAGCCGAACGGGGGGCCGCAGACGGATCGAAGGAGAGAAACGCGGGTGACAAGGCCGATTGCTATCGATTTGTTCGCCGGGGTTGGCGGCATGAGCCTCGGTTTCGAGCAGGCAGGGTTTGACGTCGTCGCCGCTGTCGAAATCGACCCGATCCACGCTGCGGCACACGCATTCAACTTTCCACGCTGCGCGATATTGCCCCAAACGGTGGTTGGACTGACCGGGCGCAACATACGCGACGCGGCCGGACTCACTGACCAACCGATCAATGTCGTATTCGGAGGCCCCCCCTGTCAGGGCTTTTCAATGATCGGACACCGCGCGCTGGATGACGAGCGCAACGTATTGGTGCGAGAGTTCGTCCGCATAGTAGGGGAGTTGGAACCCGACTATTTCGTGTTCGAAAACGTCAAAGGTTTGACAATCGGTAAACACCGGAAGTTCCTCGACGAACTTATCGAAGAGTTTGCGACCATGGGTTATCGGGCACGTATTCCATGGCGGGTCCTCGATGCGGCAGACTTCGGCGTGCCGCAGCACCGTGAGCGACTGGTACTCATCGGCGCCAAGAAGCGTATCCGCCTGCCGGACTATCCGGCACCGTCGCACCGTGCGATCGGTTGTGAAAGGCACAATCTACTTCCATCCGGTCCTAGCTGTTCGGATGCCATCGGAGATTTGCCGGATGCCGACCAATTTCCCGCACTGCTCGAGACCGACGCCGTCAGCCCGGGAGAATGGGGCAATTTATCGTCGTACGCGCAGGAGTTGCGCTGCCTCACAAATGATGCTTGGCATTTTGGATATCCTCGGGAATGGAACCCGACATGCCTCACGGCCAGCGCCCGGACCAATAACACAGAAATATCCCGCCGGCGATTTGCCGCAGCATTGCCTGGGACGGCCGAACCGATCTCGCGGTTTTTCAAGCTAGATAAGGACGGTCTTAGCAATACGCTTCGGGCCGGTACAGATGGTGCCCGAGGCGCGTTTACAAGTCCGAGGCCGATCCATTATGCTTTTCCGCGCTGTATCACGGTTCGAGAGATGGCCCGTCTGCACGGGTTTCCGGATTGGTTCCGATTCCACAGCACGAAATGGCACGGAGCGCGTCAGATCGGTAACGCAGTCCCCCCTCCACTGGCGCGAGCAGTTGGTGCGTCAATCCTTCGAGCCATGGGACACGATCCCGTGTCACCGCATCAAAAGATCGAGCTAGGAGACGTAGTGGGCTTGTACATGGATTTGACTAGTGCGGCGGCCCATTTCGGGATCGTTCCGCCGCGGTCGAGACGAGACCGCAAGAGCGGCGCGCGCAAACGTAAACAGCAGGAGATCGAAGCCGAGCTGAAATCCGCGGAGGGAACATCTCGTGGCGCCGAACACTGAGGAGAATCGTTACAAACGTATCCTAGAGCATATTTTCTTCGATCCGGATTTCGGCGATTACAGTCCTGGAAAAGCCGAGATCGCTTTCGAACGCGACGCTATCGTAAGCACAGCCGCGAAGCTAGGAATTCCATTACCCAAGAGCCACTTGCAAAACTCGACGCCAATCATGCGCGAAATTCTATCGGACGTGACAACCCTGGATAGAATTTGCGTAATTGCGCCTGATTTCCATCCTCCGAGACAACGTGCGACCGTTTTCGGCCGAGACGGGCAAATGGGTAGCGTCC
>CALQHT020000249.1 GCA_943330455.2 Nitrosovibrio sp. Nv4 | reverse complement strand
GGGGGTTGGGGGGTGGGGTTTTCCGCAAGGTCCGTGCGACATTACCCCTCCCCCCAACCCCCTCCCTCAAGGGGAGGGGGAGAATTTTCTCTCCGTTGCTCGAAAGCTCCCCCGACTCAACCCCGTCCATCTCCTCCGCGATCACCCGCTCCACGAACCCACCCAACGTGATCCCCCCCAGGGACCGCAAACCCGCGTCCCGCGCGACCCGCGCCGCGATCAGCCCACGTGCACCGGCGCCCATGCCGGAATCCGCCAGCCAGCCATGCCGGACCGCCATCGGCTCGAACCCGTCATAGGCGCGGTCGATCTCCCGGCGCAGTGCGTGATAGGCGGCGCTGTCCTCCTCCTGGCCCGCGCGATCCAGCGTGCGGACCACCGCAGGCGGCTCGGGAAACAAGGAGTCGGCCTCTTCCGCGAATCCTTCGATCAGACCCGTGGTCCAGGCATCCGGTTCCGCCGTCACGCCCAACGTGTCCGGCATGAAGGTCAGGCAGGCGCGCGCCTTTTCGTATTTGGCGATCAGGCGCAGCAGCAGGTTTTCCTCGAATGTGCCGGACAGGAACAGGTAGCGGATATTGGGTTCGTGCCGTTGGCCGTAGCGGTCGATGCGGCCGTTGCGCTGTTCCAGCCGGTTCGGATTGTAGGGCAGGTCCAGATGGATCAGGTGAAAGCAGCGCCGGTGCAGGTTCAGCCCCTCGGCCAGACTGTCGGTGCTGACCAGGACGATCCCGTCCTCGCTGGCGCAGCGTTCCGCGGCCAGGGAGCGTTGGCGTTCGTCGGCGGCACCGCTGATGGCCAGGACCTCGCCCACGATGCCGGCCGCACCGCGCAGGCGGTCCACCGCGGCATCCAGGCTGTCGGCGTATTCGGTATAGACCAGGATGTTCGTGCCCGGATGTTCGGCGCGGATCAGGCGGATTTCCATCAGCAGGGCGGCCAGTTTCGGGTCCGCCGGTTCGGCTGCCTCCGCCAGACGGATCAGCGCGCGCAGGCCAGCCAACTGGGTCGTGTCCGGGGCGGCGTCGTCGTCATGCGAGTCGTGCAACGCGGCGGCCATGAATTCGGCCTCCAACAGGGCGGCATCGTCTTCCTCGGCGCGGTCCAGCACACCATAGCGGGCAATGCGACGGCGATAGGCGGCCAAAGCGCGGGCGCGTTCGCGTTTGGCCGCCTCGGTCTCTCCAGCGGCGGCGGCATAGCGGTCGGCCACCACGCGCAAGGTGTTGGCGCAGGCGCGGACGGTGGAAACCGATCGTTTCAGCAGGCTGACGAATGCCATCGCGTCGGTTGGTCGTTTCTGTCCCGCCGTACGGCGCAGCCGAGGCGCCACAAATCCCGTCAACGCGCGGTGGAAATCGCGCACTTTTTCGGCCTCCGGCGTTGCCAGATCGATCGCCACCGGGGTGACGGTACGAGGCTGGAACATCGCCTGTCCCGTCTCCGGATCGCGAATATGCGCCTTCAACCGACGCACCACATGGCGGCGATAGGCGCGACCGGATAGCCCGCCATGACCATCCACCAGGCTGGGGTCCAGCAACCCCATCAACGAGGCGAAATGCGCGTCCTGCCCGTCATGCGGCGTCGCCGTCAGCAGTAACAACCCATCCGAGCGTGCGGCCAGAACTTCCGCCAGCCGACGGCGCTGCGTGGCATTGCCGGTGCGCTCCGTCGTTTCGGCCACGCAGTGATGCGCCTCGTCGATGATCGCCAGGTCCCAGCAGGCGCGCTCCAGTTCCTCCAGCACCGGTTCCTGCTTGGCGAAATCCAATGAGGTCAGGCACAAAGGCGTGGCCTGGAACGGATTGCCGCCGCGTTCCAGCCGGCGACGCTGGGCGCGCAGGGCGGCCGCATCGGCGAGCACGCTGAACCGCAGGCCGAACCGCAGTCGCAATTCCTGCTCCCACTGCGCCATCAGCGGACCCGATGGCGTGACCACGATAATCCGATGTGCCTGGCGGCGGGCGATCAGCTCGGTGGCGATCAGGCAGGCCTGGATGGTCTTGCCCAGCCCCACGCCGTCGGCCAGCAGCAGGCGCGGGCGCGGCAGTTCGAGCGCGCGCAGCAAGGGGACCAGTTGGTAGGGCTCCACCGTCACCCGGCCCGGAGTCGTGGCCAGCATGGCCCCGGGGCCGGGCGTCTGATCCAGCAGGGCCGCGATGTGAAACAGCCGCCAGGCTTCCAGACTGGCCGGCATGTCCGGGCGCAACGTGTCGGGCTGGATGTCGATCGGTTCGGTCGGGTCGAGGATGTCCCATTCCAACCCATCCATGTCGCCCTCGATGCAACGCAGGCGCAGCCGCTGGTGCGCGCCGGCGGGGTCGGCCGCAACGACAATCCAAGTCAGCCCGCGCGCACGCACTTTTATCCCGGCGGAGAATTCCATGCAGGCCGCACCCGAAACCGTGTCCGGCGGCAGCGAAACACGATCGTATTACGATCCGGTTAACGCGCCCGACGATCGCACCCGCGGCGCATGGCACTGAACGCCGCCCACCTGGCGGACCTTGATCGCGACGGGCCGTTGCGCGCAGGCTCCCGCCCGAAGAACGTGGGACCCGGACCGGTCAGGCGGTTGCGCGGCGCATAGAGGAAGGAACGGACGATGACAGCAGGACAGCCGAGATTCGCGGCAAAGACCGCGCTGGTCGCGGGCGGCGCCTCCGGTATCGGGCTGGCGATCACACGCCGTCTGGTGGCGGAAGGCGCCCGCGTCGTGGTGGGCGACGTCAACCAGGACGGCCTGGCCGCCGTGCGGGGCGAATTCGGCGCCTCCGTCGTCGGACTGACCTGCGACGTGACCCGGGAAGCCGACGCAGAAGCCCTGGTCGCCGCCGCGGTCGAGCATTTTGGCCGCCTGGATGCCGCCTTCAACGTCGCCGGCGCGTCCGGGCCCGGCTACATCGTCGATCTGGCCGAGGACGAATGGGATTTCACCGTCGATCTCTGCCTGAAAGGCGTGTTCCTGGGGATGAAGCACCAGGCCCGCCAGATGATGCGCCAGGGTCCGACCGACGGGCGAGGCGACGGCCCGCGGGATGGGCGGGGAGGCGCCATCGTCAACATCGCCTCCCTGAACGCGCACGTGCCGATGCACGCCGGCTCCGCCTATGTCTCCGCCAAGGCCGGGGTCGAGGCCCTGACCAAGAACGGCGCCCTGGAATTCGCCGAATACGGCATCCGCGTAAACGCCATCCTGCCCGGTCTGGTGCAGACACCCCTGACCCGTCGCCATTTCGACAACCCCGACGCCCTGGCCGCCTTCGTCCAACGCATCCCGCTCGGCCGGCCCGCACAGCCCGAGGAAATTGCCGCGCCCTGTCTGTTTCTGGCCAGTGACGATGCCAGCTATGTCTCCGGCGCCAGCTTGCTGGTCGACGGCGCCTGGGCGGTCAGCGGCTATCCCGATATGCGCCCATTCCGCGGCCCGGTGCGCTGGAACGGGGGAGGGGGCTGAACACAACAATCCGCCAGGGTCACGTGACATACGGTCCTTGGGGAGGCTGTCACTCGTCCCATGCATAGCGGGGACGCCGCCGACGGCGGTCAAGGCCGATGTGCCCGCGGTGATCGAGGTCCCGGCCGGGCCGATGACCGATGCGATGCCGGATCGTTGGGGGCAGGTTGCGCCCACCTCGGAACCGGCCTCGCGGGTGTGAGGTGCGCCCAGGCAGGGCGGTTGCGATGGAGGCAACCGCCCTGGGTTGGTCATGGTTTCGGTCCGTTGGTGCGCTCGGCCCGGGCTTTCAGGAAGTAGGCGCCGGAGACGCTGGCGTGGATGGTGATTTCCACGAGTGCCCACGGGTGGGTGAGGATTTGCCAAAGGGTCAGGAGGAGGTAGGCTGCTGCGATCAGGTGATCGAGGGTGAAGTGGCGCATTTTCGTTGGTGTCTCCCGTTGCGATTGTCGCTGGGGGACCCTATTCTCTGGTCATGAGGAGATTATAGTTACCAAATACCGGAAGGATGGGAATTTACAGTGTGGACACAAAGTGAAAAGGAAGAAGTCCGGAAAAATTCCGGGGAAATTCCGCCATTCAAGCAACGGTTCCTGAGGCACATCAGCGCCGGCACCCGGCCCGGCCGGGAATCCGGGGCGCTACGCGTGCCATGGGATGTCCCCAGCCTGGACAAGGCATTGAAAGAAATTATGAAAGGTCGTGCTCCCAGTGATCGCACCACCCGCAAGTGGCTCAATGAAGACGACATCCCGCAGGAACGCTTCGTCGTCCCCATCCTGACCATCCTGTTCGGAGACGACCCCGCCCTGGCCGAGCAGCGGACCGAACTACACGACCTGTGGCGCCTGTCGCGTCAGGCGCTGCGTCCATCCGGGCAGGCCATCCAAGCCGCGCAATCCAACAACCCGCCCGACACCAATCTCGTCCCGTCCGCGGCCGAGCAGTGGCAGGTGACCGACGCGGAGAATATCGGCCTCGGTCTGGCCGCGCTGTATTTGCATCTGCCGCCGGCCAGCAACGATCCCAACAGTTTCCTGCTGCAGGTTTCCCTCTCGCTCGCCCAGCGCCCCGACGAGATCGAGGGCATCTCCCTCCGGCTCGGCCTGAAAGCCGCGCAGATCGTGCCGAGTTGGACCCACTGCCAACCGGTCGAATTGCCGGACCAGGACCACGTGACCGAAGCCGGCGGCGTCTTCACGGTGACCGGCCCGCGCGACGAAGCCTCCGGCCATCTGGTCGGCCGCCCACTGTCCAACACGACCCTGGCAAAGGTGGCACCCACCGGGGTCGGCGCGTCCGCCGTGACCCTGACACTGCGCAGCCGCAAGCGAGACCTGGACGTGGTGGCGGACGATCCCGACCACAACATCTCCATCAACCGCGCCGCGATCCTGAAATTGTTCCTGCAGGAATGTCAGGTCTCCGACTCCGACCGGATGGTGACCTGGAGCCGTGCGCGCCTGCAACGAAAGCCCGACTGATGAAACTGACGGCACAGCAACAACGGACCGCGCGGGCGATCATCGAAACCCCGTCCGACGATTTCGCCTCTCTGGTTCAGGCGGCTCGGCTGGATCGGACGCGGGCGTTCCGGGAAGCCGATCTGCGCCATGTGGATTTTGGCACCGCCGATCTGGCTCGGTTCGATTTTACTGGCGCTGACCTGCGCGGGGCGGATTTAAGCCGAGCGCGGAACAAGGGGGCGGCGGTATTTGCGGGGGTGGTTTCCGATACAACGACACGCGGCCTGCCGCTGCCGCCCCCGCCGGCCGACTTCGACCTGAAGGAAGCGCATCGGCTGATCCTGGCAGGAAAAGCGCCCCCCACTCCATGGTTCCCCTATATCACGGAATTGTCGTTTCAGGGAAAGGCGCTGTCGGACCTGACCCCGCTCGCCGCCCTCAATGCTCTGCAAACCCTCTATCTCAACAGCACCCAGGTGAGCGACCTGACCCCGCTCGCCGCTCTCAACGCTCTGCAAACCCTCTGGCTGAACAGCACCCAGGTGAGCGACCTGACCCCGCTCGCCGCTCTCAACGCTCTGCAATACCTCCGTCTGAACAGCACCCAGGTGAGCGACCTGACCCCGCTCGCCGCTCTCAACGCTCTGCAATACCTCTATCTGAACAGCACCCAGGTGAGCGACCTGACCCCGCTCGCCGCTCTCAACGCTCTGCAATCCCTCGGTCTGGACGGCACCCAGGTGAGCGACCTGACCCCGCTCGCCGCTCTCAACGCTCTGCAAGACCTCTGGCTAAACAGCACCCAGGTGAGCGACCTGACCCCGCTCGCCGCTCTCAACGCTCTGCAATCCCTCCATCTCAACGGCACCCAGGTGAGCGATGTGAGCATGTTGCGGCAGAAGGGTCTCCGGATTCTTGGCCTGCGTGACGACGTAAAGAAAAAGACAGTGACGGGCGTAAAGAAGCCGCGGAATCGGTTGTCGGCCGCGGTGGGGAGGCTCATGCGAATCAAAACCTGACCGTATCGTTGCTGCAACGCCGCGCCCGTTTCGGCATGTGCCGCGATCCTCGAAGAACGCAGTGTCAGCAATGGCAGTTCAACAACCCTTCGTGTTCTTCGTGCCTTCGTGGTGAAAAATTCCTAACCATCCGCAAGCTCCGGCCCAACCGTTCGACTCGCCAAACGGTTGGTCATGCATCCTTCATCGACCACCGCGATTCTCCACCACGAAGGCACGAAGGACACGAAGAAGGCAGGGTGTTCGCGGACCTGGGCTCGTATTCACCGTGGGTGATCGGATCAGCCCTGAAGGTGCCTCGGCCCCTCGGGCCAAGGTTGCTGGAAAGCCTCTATCAGGCTTGCCTGTGCCGTGAACCGACCCATGCCGGCCTGGCTGGCCTCCGCCAAGAACCGGTCGGGGTTGGATCGGCGGCACGCAGGTTCAGCGACCCTTCGTGATCTTCGTGCCTTCGTGGTGGAAAATTCCGGCCCATCCGCAAACGCCGGCCCAACCGTTCGGGTCACCCAACGGATATTCATGCATCCTTAATCGACCACCGCTATTTTCGACCACGAAGGCACGAAGGACACGAAGAAGGCATGGTCTTGGCAGACGTGGACCCGTATTCGCGGCTCGCGATCGGATGCGCGATCGAGGTGCATCGGACCCTCGGTCCCGGGTTGCTGGAAAGCGTCTATGAGGCTTGTCTGTGTCGCGAACTCGCCCACGCCGACCTGGCATTCGTTCGACAGCAGAAACTGCCCGTCATTTACAAAGGACAGAAAGTCGACTGCGAGCTGAAAGCCGATATCATCGTGGAACAGGTCGTGTTGCTGGAAATCAAATCGGTCCAGACCATCCTGCCGGTTCATGAGGCCCAGTTGCTGACCTATCTGAAGGTCAGCGCGCTACGGATCGGGTTGATCATCAACTTCAACGAAATCCGCCTGACCGACGGCATTCGCCGCCGCCTGTTGTGACCCGCGTGCGGCGCCGTCCCGACCATCACGCAGATTTCGTCGACCTGTCCTGGTGCCCGATCATCCCAACCGCGCGCAGGGCCGGGACAACGAAGCGGCCTGTTCCGACATCGGCGCCCCGCTGACGACTTGCCACTTATCAGCACAATAAGTGACATTTAACAGCACAACCGTCAAACTCCCCCTATGTTCGCCCCCGTCTTCCACCTGACCCCGGCCATCGCCAAATCCCTGATGGCGATCGAAGCCGCGCGTACCGCGATCGATGTCCTGTCCATCGACGTCCCCATGCTCGCAACCTTGCGCCAGACCGCCCGCCTGCTCGCCACGCACCTTTCCACCCGGATCGAGGGCAACCGCCTGACCCAGGCAGAGGTGCAAGACGCCCTAACCGGCGCCCATTTCCCGGGCCGGGAGCGGGACGAAGCCGAGGTCCGCAACTACTATCGTGCCCTGGAAGCGATCGATGCCCTGGCGACGGCACCCGGCCGGATCAACGAGACCGACCTGAAGCGCATCCACGGTCTGGTCATGACCGGTCGCCGCAACCCGACTCGCTATCGTGACGGCCAGAATGTCATCCGAGACGCGCGGTCAGGCGGCATCATTTACTTGCCGCCGGAGGCCGCGGACGTGCCCGCCCTGATGCGGCAGTTGTTCGTCTGGATCAACCGGGAGATGCAACAAGATCACCTGCCGGCCCCCGTCATCGCCGCGCTGGCGCATTATCAATATGCCACCATCCACCCCTATTACGACGGCAACGGTCGCACCGCTCGTCTGTTGACCAACCTGATCCTGCACAAATCCGGCTATGGCCTGAAGGGCATCTACAGCCTGGAAGAGTATTACGCGCAGGACCTGCAAGGCTATTATGCGGCGCTCGCGACCGGGCCATCTCACAACTATTATTTCGGCCGGGTGGAAGCGGATGTCACGGGTTTCGTCTTGTATTTCTGTGCCGGGATGGCGTCCGCCTTCGCCAATGTCCGCGCTCGTGCGACCGAGGCGTCGCAACGTCAAACCCCCGACCTCGCGGCACTTTTGCGCCACCTCGATCCGCGCCAGCGCCGGTTGCTGGAACTGTTCCGCGACAAGGCCAGCGTGACGGCGGGGGAGATCGCGGGTTTCCTCAACCTGGGCCACCGCACGGTCGTGGCGCTTTGCCGCACCTGGGTGGCCGCCGGATTTCTGTGCGCGAGCGATCCATCCCGCAAAAACCGCGCCTACCGGTTGGCCGAGCGGTATGAGGGGGCGGTGGGGGAGGGGCGAAGGGGATAGGGGGATTGGCCGCGCGGATTAGCGGGTTGCCCCAATGCGGTTTGGGGCGGGGTCGCCGGGTTCGTGACGTTGGCGCCGCCGCATGGCCCGGGGCGGTCGTAAATCCCGGGATTGCCGAACATTTGCCGATGCCGGCGCATGCCGTGGGCGGCTCGCCGATAAGCCAGGTCTCCAGAACCACATCCGCGATGTTTCACCGCGCAGGCCTCCAGGGGCTGTGTTGAACCGGTTAGACCGGCGGACAGGCTGCCGCCGCGCAGGGGGGGAGGGACACCCGATCAAGGCCGCGTCCCGGCACATGAGCAGATTGCACAAAATATGCGCACCCAACGCCAACTGTTTAATGGCCGGGAAACGCAACAATACCCCCCGAGTCCCGCGCCTGTTCGTAACGAATACCCGGCTTATCCGCATTGATCTGGAACGAACCGTCGGGGCGCCGAACTTAAAGTAAGATCTTAAGACGTGGCACAATATACCACAATTACAGCGCCATAGGAGGCATATCTTACCTCAAATATCAGGTTCCGCGAAATGCCGCACGACCGCGATTTTGGGCGATATCAATCCTGAGACAAATCCGTTAACCCTTGCTCAAACACCAGGCAAATATGCCGTCGTAGCCGCGATTTGGCGAGAAAACCCCACATCGAACCCGCCCCAACCGCTTTTTTCTTGCCACACGCCGTTCGGCCGACCTAGAACAAAAAGCAAACACTCTGCGCAAAGGCCGGTGCAAATTCCCGATATCAAGCCCTTCGACATGCGATTTTCCCCGAGCCGTGTGGGCTCCCGGGACCGTTCGCGCCAGGAATCGCACGTCAACGTGCGAAATCGCGGGCGAGACAGCGCGCCGACCCGACCCGACGTCTCCGTTTATGCTCGGAATTTAGGCGGACTCTGTGCCGTGGCTGAACCTGAGCGGATAATTTCCGACCGCACGCCATCTCGACCTGTTCTTTGAGCCACTTGCAAAAGCCAACTGACAGGGTGAATTTCGCCGTAAATTCGCGATAATTCGGCGAGACGCCCGCGCCCGGTCTTTGGTATCATGCGTTTGCGAATCCAACAGATACCAACAGTAGAAACCAGGGCGCAGGCGATGTCG
>CALQHT020000248.1 GCA_943330455.2 Nitrosovibrio sp. Nv4 | reverse complement strand
TGAACGGTCCGGGTTGGCCCCATCTTCAATCCCCCCAACAGAATCGCATTCCAAAGGCCGCGCCTTTGGCGGGGTCCGGGGCGGAGCCTCGCTCTTACTGCCCCGGATCAATCCACCCCACATGCCCATCGGACCGCCGATACACCACGTTCAGCACCCCACTCGCGCTGTTGCGAAACATCAGCACCGGCTGATCCGCCAAATCCATCCGCATCACCGCCTCTCCCACCGACAGCACGGAAATCTCCGTCTGCGTTTCCGCGATCACCGTCGCATAGGTGCAGGCGCCATCGGGCTGATCGTTGGCCTCCTCCTCCGCCATGGTCTCCGCGTGCCGCAGCACGTACTGCCGAGCAGCCTGGGGTCGTTCGCGAGATGCCAGATCGCGGGCATGGTCGTTGACCCGCCGGCGGTAGCGCCGCAGCCGCTTGGCGACATGTTCGGCGGCATCGTCGAAGGCGCTGTTGGCGTCGGCGGCCTCGCCCTCCCCCCGCAACAACAGCCCCCTACCCGCATGCACATTGATATCGCACGTAAAAAAGCTGCGCGCTCGGCTGAACGTCACATGCGCCTCCAGCGCGTGCTCAAAATACTTGCCGGCGACGGTCTCCAGATGCGTCGTAACCCGGATTCGCAGAGCGTCGGAAAGATCCACCTGCTTGCCGGAAACCGTGATCTGCATTTGCGCCTCCCCCGTCTCCGAGAAGAGCGGGAAGCCGTGGGCCTTACCCCGCCGGCGCTTTTTCCCGCCGGCGCTGCACGGAACTGGGGATGCGCAGCGCCTCCCGGTATTTGGCCACCGTTCGGCGGGCAATGTCCACGCCTTCGTCCCGCAGCATGGTGACGATCGTGTCATCCGACAGAATGGCCGTGGTCGCCTCGGCATCGATCAGGATGCGAATCCGGTGGCGTACGGCCTCGGCGCTATGGGTTTCCCCGCCATGGCTGGACTGGATGGCGGTGGTGAAAAAATATTTCAACTCGAACATGCCGCGCGGCGTGGAGATGTATTTGTTGGCGGTGACGCGGCTGATGGTGCTTTCGTGCAGTTCCAGGACCTCGGCGATGTCGCGCAGGATCAGCGGGCGTAGATGCGCGACCCCGTGGCGCAGGAAACCGTCCTGCTGGCGCACCACCTCCGCCGCGACGCGCAGGATGGTCTGGGCGCGCTGTTGCAGGGACCGCACGAGCCAGTTGGCGGTCGCCAGACGCTCGGTCAGGAAGACCCGTTCCTCCTTGGCGGCTTTTGGGGCCACGCGCGCGTAGAAGCGTTCGTTGACCAGGACCCGCGGCATGGTTTCGGGGTTCAGTTCGATGATCCAGGTGTCGTCCGGCCCCTGGCGCATCAGCAGGTCGGGGACGACCACCGGCACCATGACGCTGTCGTAATTGGCCGCCGGCTTCGGATCCAACGCCTTGATCTCAGTGATCATGTCCGCCAGGTCTTCGGCATCGACGTCACACAGCGCCATCAACCGCTTCATCTCGCGCCGGCCGAGAAGTTCCAGATTGTCGAGCAAGGTCGCCATGGCGGGGTCGAGACGGTTTTTCTCGGCCAATTGCGCGCTGAGGCATTCTTTCAGGTCGCGCGCGAACAGGCCGGTCGGGTCGAACCGCATCATGCGGGCGCGGACGGATTCGATGCGTTCCAGCGGCAGGTTCATGGCCTGGGCGATCGCCACGGGATCGGCGGTCAGGCGCCCGGCGGGGCACAACAGGGCGATCAGATGTGCCCCGATCATCCGATCCACGGGATCGGAGAAATTCAGCCGCAGTTGTTCGCCGAGATGATCGCGCAGCGGCGGCCGGTCGGTGGCGAAATCGTCCATCCCGCGGTCGTCGCTGTCGAAGGACTGGTTGCCGCCGCGTCCGTCGATGGCGCCACCCAGGGGAGGGCCGTCACCGGGGCCGCCGGGATCGTAGGTTTCGGCGTGGTCGGTATCTAGCGGGGCGGCAGCCTCGGTGGCGAGGATGTCGGTGCGTACTGCCTCATCCGCTTCCGGCACCACATCGGTGCGTGGATTGGCCTGATCCAGCGCGGCACGTTCGCCGACCGGAGGATCGGGGCTCTCGTCGCGCTCCAGCAGCGGATTACGTTCCAGTTCCTCCTCGACGAAGGACGCGACCTCCAGGTTGGAGAATTGCAGCAGTTTGATGGCCTGACGCAGTTGTGGCGTCATCACCAGGGTCTGGCTTTGGCGAAGGTCTAGACGGGGGGTTAGCGCCATGGGGGGCGTCGGACTGTCGCCATGATCAGAGGATTATGGGTTGCTCCGCCTCCGGGTCAATCGGAATCGCGCGCCTGGCCATCCAACCGCATGCAATAAGCATGCTACGGGGGTTGACGGGTTGTAATCGGATCGATCCGGGCCGTGTGCGGCGTGGCATTCACCTCCGGCCAACCCTGAAAATTTTGGCGGCCGGCCGAGCGTTCACTTTCTGTCAATATTTGCGGTCCATTCTTCGCAACGTCGTGGTCGAGGTTGCGAGGACGAATAGCGGTCGAGCCCCCGAATTTGCCGGGACACCGGCGGTTCTTCGATGAGCGTTCCGTGTGCCCGGACGACGACAATGGACGCCTGCCCGATCCGTTGAACCCGTGTAACCGCCGCCGGCGATTCTGGCGCTTCAGAAGGAATGTAATGCCGTGATGTCCTTGCTGTTTGCCCGTGACCTGGCTGCGAAATTTGCCGCGATCAACGCGTCCCAGGCGATCATCGAATTCTCGCTCGATGGCACGGTCCGGACAGCCAATCACGGATTCCTCAAAACGATGGGATACACGCTGGCCGAGATCAAAGGTCGCCATCACAGTATGTTCGTCGTCCCTGCCGAACGCGAAAGCGCGGCCTATCGGGCGTTTTGGGAGGCGTTGCGGCAAGGCAAGCCCCAGGCGGCCGAGTTTGCCCGGATCGACAAAACCGGCAAAACCGTCTGGCTGCAGGCAACGTATAACCCCATCCGAGGGATCACGGGCGCGCCCTACAAGGTGGTGAAATTTGCCACCGACATCACCGCGGCGAAACAGGCCAGCCTGGATGCGGGCGGAAAACTCGTCGCCATCGGCCGATCCCAGGCGGTGATCGAGTTCGCCCTCGACGGCACCGTGCTGACCGCCAACGCCAATTTCCTGGCGACCATGGGCTACACGCTGGACGAAATTCGCGGCCAGCACCATCGGTTGTTTGTCTTCTCGGAAGAGCGGGACAGCCCCGATTATGAGGTGTTTTGGGAGCAATTGCGCGCGGGCCGGTTCCTGGCCGCCGAATACCGACGCCGCGCCAAGGATGGCCATGAAGTCTGGCTGCGGGCGACCTATAACCCGATCCTTGGCGCCGACGGCGAACCGGTCAAGATCGTGAAGTTCGCCACGGACCGGAGCCAGGAAAAGCTTCGGGACGCCGACTTTGCCGGCCAGGTCGCCGCCATCGGCCGTTCTCAGGCCGTGATCGAGTTTGACCTGAATGGCAAAGTCCTGACCGCAAACGCGAATTTCCTGGCCACGATGGGGTACGGCCTGTCCGAAGTTCAGGGCAAACAGCACGCGATGTTCGTCCCCGGGGGTTACGCCGCCAGTGCGGAATACAAGGCCTTTTGGGACGATCTGCGACACGGGCAGTTCAAGTCCGCGGAATTCATGCGTCTGGGGAAGGGGGGGCGGCAGATATGGATCCAGGCGACCTACAACCCGATCCTCGATCTGTCCGGCCGGCCCTTCAAGATCGTCAAGTTCGCGACAGACATTACCGAGGAAATGGCTCGGCGCGCCAAATTCAACCTGCTGTCCTTGGTCGCCGATGAAACCGATAACAGCGTTGTCATCACCTCCCGCGACGGGCTGGTCGAATACGTCAATCCTGGGTTCACGCGCCTGACAGGCTTCAGCGCGGAGGAGGCGTTCGGCCACAAACCCGGCGATCTTTTGCAGGGGCCGCATACCGACCCCGCGACCGTTGCGGTCATACGCGAGCACCTGCGCGCGCGGAGATCGTTCTACATCGAAATTCTGAACTATACCAAGGCCAAGGATCCCTATTGGATTTCCCTGTCGATCAATCCGGTCTTCAACGCTGGGGGGGAGCTTGAGCGCTTCGTTTCGGTGCAGGCGAATATCACGGATACCAAAACGACCGCCATCGATTTCACGGTGCGCATGACCGCGATCGACCAGGCCAATGTGGTGATCGAGTGGGACCATATGGGCGAACTCATCCGTTTGAACGCCGGCGCGCTGGAGGCGTTGGGGATTGAGGATATCGCGGCCGCTGGGGCGATCCCTGGTCTGCATTACAGCAGGCTGTTCAGCGGGGCGGACAAAGCCGTGTTGGCCGGTGGCAAGGCGATCGCCCGCGACGTCGTGCTGCATGGGGCGGACAACAAGGAGATCGTCCTGGCGGCGACGATCCAACCGCTGCGCGATATCGAAGGCAACCTGTCACGCACGGTTATCTATGCAACCGATGTGTCGGCGCGCCGCAAGGCCATTCGGGATACCGAGAAGGTCATGCGCACGGTGCTGAAGCGTATCAGCGACGTTGCCGACGATATCACGAGCATTTCCGGTCAGACCAACCTGCTGGCGCTGAACGCAACCATCGAGGCGGCGCGCGCCGGTGAAGCCGGCAAGGGCTTCGCCGTCGTCGCGGCGGAGGTAAAGGCTCTCGCCACACGATCATCGCAATCCTCTGGGGAGATCACGACATTGATCGACGAAACCCGCCAGAAGATCGATCTGCTGGTCGCCGTATAGGACCCGTGCGGCTCCCGCCACACTCGTCCCCGCTCGGCTTGCCCCCATCAAGCTCGTCCGTGGTCGTGGATGCCGGCATGACGGGAAAGTGCTGGCAGGAGCCGATCTTGGGGTGCGATTCGATATTGTGCGGAGTAACATCGACCGCTCTAACCATGAACCGACAGCCTCAGCTCACCGTCATTGCCGGGCTTGACCCGGCAACCCACCCCCTGCCGCTGAAGCGCGGGTTGCCGGGTCAAGCCCGGCACTGACGGTGAGGCAAGGACTTGATCGCACAACTTTGGTTCGCAGCCCCGATCTTGCCGCCCGTTGACATCAGCCAGTGGGTGGGCGGGTCGGAACAACTGTTCGCACCGTCTGGGCGCCGCGGAAGCACGATCATGGCGCGCGAAACGCCACGGTGTGTGAAGCACTGTACGGGACAAAGGCAGCTGTGACGGATCCGGCCGGGCAGAGCCGCTACAGGCTGAACCGCTCCCCCAGATAGACGCGCCGCACATCCTCATGCGCGACGACTTCCTCCGGAGCGCCTTCCATCAGCACCTGACCGTCATGCATGATGTAGGCGCGGTCGATGATCTCCAGGGTTTCCCGGACATTGTGGTCGGTGATCAGCACCCCGATGCCGCGATCCTTCAGATGGCGGACCAGATCGCGGATTTCGCCCACCGCGATGGGATCGATGCCGGCCAGCGGCTCATCCAGCAGGATGTAGGAGGGTTGCGACGCCAGCGCGCGGGCGATTTCCACACGCCTGCGCTCCCCGCCCGACAGAGCCAGGGCCGGCGTGCGACGCAGATGGCCGATGCCGAATTCCGCCAGTAGCTCGTCCAGCATCAGATGGCGCGTATCGGAGTCGGGTTCGACCACTTCCAGCACGGCCATGATGTTCTGCTCGACATTCAGGCCGCGGAACACGCTGGCTTCCTGCGGCAGGTAGCCGATGCCCAGGCGAGCGCGACGATACATCGGCAGGGTGGTGATGTCCGTGCCGTCCAGGCTGATGGAACCGGTGTCCGGGCGCACCAGTCCCACGATCATGTAGAAGGTGGTGGTCTTGCCGGCGCCGTTCGGGCCCAGCAGGCCGACGGCCTCCCCCCGGCGCAGAGTGATCGACACGTTCCGCACCACCGGGCGCCGCTTGTAGGTCTTGCCGACGCCGCGTGCGACCAGGCCGCCGATGCCCGGCACCATTTTCAGTGGCTGCTGTGTCAGGCGCGATTCCGCGGGCGGACCCAGGCGCGCATCCGGGCTCGCGGTCAGTCGTGGCTCGGGCATGCGGCTCAACGTTTGGCACCCGGGCGAGCGGCTTGTGGGGCGTCGAGCGGGAGATCCTGCGAGGATTGGTCGCCGGGGACGACGAGCCCCTGCACGCGGCTGCCACGATCCGAGGTCAGTCGGGCCACGCCGGTCTTCATGTTCACGTCCGCGCCCGATCCGTTCAACTGGGTTTCCCCCCTGGTAATGCGCACCTGCCCGGCCAGGCGTGCGATGCCGATATCGGGAACGTAAACGCCGCGATCGCCGGTGACGAAATCGGTCGGGGTGCGGATCGAGACATTGCCGAACGCCTCCATCTTTTCCAGCTTACCGGATTGTGCCGCGGATGGCTCGCCCGGGCGAGCACCAGCCGGTTTCGGCGCGGATGCGGCGGGTGCTGGCCCGGATGCGGGGGGAGCATCGCTGGTGTAGGCCACCAATGTGTCGGCGGCGAGGCGCTTGGCGTCGTTGGTGACCACGACCGCGTTGCCGCGTGCCACCGCCATGTGTTTCTGCGCCCAGTATTCCAGGGAATCGCGGGCGGTCAGGACCTCATTCTGGGTGATCAGCTTCAGATCGCGCCCGGTCATGACCATTACCGCCTGGTCGATGTCGTAGGTGGCCTTGTCGCCATAGGCCTGATCGGTCTCGGTGAAGATCAGGACGTTGCCCTCGGCCTGGAAGCGATAGACCTCGTTGCCCGACGAGTCGGCTTCCGCGCCGATCGGCGGTTTGATCGGCTGCGCACCGGTCGGAGCCCCGGTGGTGCCCTTCTTGCGATACCAGGCGATCAGCCGGTCGGCGGTGACGGTCACGTTTTCCCGCACCGCGCGGGCCTTGCCGCGGGCGATCACCTGTTGTTCGACCTGCCGCCACTCAATCCCGTCTTCGGCGGTGATGGCAATCGGGCCGCCGCGCGAGAGGTCCAGCGCCTGGGCGTGGCCCGTCGCCGGCATCATCAGGGGCAGCGCCAACAGCGCGACGAGACGTCCGATCACGGTTCGGCTCCATTCAACACCGCTTGGGCGGGGCCGAGGAATTGGATCGCGGCGCCTTGTTCGATCACGGTAAATCCTTGTGCATCCAGCGTGCCCCAGGGTCCTTCGACATGCACCGGCTCCGACCCCGCCGCCGCGCCGGCCTTGACGTCGATCGAGGCGCTGGACGTCGTCAGGGTCGTGCCGTCGTCGCGGTAAAGCACCACATCCTGCCACAGATCGAGCTGGTTTGACTTCTGCATATAGGCACCCAGCACGGATTTCAGCGAGAGCCAGGTCCCGTTTTCCAACGTCATGTCCGCGTTCGGCGCGGTCAGGTCGATTCGTTCCGGGCTGACCTGGCGGGCGATGGCGGCGGTGACGGTATAGGGGCGGCCTTTTTCATCCAGCCCGTTATAGCGTGCGTCGACCAATTGTCCGCCCTCGACCTCGGCGGCGACGCGGCGGATGGCCAGACGCGCCTTTTCGGTCGCGCGGTCCAGTTCCGGCCACACCACGATCATCGTCAGCAGCGCCAGGGCGCCGAGCGGCAGCAGCCACTTGCCCAGGGTGATGAGAATCCGCCGGCGCACCTGGTTCGGCGGCAGTCGAGCGGCACGCAGCCTGGTCTCGGCGGCGGCGAAAAGGCGGCCACGGTTGCGGCTGTGCTCGGTCGGGAGTTCCGCGGGACGGATGCTCATACCAGTCTGGCCCGCGGCAGGTCGTGGATACGCGGGATACCCACGGGGCGAGAATCGGAGTCCGCCATGAACAATGCGGTGATCGGTCGGGCCGGGGCATTCATGATGCTCCCCGCCGTGGTCGCGCGTTCACCGGCGCCGATTGTGCGGGGCATGATGTCGGTCACGTTTTTCGACAGGAGGTCCGGTCCCTTCGCGCGCCGCGGATCGCCGTGGGTCAGGACGCCGAACAGCTTTCCGTCCGCATCGGTGACGTCCAGATCCTGATTGGTGGCCAATTCCGGTCCTGTGACGGCGTCGATCAAGTCAGGCGGTCCAATCTTGCCATGGCTCGTCCTATGGGCCAGTGGTTGGCCTCGGGTCAACCGTTGCGAGGTTGAGGGGGCCGCCTGGGCCGGGTGGATAGGGCGCGGGTCCTATATCGACGGTCCTCGCCTGTCAGTGACCCCTCTCGTCATTGCCGGGCTCGACCCGGCAACCCACGCTTCTACGGCAGGGGCAGGTTGTCGGATCGAGTCCGGCAGTACCGGTGAGGGGATGCTATCGGTCGATGGGTCCGGCGGTTGGCATGATCTGGGGTCGGTCGCCGAGGGATCCCGGGATAGGCGCTTCGGACCGCTCAGTGCGAAAAAATATCGGGGTCTTCGTAGCCCAGCAGATCCAGCCGCCCACGGGTCGGCAGGAAGGCGAAACACGCTTCCGCCAGCGCCAGCCGGTCTTCGCGGATCAGCAGCGCCTCCAACCGCGCCCACAGCGCGTGCAGGTGCAGCACGTCGGAAGCCGCATAGGCGAGCTGTTCGGACGACAGCTCCACCGCGCCCCAGTCGGAGGTCTGCTGCTGCTTGGATAGCTCGACGCCCAGCAACTCCTTGCAGAGGTCCTTCAGGCCGTGCCGGTCGGTGAAGGTGCGGACCAGACGAGCGGCGATCTTGGTGCAGCGGACCGGGGCGACCGTGATGTTCAGATAGTGCTGCAGCACGGCGACGTCGAAGCGGGCGAAATGCATCAGCTTCACGACGGCCGGATCGGCCATCATGGCGCGCAGATTGGGGCAGTCGAAGCCGCGTCCGCCGAGGGTCTCCGGGATCAGTTGCACCAGATGCGCATGGCCGTCGCCCGAGGACATCTGCACCAGGCAGAGCCGATCGCGATGCGGGTTGAGACCCATGGTCTCGGTATCGACCGCGACGACTTGCCCCAGGGACAGGCCGTCCGGCAGGTCATGCCGGTGCAGGTGGATCGTCGCGTTCGGCATGAATTGCGTTGTGCTCATTGTTGGTGCCCAGGAGAAGACTCGAACTTCCACGACCTTTCGGCCACAGGTACCTGAAACCTGCGCGTCTACCAATTCCGCCACCTGGGCAACAGGCCAACCCGTGTTTGAACCACGGGAGCGGTAGGGCGGGCGATGTAGCCGTCGCTTGGGTTGCCGTCAACAGGCGTTTCATCCGAAATCGACGTCACGGCCGAAGTTGTCGAAAATCGTCCCGGTTGGCGCTTGATACCAACGGCCTGCACCAATGGGTGATATCGTCCTCCCACCGTCATTGCCGGGCTCGACCCACGGCTGTCCGGTTTAAATAACTTGTACTTTCCATATTTATGGATTCGACTCGAACCCATCGCAACACCGCGAATCGGGACAGGGTCGAATCACATGGAACCGCAC
>CALQHT020000247.1 GCA_943330455.2 Nitrosovibrio sp. Nv4 | reverse complement strand
TGAGAAGGCTGTGTATGACTGTATTCCTGTGCGGTTCCATGTGATTCGACCCTGTCCCGATTCGCGGTGTTGCGATGGGTTCGAGTCGAATCCATAAATATGGAAAGTACAAGTTATTTAAACCGGACAGCCGTGGGTCAAGCCCGGCGATGACGGTGGAGGGGGACGGTGGCCGAGCATCGGTGAATGGCTAGGGTCGTTGCTATAATACCAACCCGCCGAAACAATGGCCAACGGGGTCCCCCTTCACTGTCATCGCTGGACTTGATCCGGCAACCCGCGCTTACGCGGCAGGAGGGTGGGTTGCCGGGTCAAGCCCGGCAATGGCGGTGAAGGGGGCGGTGGCCGAGCATCGTCAATAGTTAGGGCCGTTGCTATGATACGCACGCGGGCTCCAAAGGGCCGGTCCTGGCGGGCAACCGGAACACGCTCGATGAGTATCCGGACCAAATCGCCGCCGAACGCGTCAGGGTCGAGGGAACATGGAAGCATGGAACTGGACCGGACGGTGAGGATCGATGATCCTCGTCTCCAGGTCTGACACAAGCCGAACCGGACCCAACGCGACCATAAAGGACCCCAAATGCGGATCTGTGTCTTCGGCGCCGGCGCGGTCGGCGGCTATCTCGCGGGCAGCCTGTCGCAAGCCACGACCAACCAGGTCGCGGTCATCGCCCGCGGGGCACATCTGGAGGCGATCCGGTCCAACGGCCTGACCCTGGACCTGGGGGACCACGGCGTCGTCACGCATCCGACCGCCAGCGCCGATCCCGCCGATCTCGGGCCGCAGGACGTGGTGATCGTCACAGTCAAGGCACCCTCCCTGCCCTCCGTCGCCGCCACCATCGCTCCGCTGTTGGGTCCCGACACCGCCGTGGCCTTCGTCATGAACGGCATCCCTTGGTGGTATTTCCACGCCCATGGCGGAGACCTGGACGGACGCCAACTGCCCGCCCTGGACCCGGGCGGCGCCTTGTGGCGCGCGGTCGGCCCGCACCGCGCGATCGGCGGCATTTTCTGGCCCGCCTGCTCGGTCCCCGCGCCCGGCGTGGTCCGCCTGGTGGCCGGCGTCGGCAGCGGCACCCTGTTCGGGGAGCCCGACGGTCGGGCATCCCCGCGTCTGCAAGAATTGGCCGCCGCGTTCCAGGCCGCCAACGTGCAGGTGTCGCAGACCCAGGACATCCGCACCGCGATCTGGCGCAAGCTCGCGTTCAACCTCAGCGCCGGGCCGCTCTGCGTGCTGACCGAAACGCCCGTGCTGGACACCCACACGGAACCGGCGCTGATCGAGGCGTCCGGACGCGTGCTGACCGAGGCCACAGCCCTGGCCGGCGCCATGGGCATCACCCTCGATCTCGACATCAAGGCCATCGCCGCCACCAACACGAAGCTCGCGCATCGCCCCAGCATCCTGCAAGACCTGACCGCTCGTCGGCGGATGGAGGTGGATGCCCTGTATGGCGTGCCACAGCAGATGGCGCGGATGCTGGGTGTGCCGACCCCGACGCTAGATCTGTTGACCGCGCTGATCAAGGTGAAGGCCGGCGCCCTGGGGCTGTACGACCGAGGCCCCGCGGCACCCTGAGACCGCCCCGGTCGCCGCCAGCCGTTGACCCCCGCCCCTCCCCCGGCCAACAGTCTCCGCGCACGAGGCCGGGAGGAAACCATGCGACACGACATACGGCGTTGGGCCGGCAATCGGTGCGAAACCAACCGGATCGCCGCGACCGGAACCACGGGCTGGAAGGCGTCGGCGGGATTGCCGACGGACAGGGAACCATGAAACGCGAAATTCGCCTCAACGCCTTCGATATGGCCTGCGTCGGCCATATCCAGCACGGCATGTGGACCCATCCGCGCGACCAGGCGTCCAACTATACGTCGCTGGAGCATTGGGTGTCGCTCGCCCGCCTGCTGGAGCGCGGCTTGTTCGACGGGCTGTTCCTGGCCGACATCCTCGGTGTCTACGACGTGCTGGAAGGCTTACCCGATCCGTCCCTGCGCAACTCGGTGCAGATCCCGCTGATCGATCCCATCGCGCTGGTGCCCGCCATGGCCTACGCGACGACCAATCTGGGCTTCGGCGTCACCTGCAACCTGGCCTACGAGGCGCCGTTCCTGTTCGCGCGCCGCATGGCGACCCTGGACCACCTGACCCAGGGCCGCATCGGCTGGAACATCGTGACCGGCTACCTCGACAGCGCCGCCCGCGCCGTCGGCCTGTCCGAGCAGATGGCGCATGACGACCGCTACGACCTCGCCGATGAATACATGAGCGTGGTCTACAAACTATGGGAGGGTGGCTGGCGCGACGACGCGGTCATCCGCGACCGCCAGCACGCCATCTACACCGACCCCGCCCGCGTGCGCACCGTGCACCACCACGGCAAGCAGTTCCACATGGACGCCCTGCCGTTGTGGGAGCCTTCGCCCCAGCGCACGCCGGTGCTGTACCAGGCCGGTGCCTCCGACCGCGGCCGGGTGTTCGCCGCGCAACACGCCGAGTGCATGTTCGTCAACGGCAGCACCCGCCACAACGTCCGCCGCATCGTCGACGATCTGCGCCGGCGCGCGGGCGCTCGTCCGTTGAAGATCTTCGTCGGCGCCAGCGTCGTGACCGGTCGCACCGAGGCGGAAGCCCGCGACCGCCTGGAAGACTACCGCCGCCATGCCAGCGTGGAGGGCGCGCTGGCGCATGCCTCGGCCTCGATCGGCGTGGATTTCGCCCGATACGGCATGGACGAGCCCGTCGATCTGGCCGGCAGCCAGGCCGTCCGATCCAACATCGAGGCCATTGGCTCCGCCCTCGGCCCCGGCTGGACCAGGCGCATGCTGATCGACCGCTTCATCCTGGGCAGCCGCCAGCCGCCGATGGTGGGATCGGCCGAACAGATCGCCGATCAGTTGATGGGATGGGTCGAGGACGGCGATGTCGATGGCTTCAACCTGTCACGCACCGTGATGCCCGAATGCCTTGAGACGTTCATCGACCTGGTGGTCCCGGTCCTCCAGGAACGCGGCGTGTTCAAACGCGGCTACGCGCCCGGCACCTATCGGCAGAAACTGTTCGGGCAAGGCGACCGGCTGCCGGACACCCATCCGGCCGCCTTGGAGCGGTGGGCGTGATATCCTCGCATGCAATCCGGTTCGGCGAGCGTCGGAGAACACGCTTCTCCCACCGGGCTGGGCAAGCCCTCGGCCAGGCTGCATAATCGGTAACAACTGGCAGCGCACCCACCACCGATGGACACAATTTTCAAAGGCGATGTGAACACCGCCCGAGGCCGCATGCTGGCCTGGGTCGATGCGCTGTTCATCGACCACGCGGTGTTCCGCCTGATCTGGAGCAATCTGGTCACGGTCGTCCCCGGTCGCCTGTATCGCTGCAACCACCCGACTCCGCAGCGCCTGGCTCGTCTGAAACAACGCTACGGCATCACCACCGTGATCAACCTGCGCGGCCAGGCCAAGAACGGCTCCGATGCTCTGTCGCGGGAGGCAGCGCGGGAGCTGGGGCTGGCGTTCCACGACATGTCGCTGGAGAGCCGGGGGGCGCCTCAGGTCGATCGCATCCTGCGGCTGCATGCGATCTATCGGGACCTGCCGGGACCGGCGGTGATGCATTGCAAGTCGGGGGCGGATCGGGCTGGGTTGGCGGCCGGGTTATGCGTCCTGTTCGAGGGGGGGACGGCGGCGCAGGCTTTGGCGCATCTGTCGTTGCGTTATGGGCATATCCGTCAGGCCAAGACCGGCATCCTGGACGCGTTCTTCCTGCGTTACCAGCGAGAGGGCGAGGGGAAGAAGCCGTTTCTGCAATGGGTGCAGGAGGATTACGACGTGGAGGCCCTCCGACGGGACTTCCATGCGAATGGCTTGGCCAGTTTCATCAATGACTGGGTCTTGGCGCACGAGTAGGTTGGGGTGGTGAGTGTTGAGCCTTGCCTGTCTCGTTTTCTTGACTGCGACGCGTAACGCATTAAACGGCAAATTGTCTATCTGACCAAGACTACGGGAGGATGAAGCGACGTGAACACACTCGACCTTGCCATGGCCAACCTGCTCTCGCCGCTGCTATTGTGCTTTGTGCTTGGCGTCGTTGCAGTCCTGTTGCGCAGCGACTTGCGCTTCCCCGACCCGGTGTTCGCTGCGCTATCGATCTATCTGATGCTAGCCATCGGGTTGAAGGGCGGGGTTGAATTGTCCAAGCTATCGCCGTCGCAGTTCCTGCTGCCTGGGCTGGCGGCGGTGGGAATTGGCATGGCAATCCCGTTGTGGAGCTATGCCTTGCTGCGCCGAGTTGGCGGCTTCACCATCGCCGATGCAGCGGCGATCGCAGCGCATTACGGCTCGGTCTCCGCCGTGACCTTTGTCGCCGCGCTCGCCTATCTCGATGCCACGCACACACCCTATGAGGGGTTTGCCCCGGCCTTGCTCGCGATCATGGAGGTTCCCGGCATCGTCGTGGCCTTCGCCCTCGCGCGCAGAGGTGGGGTGATCGGCGAGGCAGGCGCGGGCGGTAACGCCGCGCAGGCGGTGCGTGAAATCTTGGCCGGCAAGAGTGTGCTGCTTCTGTGCGGCGGGCTGGCTATCGGCGCGATCGTCGGGGAAGCAGGATATGCCCGCGTCAAGCCAGTGTTTTCCGACCTTTTCCAGGGCGTCTTGTGCCTTTTCCTGTTGGAGCTCGGCATGTTGGCGGCCCAACGCATGGCTGATTTCCGACGTGTCGGACCGTTCCTGGCGGCGTTTGCATTGATCATGCCGGTCCTGCACGGCGCGCTTGGCGTGGTGATAGGCCATAGCATCGGCATGTCGACGGGTGGTGCGATGATCCTGGGCACGCTCGCGGCGTCGGCGAGCTACATTGCGGCACCAGCGGCAGTGCGTTTGGCCCTGCCTCAGGCGAACCCTGGTTACTACCTGACCGCCTCCCTTGCCGTCACTTTCCCATTCAACCTCACGCTAGGCCTGCCGTTGTACAAGGCCCTCGCGACGTGGCTGCAAGGAGCACTCTGATGCAGACGGTAGCTGTGAAGCTTGTAACCATCGTGGCCGAGAGTGTGCTGGAAAAACGGCTTCTGCTGGCGGTGAAGGCGGCCGGGGCCACCGGCTATACCGTCAGCAATGCCACCGGCGTCGGCTCGCGCGACATGCGTGCCTCCACGCTCGACGGCGAGAACATCCGCATCGAGACCCTGGTGTGCCCCGAAGTGGCCGAGGCATTGCTTGAAGTGCTGGTACGCGATTGGTTCCCGCACTACGCCGTGATCGCCTGGATCAGCGATGTTGCCGTAGTGCGCGGCGAGAAATACGCCGGGTGAACATAGGTCGCGGCCGGATCGAGGTGATAGACGCTCCCCTCCAATTCAATGCTCCGGCCTTGCCGCGAAAGTCTTGACCGGCGCCGCCCCCCACGGCGCATCCCGTCCTCACCCAATACTTACGCCGACATCCAGCGCATCACCCCCAGAACCTCGCATCAGGCGGATGGATCGTGCTTCCATCGTAACGCAGCCCCGGCACCCGATCGGACGCCAACAGCAACGGCCCATCCAGAACGACAATGTCGGCCTGCTGCGCGAGAACCAACGCCGGCGCGACCCCAAGCGATGTCCCGATCATACCGCCGACCATGATCCGCAAGCCCCGCCGCTTCGCTTCCGCCACCAACGCGAGTGCCTCGGTCAGCCCGCCCGCTTTGTCGAGCTTGATCGTGATAGCCTCATACTTCCCGTCGAGCCGGTCGAGATCGGCCAGCGTCCGGCAGGATTCGTCGGCACAGAACGGGATCGGATGCTGCATCCGCGCCAATGCGTCGTCAGCATCGGCCGGCAGCGGCTGCTCGATCAGTTCGACCCTGCAATCCACCAGAGTCGGCATCAGTTCGTTAAGCCGAACCTCGGTCCAGCTCTCGTTGGCATCGACGATAAGGCGCGACGCGGGCACCGCGGACCGCACCGCCCGCACCCGTTCCATATCGTCGTTGTCGCCAAGTTCCAATTTGAACAACGGCCGGACGCGATTGGCCGCCGCCAGCGCCGCCATATTCTCCGGCGTATCGCGGGCAAGTGTGAAGCCCGTCTCGACCGGCGTCATCGCGCCGAACCCGGCCAGGTCCGAAACGCTTTGATAGGCGCGCTTCGCATCGATGTCCCAGAGCGCGCAGTCGAGCGCGTTGCGTGCCGCGCCCGGCGGCAGCGCGTGTTGCAATGTATCGCGGTTAAGCCCCGCAACGACCGCGCCCTTCATCGCATTCACCGCGGCGAAGACGCTGTCGATGCTCTCGCCGAACCGTCTCATCGGCACGCCCTCGGCGCGACCGCGCGAATCGCCGTCGGAGATTTCAGCGACAACGACGTCGACCGTGGTTTCGACCCCATACGCGGTCGTAATCGGCCGCGCGAGCGCCCACGCTCGGCGGGTAACGGTCAATCGTTGAGGATGTGGCGCCATGTCTGTCGAACTCTTTCCGCGGGGTTTAACGTCAGGCGATCTTATACCGATCTTCGGCAAGGCCGAGCAGGCGGGAGCCTGGGGCGTTCTGGGGGAGGTGTCGCCGGGGACGCCATCCCAAACCCCACCGTGCCTACCCCACCCGAACCACCGCCACCGCCGCCCCGGTCATCCGCCGCAATTCCTCCGCCGAGGTCCTGAACACATGGCTCGGAGACCCAGCCGCCGCCCAGACCGGGTCCAATGCCAGCAAATCCTCGTCCAGCAGGATCAACGGCGGCGCCAGATGCCCGACCGGCGCCACGCCCCCCACCGCGAATCCCGTCGTAACCCTCACCCAATCCGCATCCGCGCGGCCCAGCTTGCACCCAAGCGCCGCCTCGGCCCGAGCCGTATCCACCCGGTTGGCGCCGGAGGTGATGATCACAGCCGCGCGTCCCCCCGCCTTGAACACGATCGACTTCGCGATCTGCGCCACGTCGCAGCCGACCGCCGCGGCGGCATCGGCCGCGGTCCGAGTCCCCGCCGGAAACGCCGTGATCGTGTCCGGATGCCCCGCGGCCAGCAACGCCGCCCGCACCCGCTCGACCGACCCACCTGCCGCTGACCCTGACATCGTGCCACCCTCTCCGCCCATGGAACCTCTCGCTCTGTATATCCACTGGCCGTTCTGCCTCGCCAAGTGCCCGTATTGCGACTTCAACTCCCATGTGCGGGAGCGGATCCCGCAATCCCGCTTCCGCGACGCCCTTCGCACCGAACTGGCGTGGGAAGCCGCCAGGCTGGGTCGGCGTCGGCTGGGGTCGGTGTTCTTCGGCGGCGGCACCCCCAGCCTGATGGAGCCCGAAACCGTCGCGCTGCTGCTGGAAGACGCGTTTCGTCTGTTCGACCCGGAACCCGACATCGAGATCACCCTGGAAGCCAATCCCACCAGCGTTGAAGCCGCTCGGCTGGCCGCCTTCCGGGATGCCGGGGTTAACCGCGCCTCCCTGGGCGTGCAAAGCCTGGACGATGCGGCGTTGCGCATGCTGGGGCGGGAGCACTCGGCCAAGCAGGCGATCGCGGCGCTGGAGGTGGCTCGTCTGATCTTCCCACGTTTGTCCTTCGACCTGATCTACGCGCGCCCGGGCCACGACGCGGCGTCCTGGCGCGCCGAACTGCGGACCGCCCTGGCGCTGGCGGCCGATCATCTGTCGCTTTACCAACTGACGATCGAGCCTGGGACTCGTTTCGAAACCCTGCATCGGCGCGGCGAGATCGTGCTGCCCGACCCGGAAACCGGCGCGGAACTGTATGACATTACGGAGGATGAAGCCGCCCGCTTCGGCCTGCGCCCCTACGAAGTGTCGAACTATGCGATGGAAGGCGCGGAAAGCCGGCATAACCTGGCCTATTGGCGCTACGGCGATTACGTCGGCATCGGCCCCGGCGCGCATGGGCGTATTCCGCTGAACCATGGCCTGGTGGCCACGAGACGCCATCGCGCCCCGGAACCCTGGGCGGATCGCGTCGAACGTGATGGGCATGGCACGGTGGAGGAAACCGCCCTCGCCAACGATGACAAAGCCCGGGAAATGCTGCTGATGGGCCTGCGCCTGACGGAGGGTATCGACCTCGCCCGCTTCCCGCTTCGCACAGGTATGGCGCTGGACCAGGCGATCGATCCCGACGTGCTGGCCCAGGCGATCGAGGCCGGGTATCTGACGCTCACCCCGGACCGGCTGATCGCCACCCATGAAGGCCGTTTGCGGCTGGACTCGTTGCTGGGGGCGTTGGTGCGGTAAGTCGGCCACCCCAGCCCACGCCCCCCCCCCCGTTCATGTCCGGTCCTGCCGCGCGGCGATCCGGGCGAGCTGTCATGTCTCCGGCGTATCGTCCGTCGGTTCCTCGCCCGCCTATGCGCCGGCCCCGATCCCCAGTATCGTCCCCAAAATCGCATCGAAGGGGGAAACCATGCATTGGACCGATCGGAGAGAACGCTACCGGGCCGCTATCGGCGGCAACGAATGCCTGCACCCGGGCTCGGTGTTCGACGCCATCTCCGCCCGCATCGCCGAGGAACTGGGCTTCGAGGTCGGCATGTTCGCCGGCTCCATCGGATCGTTCTCGGTGCTGGGCAACCCGGACCTGATCCTGCTGACTCTGACGGAATTCGCCCATCAGGCCTATCGCATCAACCGCGCCGGCAAGCTGCCGCTGATGGTCGATGCCGATCACGGCTACGGCAACGCGCTGAACGTTATGCGCACCATCCAGGAACTGGAAACCGCCGGTGTCGCCGGCATCATGATCGAGGACACCGTCCTGCCGCGCACCTTCGCCGAAACGAAGCCCGGCCTGGTCTCCCGGGAAGAAGGCATCGGCAAGATGCGCGCCGCCCTGGCCGCCCGGGAGGACAAATCCCTGGTTATCATCGGTCGCACCAGCGCCGCCGCGATCGCCGGGCCGGAGGAATGCCTGATCCGTGCTCGCAACTACCAGAAGGAGGGCGTCGACGCGCTGTTCTTCGCCGGCGGCATGACCCGGGAACTGCTGGAGGCGCTGCATGCCGAAATCCGTATCCCGATGATGATGGGCGGCGGCGGGGAGATCGGCGACAAGGCCTATCTCGGCAGCCAGGGTGTGCGGATCGCGTTGCAGGGGCACCAGCCGTTCTCGGCCGCGGTGCAGGCGACCTATGACACGCTGAAGGCGCTGCGCGACGGGGTGAAGCCGTCGGAGCTGAAGGGTGTCGCCTCGGCCGCGACGATGGCGAAGGTCACGCGGGAAGGCCAGTTCAAGAGCTGGACCGAGAAGTTCATGACCTGAACGCGGGGTCGGAGAAAATCCTCCCCCTCCCCTTGTGGGCTTGGGCCGCGAAGCGGACCAAGGGTGGGGGGAGGGGTTAACCCGCACGGACATTGCGTGAAGCCCCC
>CALQHT020000246.1 GCA_943330455.2 Nitrosovibrio sp. Nv4 | reverse complement strand
GCTCCCAGCCGTTGAAGCGTGGGTTGCCGGGTCAAGCCCGGCAATGACGGTAAAAGGGGGGCACGGCGGCGATGTCGGCGGTGCATCGGTCAACGGTTAGGGCCACAGTTACAATAACGGAAACAAACGTCCAGTCGGATTTTTGGCAATAACGATACAGACCACCAGGCGGAGCGTTGCATCATGGACCCGACCTTGCTCAAGGTCTGGCAGGCGGTGGTATCCGGCCTGTCGATCGGCAGTATCTATGCCCTGATCGCTCAGGGTTACTACGTCACCTTCATCACGACCGCGACCCTGAACTTCGGCCAGGGCGAGTTCCTGATGATCGGCGCCATGGTCGGGCTGACATCCTATGTCGCCCTCGGCCTGCCGTTTCCCATCGCGCTGGCGATCGCGCTCGCGGTCACCGCGCTGATGGGTGTTGTGCTGGAACGAGTCGCGATCCGTCCGGTGATCCGCCATGTGCTGTCGCATAGCTGGGTGCTCAGCACCCTCGCCATCTCGATCATCCTGAAGAACGCGGCGGTGCATATCTGGGGACCGGAGCAGATCAAGTTCCCTTCCCCGTTCGGCGACAACGTGGTGCAGATCGGCCAGGCAGGCATCTTCCCGCAGGAGTTGTTCATCATCGTCGCCGCCCTTGGCACGGTGATTGCCGTCCAGATCTTCCTGAAACGTTCGGTGCTCGGCAAGGCACTGATGGCGGTGGCGCATAACCGCAACGCCGCCGCGGTCATGGGCATCGACGTGAAGCGGATGGTGATCCTGGCCTTCGCGCTGTCCTCCGCGCTGGCTGGCCTCGGCGGCGTGCTGATCGCGCCGGTCACCTTCGCCTGGGCCTATATGGGCACCGTGCCCGGGATCAAGGCGTTCGCGGCGGCGATCTTCGGCGGGTTGGAAAATCCGGTGGGCATCCTGATCGGCGGCCTGGTCATCGGCCTGGGCGAGCAATTGTTCGGCACCATCAGCTCCAACCTGAAGGAGGGCATCACCTTCCTCTTCATCCTGGTGATGCTGGCCTTCCGCCCGACCGGCCTGATGGGCCGGCGCACGATCGAGAAGGTCTGAGCCCATGCGCCTCCCGATCCTCGCCGCCACGGGCCCGCGCGGGTGGGCCACGATCATTGCCGCCGCCGCGCTGGTCTATGCGCTGCCGCTGATCCTGGACGATGCGTTCTTCATCCTGGTGATGCAGTCGCTGGTCTACCTGTATATCGTCGCAATCGGCATCGACATCCTGGTCGGCTGGTCCGGCCAGATCTCCATCGGCCATGCCGGGCTGTATGCGGTCGGTGCCTATACGTCTGCCTTGCTGGCAACCCGGGCCGGCTGGCCGTTCTGGGCCAGCGCCTCCGCCGGCGTGGTGTTTTCCGGCGTCGCGGGTGCGTTGCTGGCGCTGCCCAGCTTGCGGGCCAAGGGACCGTATCTGGCGATGGTGACGCTGGCGTTCGGCTTCATGGCGGAGGTCACGGCCAATCGCTGGGACCTGACCGGCGGGCCGATGGGCATCATGTCGATCCCCGGACCTCGGCTGCCGTCCGGCGAGGAAATGGACGCGACCCAGTATTTCTGGCTGATCGGCGGCACCGCCATCGTCGTGCAGATCCTGGCCGCCAATCTGTTTCATTCCCGCATCGGGCGCACCTTGTTCGCCTTGCAGGGCAGCGAGGTCGCGGCGGAAACCCTGGGCATCAATGTCTATGCCTGGAAGGTGCTGGCCTTCGTGCTCAGCTCGGTCTGCGCTGGTCTCGGCGGGGTGTTCTTCGCGCATCAGAACGGGTTCATCAACTCTGACACCTTCGTGTTCGGGCTGTCGGTGCAGTTGCTGACCTCGGCGTTGATGGGCGGCAGCGGGACGTTGTTCGGGCCGCTGGTCGGCAGCATGATCCTGAACATCATCCCGACCCTGTTCGCGCATCTGCACGAATACCAGTTGTACATCTATGGCGGGATCATTCTCGTAACCATCATCTTCCTGCCGCGGGGCATCGTCGGCAGCCTGTTGCGGCTGGCATCCGTGCGTCGGTTCCTGCCGAAGCCGGTGCCGGTGAAGCCGGACAATTCGGTGTTGAGCGAACTCAGCCTGGGCGCGCAGCCATCGGTGGAGGTCCGCGACCTCAGCCGCCATTTCGGTGGCATCCGCGCCTTGCAGAATGTCGATGTGACGATCCGGCCGGGTGAAATCCACGGGCTGATCGGGCCGAACGGGTCCGGCAAGAGCACCTTCGTCAACGTTCTGACCGGCATCTACAAGCCCACTACCGGGTCCGTGCATGTCGCGGGGCAGGAAGTCAGCGGCACCGCGTCACATCGGATGGCGAAGATGGGGGTGACCCGGACGTTCCAGTCCATCCGCCTGTTCGGCGACCTGTCGGTGCTGGACAACGTGATGGTGGGGTTCCATCTGCGCCTGAAGCACGGCTTCGTGTCGCACCTGTTCCAGACCGCCGGCGCGGTCGCCGAAGAGGATGCGTATCGCGCCAAATCAATGGCATTGCTTGACTTCGTCGGTATTGGAAGCCGAGCGTTTGATCTGGCGCAGAATCTGTCTTATGGGCAGCAGCGGTTGTTGGAGATCGCCCGCGGCCTCGCGGTAGGGCCGAAGCTTTTGTTACTTGACGAGCCAGCGGCCGGCGTCAATCCGACCGAATTGCACCATCTGTCGGAAATCATTCGCCGCATCAAACAGGCCGGGGTGACGCAAGTCGTGATCGAGCATCACATGGAGCTGATCATGGGCATCAGCGACAATATTTCCGTCCTCGATTTCGGCCAGAAGATCGCCGACGGCACCGCGGCGGAGGTGCAGGCCAATCCGAAGGTGATCGAAGCCTATCTGGGCGCGCCGGATGAGGACGAATCCCATGCTTGAAATTCGCGGATTGCGCGTCGCCTACGGCCATATCGAGGCGCTGCACGGGATCGACCTGGACGCGCGAGAGGGCGAAATCACCGCCATTATCGGCTCCAACGGTGCTGGAAAAACGTCCACCCTGATGGCGATTTCCGGTCTGGCGCCGATCAAGGGCGGCGAGATCAAATTCGAGGGCAAGCTCATCTCCGGCCTCCCCGCCCATGCCATCATGCGGCTCGGCATTACCCACATCCTGGAAGGCCGGCAGTTGTTCTCCGATCAGTCGGTGGAGGACAATCTGTTGCTGGGCGGCTACTCCCGCCTGAGCGCCGACAAGGCCGCGGTGCGGGCGGCGATGGAGCGGGAGATGGACCGCTTCCCGATCCTGCGCCGGCGTCGCCGCCAGTTGGCCGGCACTCTGTCGGGCGGCGAGCAGCAGATGGTGGCGATTTCCCGCGGCCTGATGTCGGAGCCGAAATTCCTGCTGATGGACGAGCCCTCGATGGGCCTGGCGCCGCTGATCGTCAAGGAAATCGCCAATACGATCCGAGGGTTGCGGGATTCCGGCCGGTCCATCCTGCTGGTCGAGCAGATGGCCGCGGTGGCTTTGTCGCTGGCGGACCGGGCCTATGTGCTGGAAAGCGGGCGGGTGAGTTTGCAAGGCACCGGCCGGGAACTCGCACGCGATCCGGAGGTGAAGCGGGCGTATTTGGGGGGGTAGGTGGAGGTGACACGCAATCCGATCGACGACACAACGTGTTAAGAGCGGGCCTTCCTACGTCATAGCAGCCGACAGGTTGCCATTCGCGCTTCGCCGTATCCATCGCGGCAAATCCATCATGGCCCGTCCGCGCGGGCCGTGACGGTTCCGAGTGGTAAGGCACCAATTGGCACGGGCTTGTTTGCGGCTCGCCTTGTCGACGCAAGCCAATGACCGTCCTGGCCGAGCCCCCCGGTCAGGGACCTCGGCCTTCCCAACGCGTTACCGCACGACGGCAATCTGCTCCCGCCGCAGTTGCACGGTCAGTTCGTCCAGCGACTTGCCGACGCGGGTCAGCAACTCATCGATTTCTTCCTGGCTGATGATCAGCGGCGGGCTGAAGCACAGCGTGTCGTTCACCGAGGCCCGCCCGATCACCCCGTTTTCCTCCAGGATCTTGGTCAGGCGAGGCCCAACCTTCGCCTTCGGGTCGAAATTGGTCTTGGTGGCCTTGTCGGCGACCAGTTCCATCGCCGCGATCAGGCCGGTGCCACGCACCTCCCCCACCAGTGGGTGATCGGCGAACAGGCGCCGCAGTTCCGCTTGCAGATGCGGGCCAACCGAGCCGACATGGCCGCCCATATCCGTCTCGTCGTAGATTTTCAGGGTCTCGATCGCGACGGCGGCCGGGACGGGGTGGCCGGAATAGGTGAAGCCGTGCCCGAACGTGCCGATTTCGTTGCTTTCCTTCGCCAGAGCCTGGAACACGCGATCGTTCACCAGAACCGCGCTGATCGGCATATAGGACGCGGACAAGGCCTTGGCGCAGGTCAGAATGTCCGGCTGGATGTCGAGCGTCTGGCTGCCCCAATAGTTGCCCGTGCGCCAGAAGCCGCAAATCACCTCATCGACGACCAGCAGCACGTCATACTTGCGCAGCACCGCCTGGATTTTCGGGAAATATCCCTTGGGCGGCACGATCACGCCGCCGGCGCCCATGATCGGTTCCGCCCACATCGCGGCCACCGTGTCCGGGCCTTCCGCCAGGATCAGCTTTTCCAGTTCGTCGGCGCAGCGAGTGGCGAAATCGTCCTCGGATTCATCGGGCAGGCCGGCGTGGTAGTAATGCGGGGTCATCGTGTGGACGAACCCGGGCAGCGGCACATCGAAGCTGCGATGGTTGGCTGGCAGCCCGGTCAGGGACGCCGCCGCGATGGTGATGCCGTGATAGCCCTTGATCCGGCCGATGATCTTTTTCTTCTTCGGCCGCCCCAGGGCGTTGTTCATGTACCAGATCATCTTGATGGCGGAGTCGTTCGCCTCGGACCCGGAATTGGCGAAGAACACCTTGCTCATGGGCAAGGGCGCCCGCTCAATCAGCATTTCCGCCAGGTCGATGGCGGGTTCGTGCGATTTGGCGGTGAAGGCATGATAGAAGGGCAGCTTGCGCATCTGGGTGACCGCGGCCTGCACCAGACGCTCATTGTCGAAGCCCAGGGACGCGCACCAGAGGCCGGCGACGCTTTCGATGTATTCCTTGCCGGCGTCATCCCAAACTCGGACGCCCTTGCCGCGAGAAATCACCACGGGGCCGACTTCCAGATGGGTTTTCAGGTCGGTGTAGGGGTGCAACACGTTCGCGATATCACGGGCGGCGGCGGAATTCGCGCCGAAAGGCGGGGGCGGTGCCATGGTGAGCCTCCTGGTTTAAGGTGGAGACGATAGCGGCATGTCCGGTGCAGGGAAATCGCCATCATGACCTACGACGAGTTTTGGCTGCGGTATTTGCGCGCGCATTCGAAGCCAGCCACGCGGGCGCTGCATTACGCGGGGACCTTGCTGGCCCTGGCTTGCGTGCTGGGCGGCGTGTTGGTGAACTGGTGGCTGCTGCCGGTGGCGCCGCTCGTCGGTTATGCGTTTGCCTGGACGGCGCATTTCGCGATCGAGGGGAACCGGCCGGAAACGTTCGGGCACCCGCTGTGGTCGCTGGCCAGCGATGTGCGGATGCTGGGGCTGTGGCTGAGCGGGCGCCTTGGGGCGGAGTTGCGGCGGGAGTAGGGCGGGGCTTTCGCCCCGGATCCGCCAAAGGCACGGCCTTTGGAATGCGATTCTTTGGTTGGATTGAGGGATGGGGCGCTACACGGACCCATCACCGTCCGGGTAGCGCCCCATCCCTCAATCCAACCATGTTCCGGGTTCCAAGGGCCGTCGCCCTTGGTGGGGTCCAGGGGCAAAGCCCCGGTCGGGGTCCGGGGCGGAGGCCCCGCCCTACCCCCGCGGCCACTCCACCCGCGGCTCACTCCGCCCCGACCGCACCGTCGGCTCGCTGCGCCGGATCGGGCGCGTATGCGGCGGCGGTGGCGGGCGGTCGTTCAATTCCTCGGGATCGGGCAATTCATAGGCCGCGGGCGGGATGGGCGGGCGTGCGACCACGGGCTCGGACGGACGGCGATCGGGCGGGCGCGGGGCGTAGATCTCCTCGAAGTCGGCTTCCCGGGACGCGGCGGGCAGGCGCAGCGCCAGGTGGCGGATTTCGTTCTGGATTTCGTCCAGGCGTGCCTCGATCACTTCCAGGCGGGACTTCACGCCGATCACGCTGAACGGCATGAACAGGAACGCGACGGCATAAAGCAGGGCCGGCAGCAGCAGCAGCAGCGGCACCCACCAGGGAACCCAGTCGGGGAGGACGAATGGCATGGTCATGGCAGCGATCCTAGCATGCCCCGGCGGTAGGGTGGGTGGATTTCCATCCGCCGTCGTGCGAAGCGTGCTCCCAGATTGATTGCGAAGCGTGCTATCAGGTTGATTGCGAAGCGTGCACCCATGTTGTTGCTGATTCCAGGCCCCGTTACCACGCGCCCCGAGGTCCGTGCCGCCATGGCACGGGACCTCGCGCCCTGGGACAACGCGTTTCGCGATTTTCTGACCAATTTGCGCCAGCGCGTGGTGCGCGTGGCAAACGGCACCCCGGACGCGCACGCCACCCTGCCGCTCCAAGGCTGCGGTCATTTCATCACCGAAGCCGCGGTCCGGACGTTTCTGCCCCCGGGCGGCAAGATTCTGATCCCGAACACCGGGTCCTATTCTGACCGCATGGTGCGTCTGACGCGAGAAGCCGGCCGTGTGCCGATCTCTTTGCCCATCGCGGGCAACCAGCCCACAGACCCGCGATCTGTCGCCGATGCGCTGGCGGCCGATGCCTCGATCAGTCATGTCGGCGTGGTCTACTCGGAAACCGGCAGCGGGGTGGTGCATGATGCGCGCGCGATCGGCGCCGTGGTCCGCGCCGAGGGGCGGCGGATGATCGTGGATGCGGTGTCCGCGTTCGGCGCCCTGCCTTTCGATATGTCGGCCCAGCCCGAAGTCGATGCCATCGTCTTTACCTCCAACAAATGCATTGAGGCGCTGCCGGGCATGGCCTTCGCGGTTGCTCGTATCGATCGGTTGGAGGCATGTGCCGCCAACGCGGCAAGCTGGTCGTTCGATCTGTCCGATGTCTACGCGCACAGCTTGCGCAGCGGACCGGGGAGTTTCCGCTTTACCCCGCCGGCTCAGGTGCTGGCGGCGTTCGATCGGGCGCTGGATTTCTGGGATGCCGAGGGTGGGCAACCCGCTCGGCTGGCGCGCTACACCGCCAACATGCGCGCCTTCTATGACGGAATCCGTGCCCTTGGCCTGACCCCGTATCTTTCGGTCGAACACCAGGGCCCTATCATCGTGAATGTGCACGCGCCGGCCGATCCGGCCTGGAACCTGCAACACTTCGTCGACGCCCTGAAGGCGCGCGACGTCCTAATCAGCAATTTCTACAACACACCGACACCAACGTTCCGCGTCGGATGCATCGGCGCGATCACACCCGACGATATGCGGCGTGCGGTCGCGGCGATGGACGCGGCGTTGGTCGAAATCGGCGTGAAAAACCGGGAGCAAATCCAATGAGCAATCCAGACCTCGAAATTGCCCGCGCCGCCGTTCTCCGCCCGATCGGGGAAATCGCGGCGAAATTGAACATCCCCGATGACGCGGTGGAGCCTTACGGGCGGCACAAGGCCAAGATCGGCCTGGATTTCATCAAGACTTTGGAAAGCCGCAAGGATGGGGCGCTGGTGCTGGTCACCGGCATCAACCCGACCCCGGCCGGCGAGGGCAAGACCACGACGACCGTCGGATTGGGCGATGCGCTGAACCGGATCGGCAAGCGCGCGGTGATCGCGCTGCGTGAGCCCAGCCTGGGACCGAGCTTCGGAATGAAGGGCGGAGCGGCGGGCGGCGGGTACGCGCAGGTCGTGCCGATGGACCAGATCAATCTTCACTTCACCGGCGATTTCCATGCGATTACTTCGGCCAATAATCTTTTGGCGGCGATGATCGACAACTCGATCTACTGGGGCAATCCGCTGGGGATCGATGCGCGCCGGATTTCCTGGCGGCGGTGTCTGGATATGAACGATCGGGCGCTGCGCTCCATCGTTGGCAGTCTGGGTGGGGTGGCGAACGGGTTTCCTCGGGAAGACGGGTTCGACATTACCGTTGCTTCGGAAGTCATGGCCGTGTTCTGCTTGGCGAGCGACCTCGCCGATTTGCAGTCTCGGTTGGGCCGGATGATCGTGGCGCAGAAGCGTGACGGGACCAATGTGACGGCGGCCGACGTGAAGGCCGATGGGGCGATGTCGGTGCTGTTGAAGGACGCGGTGGCGCCCAACCTGGTGCAGACCTTGGAGGGTTCTCCCGCGCTGGTGCATGGCGGGCCGTTCGCCAATATCGCGCATGGTTGCAACTCGGTGATGGCGACGCGGCTGGGGCTGAAACTGGCCGATGTGGTGGTGACCGAGGCCGGATTCGGCGCTGATCTAGGTGGCGAGAAGTTCCTGGACATCAAGTGTCGGGCGGCGGGTCTGAAGCCGTCCTGCGCGGTGGTGGTGGCCACAGTGCGTGCGCTGAAAATGCATGGCGGCATTGCTCGAAACGCGTTGGGGCCGGAAAATGTGGAGGCCGTGCAGCGCGGCACCGCCAATCTGGCGCGCCACGTGGAGAACCTGCGCAAATTCGGACTGCCGGTGGTGGTGGCGGTCAATCACTTCACGTCCGACACCGCGGCCGAGTTCGAGGCCATCCGCGACGCCATGGCGGCCATGGGCGTGGAGGCAATTTCCTGCACCCATTGGGCGCATGGCGGCGCTGGGGCCGAGGCCTTGGCGCATGCCGTGATGAAGCGCATCGACGCCGGAGAGGCCGCCTACAAGCCGCTGTATCCGTTGGAGATGAAGCTGGCCGACAAGATCCGGACCATTGCGCGGGAAATCTATCGCGCCTCCGACATTTCCGTGCCCGACGCGGTCGCTCGGCGGTTGCAAGCGTTCGAGGATGCGGGATTCGGCAATGTGCCTGTGTGCATCGCCAAGACGCAGTACAGCTTTACGTCGGACCCGACCGTAATGGGGGCGCCCACGGGGCATACGATTCCGGTGCGGGAGGTGCGGCTGTCGGCCGGGGCTGGGTTCGTGGTGGCGATTTGTGGAGATATCATGACGATGCCCGGGCTGCCTCGGGTGCCGGCGGCGGAGACGATCCTGCTGCGGGAGGATGGGGAGATCGAAGGGCTGTTCTGAGGGGAAAGGGCGGGGCTTCCGCCCCGGACCCCGATCAGGGGCTTCCGCCCCGGACCCCGATCAGGGGCTCTGCCCGGTATGAACCGGGCACATACCTGACAAAACAGACCGGGCACATGGTTGACAGTCCACGATCTACGGCAGGGAGGACCTGCCGATGGTTTGGAAAGTCACAGGTGTCATGGACGAGCGTATGCGATTTGTCATTGCGGCCGAGAGCGGG
>CALQHT020000245.1 GCA_943330455.2 Nitrosovibrio sp. Nv4 | reverse complement strand
AGGGGGGAAAGGGGGCCGACCATGGCGTTTCAACGTCCGTGTCGGCCCCCTTTCCCCCCTGACCCAATAAGTGGCATCCAAGGCCCAGCCTTGGTGGGGGTCGAGGGGGCAAAGCCCCTCGCGGGGTTTGGGGCGGAGCCCCAAGGCTTCCGCTTCCCCGATCGCGCTCGGTCCGGCTCACATCAGGCGGATGCCGGCGCGCGAGACGCCTTGCAACAGCGCCTCAACCGTCTGGCCCAGCACGGGATGCACCCAGCCTGGCGCCACGTCCGCCAGCGGTACCAACACGAACGCCCGCTCATGCGCCCGAGGATGCGGCAGGATCGGGTCGGGCGATTGTCGCACCAGCGCGCCCATGGCGATCAGGTCCAGATCCAAGGTCCGCGCGGCATTCGGCACGCTGCGCACCCGCCCGCACTGCTCTTCGATCTGCATCAGGTGTGCGAGGGCCTCCACGGGGTCTGTGGTCGGGTCGATGTCCAGATGCGCCACGGCATTGACATAAGGCGGCTGGCCTGACGGCGGCACCGGCTCTGTCAGGTACCATCGCGACAATCCCATCAGCCGCATCTCCATCCCCAACCGTCCCACCGCCCTACGACAGGTCTCGAGCGGTGCCGTCCCGTCCGGCCCCGGCAGATTGGCGCCGATCGCCACCAGCAGCATCATCCCAAGCACTCCGCCTGTCCCAACATTGCCGCGATACCCCATCTTTTCCGACCTGGGCGATCAGCTATAGTGGGTCCCTTGCACCGGGCAATCTGTTTGACCGGCCCGCGCCGTTTCCAACCTGACCGCCGACATGTTTTCACCCACTATCGTATGAGGCCAAGCACAATGCATTTCCTGCCGAATGAGCGTGTTGCTCTTTTTATCGACGGCGCGAACCTTTATTCCGCTTCGCGCAATTTGGGATTTGACGTCGATTATCGCAACCTTTTGGAGTATTTTCGTCGCAAAGCCCACATCATTCGCGCGTATTACTACTCAGCCGTGCTGGAGACCGACGAATACTCGCCGCTGAAGCCGCTGACCGACTGGCTCGCCTATAACGGCTACACGTTGGTGACCAAGCCGGCCAAGGAATTCACCGATGCCGCCGGCCGCCGGCGTATCAAGGGCAATATGGATATCGAGGTCGCGGTCGACATGCTGGAGCTGTCGGACCGGATCGATCATGCGGTCCTGTTCAGCGGCGACTCGGATTTTCGTCGGTTGGTGGAGGCCGTGCAACGCAAGGGGGTGCGCGTTTCCGTCGTGTCCTCGATTCGCACCAGCCCGCCGATGGTCGCGGACGAACTGCGCCGGCAGGCCGATCAGTTCCTGGAACTGGCGGAAATCGCGCCCGAATTCACCCGCCGGCAGACCGAGCCTCGCACTCGGCCCACGCCGGTGCGCCAGACTCCGGCCGAACCCTACTCCGATGCGCAAGACCAGGGGTGACGTTGGGGGTGACAGTGCTGTCAGCGCCCGATCGGGATTGCGCGCTGTGTCCGCGGTTGGTGGCGTATCGCCAGGCCAACCGGGACGCGCATGCCGACTGGCATAACGCGCCGGTTCCGAGTTTCGGTGGAATGGATGCGCGTGTCCTTGTGGTGGGCCTGGCGCCTGGCGTCCGCGGTGCCAACCGCACCGGGCGGCCGTTCACCGGCGATTTCGCGGGTATGCTGCTCTATCAGACCTTGCTGGCCTTTGGCTTCGCCACCGGTGGGTATGACGCCCATGCCGGTGACGGGCTGGCGCTGTCCGACTGCCGGGTGACAAACGCGGTGCGCTGCGTCCCGCCCGGTAATCTGCCGGTGCCGGCGGAAATCAACGCCTGCAACGGATTTCTGACCGACGAACTGGGCGCGATGCCCAATCTGCGGGCCGTGCTGGCTCTGGGTGGGGTTGCGCACAAGGCGGTGCTGCGCGCACGCGGGCTGCGGGCGAGCCATGTCAAGTTCGAGCATGGTGCTCTGCATGACCTGCCTGGCGGGCTGTTGCTGGCGGACAGCTATCATGTGTCCCGGTTGAACACGAACACCGGGCGGTTGACGCCGGCGATGTTCACCGCGGTCGTCGGATCGATCGCCGCCCATCTGGGCTGAGAGGTCGCCCGGGCTGCCGCGTCTGACGCGGACAGCCCGGATTTTTATCGGTCGACCGCGTGGCTTACTCGTCCTGGAGCCAGCGAGAGACCGCGCCGGCGATCAGCGCGCCCACGATCGGCGCCACCCAGAACAGCCAGAGCTGTCCCACATATTCGGCGCCCGCGAACAAGGCGGGACCGGTGCTGCGGGCCGGGTTGACCGAGGTGTTGGTGACCGGGATCGAGATCAGGTGGATCAGGGTCAGGCCCAGGCCGATGGCGATCGGCGCGAAACCGGCCGGAGCGCGTGACGACGTGCTGCCCAGAATGATGATCAGGAAGAAGAAGGTCGCCACGACCTCCATCAGCAGGCAGGAGATCATGCTGTATTTGCCGGGGCTGAGCGCGTCATAGCCGTTCGATGCGAAGCCGCCGAGGGCGAAACCGGGCTTGCCGGACGCGATCAGATACAGCACGGCAGCCGCGGCGATCGCGCCGACGACCTGAGCAACGATGTAGGGGATGATGTCGGCGGCGCTGAAACGTCCGCCGGCCCAAAGCCCGATCGTCACGGCCGGATTGAAGTGACCGCCGGAGATATGACCCACCGTGAAGGCCATTGTCAGCACTGTCAGGCCGAAGGCCAGTGCCACGCCGGCGAAGGCAATGCCGAGTTGGGGGAAAGCGGCGGCGAGGACGGCGCTGCCGCAGCCTCCGAAGGTTAACCAGAATGTACCGAAGAATTCGGCGCCGAGGCGTCTGCTCATTGTCATGTTCTGCTCCTCGATCCTGCCACGGTGTTGTCCGGGGCCCCAGCTCGTTTCAACTGGTGAGACTCACCTATCACGTTCGTGGGAAAATCGGTATCGGTGGCGGACATCATCATCGTCAAACAATGATCAGCGTGGCGTTTTTCGACGTAGCGGACCGGGTGGCGGCCAGAATTGGTCCGTGGATGTCAGTCCGGGTCGATGGGTTCTTCCTTGGTCCGGCACTGCTCCAACTCGGCACGCAGACGCTCCAGCGTCGCCAACGGCACACGGCGGTTGTCGGGTCCCTGGGTCGGCCGCGTGCTCATGCGTTCCAGAATGGCCAGGAGGCTTTCGGCGGTTTCCACGTCTCCGGACAGGCAGGATTCCTGAAACAACACCTCGATCTTGTCGGACATGCGCCGGCGAAGCGATCGACCGACGGTGTTCAGCCGCTCCTGTATTTTCTGATCCGCGGCGCTGACGTCCCGTGATGACGCGCGCCGGCCTACCATCCAGTTGGGCGCCTTCATCGTGTGACATCCTCACAGGGGGCGTCGGAGCCTTGGGCCGGGGGTTCGTGGGCGGCATCGGCGGCGATATTCGCCTTTCCATCATAGGTCGAAGCGGGTGAGGCTTCCTGGAGGACCCGGTGTCCGTGCCAGGGTTGGGGCGATGAAGACTTCACGCGGGGGCGGCTGGCAGTGCCGCGGAGCGCGCGGTCGATGCGCACCTCGCGCCCGGGCAGGTGGTGTGGGCGGCGGTTGGCGGTCCGGGTGTGACAAATTTGACCCATCTGTAAGATAGTTTCCGTATGCCAATTGATGAAACTACCATGCAGGAAGTTACGGATTCCTTGCAATCGTCTTGCTGGGCAACTCCGGTGTCACGCCGTGGTCACGGTCGATGCGACGCCATGGTGGCAACAGGACGATCACTCCATGCTTTTGCGGTCGGGTGCGGTCGGATGCGGTCGGGTGCGGGAGGCGCGAGGGAGGCCCCTTTGCCGCGCTCGGCATACTCCGAGCAGCCGACCGGATCCCAGGGGGGCGGGGAACCTACGCGACCAAACAAGGGACTGGAGTGTTTGCGTATTTCCGGATGACGGGAAAACACTCTGGTTCTTTGTTCGATCGCATGAACCACCCGCCGTGACGTTCCGCTCAGCGTGATCATGCTTTACGGTGCCCGCCGCGATAACCCCAGGGGAGATGAGCCATGGTCGACGTCCCGAACCGCCCGGAATACCAAAGCGAACTGTTCAAGCAGGGCCTCGCGGTCCGGCGCGAAGTGCTGGGGGCCGACTATGTCGACAGCTCGCTGGCGCGGGCGGACGATTTCAACGCCGCCTTCCAGCAGATGACGACCGAGATCGCCTGGGGGATGTGCTGGACCCGCCCCGGCATCGACCGCAAGACCCGCAGCATGATCAACCTGACCATGCTTTCGGCGCTGAATCGCGGCTCGGAGCTGCGGCTGCATCTGCGCGCGGCGCTGACCAACGGCGTGAGCCGGGATGAGATTAAGGAAATCCTGATGCAGGTCGGCGCCTATTGCGGCATCCCCGCCTGTCTGGAGGCGTTCAAGATCGCCACCGAGGTGTTCAAGGAAGTCGACGACGCGGCGAAGAAGGGCTGATCCGGATGTCCGCAACGTCCCCAGAAGGCAAGGCAACCGTCGGCTTCGTCGGCGTCGGCAACATGGGCTGGCCGATGGCGGCCTGTCTGGTCAAGGCCGGGTTCACCGTCAACGTCAACGACTCCCGCCGCGAGGTCGCGAACAACTTCGTCCAGCAGATCGGTGGCACCGCGCCCGACACGCTGCGCCAGCTCGCGGCGGCATCCGACGTCATCGTGACCATGCTGCCGACCAGCGTGATCGTCGAACGGGTCTTGGCGGAGGGGGATGACAACGTCTTCTCCGGCATGAAACCCGGCACGATCGTGATCGAGATGAGTTCCGGCGTGCCGTCGATGACGCAGGCCCTGGCGGAGAAGGTCGCCTCTCTGGGCGGGATCTTGATCGATGCTCCGGTGTCCGGCGGGGTGCCACGCGCCAAGACCGGCGAACTGGCCATCATGGTCGGCGGCGACGGTTCGGCCATCGACAAGGCGATGCCGGTGCTGTCGGCGATGGGTACCTCAGTGCTGCGGACTGGCGGCGTGGGCTCGGGTCAGGCGATGAAGGCGCTGAACAACCTGGTTTCCACCGGCGGGTTCCTGATCGGGATCGAGGCGCTGCTGATCGGCCAGCGCTTCGGGCTGGATGCCGGCGTGATGACGGATGTGTTGAACGCGGCGACGGGGATGAACAACTCGACGCAGAAGAAGTTCCGCCAGTTCGTGCTGTCGCGGAAGTTCAATGCCGGGTTCTCCATGGGGCTGCTGGCCAAGGACCTGTCCATCGCCTTGCAGGTCGGGCGGGAAACCGGGACCGCGACGCCGCTGTCGGCCCTGGTGAAAGAGATGATCGTCTCGGCGGAGACCCGGTTCGGCCCCGGTGCGGACCACACCGAAATGGCGAAGTTGTGCGAATTGCTGGCCGGTGGGGATGAGTTGATTACGGACTAGGGATGGGATTGGGGGCAGGGCGTGATCGCGCTGCCCCGCCTTCGGCGTTCGTGCGATGTCAGGTCCCCGCGCCCACGGGCGGACGCGCGAAAATGACGGGTGAGGGAAGGGTGTGGTTCAACATTGTGCGGAGTGATATCGACGCCTCTAACCATCGACAGATAGACTCACCTCACCGTCATTGCCGGACTTGATCCGGCAACTCGCGCTTCAACGGCTGGGGTTGGGTTGCCGGATCAAGTCCGCCAATGACGGTGAGTCGTGTACTCGATCGCACAACTTTGGTTCGCACCCGTGAGGGAAGCATAGCGGGCACTGCCGCGGGAAGCACCGTAGCCTTTGGGGTCAGGACTTGCAGTCCCACACCGCGGGCGATTTCTGCACCGCCGCCGAACACCAGGTAGGGAGATTGACCACGTAGGAATCCTTGAAGGTTCCGCCAAGCGCTCGAATCTGGGCCAGACGGGATTGGGCGTCTGCCTGAGTTGGGAATGTCAGTGCCCCGCGGTACCAGTTCTGTCGCAGGAAGAGTTGGGGAACGCCGAGGTTGAGGCGCCGGACGCGGTCGATTTCGGGCGCGGCCGCGGCCTCTGACGCATCGGCGCTGAAAACGATCGCCCATAATCCCGAACCCCCGATGGCGTTCTGCGCCATTGCGACGGCCGGGGCGACCGTGTCCAGGGTGGCCTGGGTCGCCCGGGTCGTGGAAGCGGAGCGATCGATCAACCGGTAAGCCTGATCGATCGAATGCGTCAGCGATTGGCCAAGCGGGATGGCCTCCGACACTGGTGGGCTGGTCTCGGTTGGAGCTCCGGGAGGAGGAGCCGGGGCCGGAAGAGTTGGTATCGGTTCGGTCCCGCTCTTGCTTGCCGCGGCGGGACCCGGCGCCGGTAGAATCTCTGGTACCATTGGTTGCGCGCGGTCGGCACGAACCCGTTTCAGCAGTTCCGCCGAACTGCGGACTTGCCGTTCCAGCTCATCGGAGACCGCTTTCTGATCGCGAAGTTGTTGTTCCAGGTCCACAAGGGCGGTCTTGCCCTTCAGCCCCATGAACTCAAATTCCTGGATGCCGACGCCGCGCAGCACGGTTGCCAATTGCGCCGGCCAGATCATCACCATCAGGATCACGCCTGTGACGGCGAGGTTCTTGATGAAATTCAGGACCGACTGGCCGAGCTCAACGGTGTCTTTGATGGCCATGTTGTTGCGATCGAGTTTTGGACGGAGCTATTGTTAACAAGATGTCTCGCGATGAGGCAAGCGCCTGCCGAAACGGGCAGGGTTGGTTGGTCCGGGATGGGTCTTTGTCCGCCATCTACCCGAACCGCCGGTAAAGCGCCTCCGCCAGTGCCTTCAACGCCGCATCCGCCTTGGCCCCACCCACATTCGTCGCCATCACCATCGCGAAGTCGCGCGACGGCTGCAGCCACGCCATCGCCAGGTTCATGGTGTTGGAGCCCGCATGGGTCACCAGTCTTTCCTCGGCCCAGGGCACGCTGACCACGCCCCACCCCAACGCGTAGCCGCCGCGGGACGGTGTGCCAGGCGGCGCGTCAGGACCCGCCGGAACGTCGATCACCTTGGTATGCAGCTTGCGGAGCGTTTCCGGCCGCACGATGCGCGGAGGCCGGCGACCTTCCCCGGCGTTCCAGCCGGCCCAGGCGGCGAAGTCCAGGATCGACAGATGTACCGTGCCGGCGGGGCCGATGACCGGCGGATTGTCGGCGGCCGGACCGGCCAGCATCGGCTTCAACGAGCCATCCGTCAGGATGCGGTGACCCAACGGGGCGTCCACGCGCCCCAACGAGGATTGCGGCCCGAACCCGGCCGAACGCAGACGCAACGGCGTGAACACCCGCTCAACGATCAGTTCTTCCCAGGACTTCCGTCCGACCCGTTCCAGCATCGCGCCGGCCAGGGTGTAGCCCATGTTGGAATAGGCGAATTTGGTGCCAGGCGGTGCCGCCAAGGGCTGCGTGCGCCACTCCCGGACCAGCCAGGCACGCAGTTCGTCCAGGATCAACCCGTCCTGCGCCAGGGACCGCACGAGCAGATCGCCAAACGCGTCGTTGTCGCTCGGGATGCCGCTGGTATGCGACAGAAGCTGGGTCAGGGTGACATTGCGCAGTTCGGGGTTCATGCCGTCGGCCATGTCCGCCAAGACCTCGCCGACCGTGCTGGTCCATCGCAGCACGTCCTGTTCCACGAAGGTCGCCGCCAGCAGCGATGTCATCGCCTTGGTGTCCGACCCAATATGGAACCGATCCTTCACCGTCACCCCAATCTCGCTCCCCGTTCGGCGGCTGCCGACCGCTCCGACAGCGAGCATTGCCCCGCCCCGAACCACGCCGGCGGCGAGCGCGGGCAGGCCATGGCTTCCCAGATACGGGCGCAGCATGTCCGTCAACGACACGGCCTCCGGGGTTGGCTTTGCCTTGCTCCAAGCCCGGGATGCGCCAGCGGCTGCCAGGGCGGGCATGGCGAGCGCGGTCCCCAGAAGCAGACGCCGATGCATGGCGGTCCTTTCTCCGGCTGATGGTGCGGGCCAGTCGCCCTACGCTGTTCTATCTGAAGATGACCGCTCCCGTGCGTCAAACCATGGAAAATCGGTCCGGGGTCAGGCACGCACCGATTGGAGCAGCGAGCGATCGCGTTGGGTCACGCGCAGCACCAGGAAGCCAACCACCATCAGATTGACCAGGTTGAACAGCACGCCAGCCGTAAATGCCGGCCCGTAGAACCCGTAATGGTCATACAGCGCACCGGAGAACCAACTGCCGAATGCCATCCCGGACATGCCGGAAAACAGCACGGTCGGGATGCGCCACGCCGCGTCCGCGGACGGATACAGGTCTCGGATGGCCACCGAATAGGACGGGATGATGCCGCTGAACCCCAGGCCGAACGCGGCGGAGATGGCGAACAGGCCGACCTCGTCCTGGGTGAGCATGAAGGCGCCGATCGCAACGGTCTGGCAGATCGATCCGGCCAGGACGGTTTTCAACCCGCCGATCCGATCGGCCATCGCGCCCCAGAACTGCCGCGACACGAAGGCGCAGCCCAGCAACACGGACAGCATGGCCGCACCGTGAGCCGGGGTAATGCCGATATCCGAGCAGAATGCCACCAGGTGAGAGGACGGCACCGACATCGGGACGCAGCAGCAGAAGGCGGCGGCACAGATCAGCCCCTGGGTCGCGTTCGGATGCATGCCCAGCACGGTCCGCCGCTCGCCCGCTTTGCCACCGACCACGCCGCGGACCGGTGCGTCCGGGGCCGGGCGCAGCATCACGAGCGTGGGCAGGATCAGCGCGACGACGACTCCGGCGAACACGGTCATCGACAACTCCCACCCATAGGCGTCGATGCCGATCTGGAAGACCGACGGCCAGACGACTCCGGCGATATATTGGCCGGAGGAGATCAGGGCGATGGCGGTGCCTCGGCGGCGGTCGAACCAGCGGCTGACATAGATCAGCAGCGGTGCGTAGATCGCTCCGTTGCCCAGGAAGCCGATCAATACGCCATGCCCGACATACAGCGCCCAAACGCTGCCATGGGTCGACACGAGCAAGCCGAGCGCGGTCATCACCGTGCCGAATGCCACGACAGGGCGCAGGCCGATCCGGTCGGCGAGCCAGCCCATCGCGATGCCGCCGGCGCCGGTGCCGACCCAGACCAGGGCCGCGGCCAGGGCCACGACCGAGCGGTCGGTGTGCATCGCCTCTGTCATCACTTTCAGACCGACGATGACCAGCAGGGGGGAGCCATAGGAAACCGACAGCACGGCCAGGACGATGCCGGCCGCCACCCAGGAGCCGCGGCTTTCGATGCTGGCTTGTGGCTCGGTCATATTGTTTGGCTCTTATAGCGGTATTTGTTGAAATCGGCTAGGATGCCACCGGCGGGGGGGCAGCATGGAAGCGACTGCATTCGAAGCGTGGCTTGACGGGATCGCTGGTCTTACCGAATCTCAGCGGCAGCAGGCATTACAGGTGCTGGTCTT
>CALQHT020000244.1 GCA_943330455.2 Nitrosovibrio sp. Nv4 | reverse complement strand
GCCCCCTCCCGCAAGGGGAGGGGGAGAAACTTCTCCGCGCCGGCGGTCTGCGAACGCGGTAGCGCCGCGACCCGGTCAATTGGAATCGAAAGCGCGCCGACAGGATGACACGACCGCCTCGTTTGTTTGTAGCCGCCGATCTGGCGGAAGGGGCCGATATTCCCCTGTCCGCGGAGCAGGCGCACTATCTCGACAATGTCATGCGCCGGCGGGTCGGCGACGCGATGCATGTGTTCAACGGCCGCGATGGGGAATTCCTGGCCCGAGTCCACGCCATCGGCAAGCGCGCCGCCACCTTGCGGGCGGAAACCCGCCTGCGCCCGCAGGACCCGGAGCCCGGCCCCTGGCTGTTGTTTGCCCCCCTGAAGCGCGACGCCACCGATCTGGTGGTGCAGAAGGCCACCGAACTCGGGGCGTCCGCGATCCTGCCGGTGATGACCGAGCGCACCAATGCCGCGCGGGTGAATGAATCCCGCCTGACCGCGATCGCGATCGAAGCGGCGGAACAAAGCGAGCGCCTCACCGTCCCGGTGATCCATCCGCCGCGCCGGCTGGCCGCCGCTTTGGACGATTTTCCGCCCGGCCGGCGGCTTTTCATCGCCGCCGAACGCGCGGATGCCCCGTATTTGCGCGGTTGTTCAACGCCATGTGCCCTGCTCGTCGGCCCGGAAGGCGGCTTCGCACCATCGGAGCTTGACGGATTCCGGCAATACCCCTCTGCTGGGTGTGTGAATCTTGGACCCCGCATCCTGCGGGCCGAGACCGCGTGCCTCGCCGGGCTGGCCTTGTTGCAGGGCCCTGGTTGCGGCTAGGACGCTGAGCTTCAACCCGAGAGATCTGGGAAACATATGTCTAACCCCGGAGACGCCGACTCGACGCCGATCACGTCGATCCGACAACTGGCCGACCATATCGCCGTCGGGTGTAAGCCCGCCGATCGCTTCCGCATCGGCACGGAACACGAGAAATTTGGCTATCGCCTGGATGACCTGGCGACCCCACCCTACGAACCCTCCGACGGCCAGCCCGGCAGCATCCGCGACCTGCTGGCCGGCATGCAGCGCTTCGGCGGTGAGCCGATCATGGATGGGCCGAACGCGATCGGCATCAAGCAAGGCGCTGCCGCGATCTCGCTGGAGCCGGCCGGCCAACTGGAATTGTCCGGCGCGCCGCTGGAAACCCTGCACGAGACCGCCGCCGAATTCGAGACGCATTACGAGCAGGTGCGCGCCGCATCCGCGCCGCTGCGCATGGGTTTCTCTCCGCTGGGTTTCCATCCGGTCGCGACCCGCGCCGCGATGCCGTGGATGCCGAAGGGCCGCTACGCGATCATGCGCCGCTATATGCCGCTGGTCGGCTCCATGGGCCTGGACATGATGACTCGCACCTGCACGGTGCAGGTCAACCTGGATTACGCCAGCGAGCAGGACATGGTCCGCAAGCTGCGCGTCTCCCTGCTGTTGCAGCCGCTGGCGACGGCGCTGTTCGCCAACTCCCCGTTTACCGAGGGCAAGCCGAACGGCTTCCAGTCCTATCGGGCGCATGTGTGGACCGACGTGGATAACCAGCGCTCCGGCATTCCCAAGGTGATGTTCGAGGATGGATTCGGGTTCGAGCGCTATGCCACCTGGCTGATCGACGAAGTGCCGATGTATTTCGTGTATCGGGATGGGGGCTATATCGACGTCGCCGGGGCCTCGTTCCGTGACTATATGAACGGGCGACTGCACAATCTGGCGGGCGTGACGCCGACGGTCGGTGATTTCGCCGACCATGTGACGACGGTGTTCACCGACGTTCGGATCAAGCGCTTCGTGGAAATGCGCGGCGCCGATGCCGGGCGGACGGACATGATGGTGGCCCAATCCGCGCTGTGGGTTGGACTGCTTTACGACGATGCCGCGCTGACCGCCGCCGAATCCCTGTTGCGAGGCGCGACGTGGGAAGATGTCGTGACGTTGCGCGCCGCGGTGCCTCGACAGGGTCTGGCGGCCCAATGGCGCGGCGCCGACCTGCGGGCGTTGGCGCGGGATGTCGTGGCGATCGCGGAAGACGGGCTGCGGGCGCGGAACCGGCGCAACCCATCCGGGGACACCGAGGCGATCTATCTGGCGCCGTTGCGCGACATCGCCAATGGCGCCCCGAATCAGGCGGAGCACTGGCTGAGTCGATACAACTCAGAATGGAACGGCGATGTCCGGGCGATTTTTGCGGAAGCCGCGATCACCTAGGACAATGTCGCGGGAGATATCGACCGTCTTGGACGTGCCGAAAAGCGCCTGTCGCCGGCGATCCGGGTCGGTACGTGCAGCGAGGTGTCGTCGTGGTCGATCGTGACATGTGCTTTCCACCCTCTCCAAACCGCTCGTCTCTCAATCCCGAACACCCCGCTCGGCGTTGTTCTCAGCGCTTGCGCCGCACGCCGCACGGGTGTTTGTGCGGATGGGTGAATTCTCTGGAATAAAGGACGGGCTGGCGTGAGTTCATGTTTTCGGGCAGACTTTTAAACCTCACGCAGCGCATAAGTTTTTGCGTGTCGGCGTGCCTGGCCTTACAACCGACCCTCATGGGCATGATTGAATGATGTCAGACAGTCGCAACAACCCCCCGGATGCTCACTCTAAACCGAGCGGCGTCGATCAGGTGGTCGTGCGGCTTCGGTTGATCGGCCAGATGGAAGCCTGGACCGTCACCAGTGAGAATGTGTTGCCCGCCGGTCGCAAGACCCGCGCGCTGCTGGCCGCGATCACGCTGTCGGCGCCGCGTCCGGCGCTGCGGGGTCGGCTGGCCGAATTGCTGTGGAGCCGCCGGCCGGAGGAGCAGGCCCGCGCATCCCTGCGCCAGGAAATCCACCGGCTGCTGGAAACCCTGTCCGTCGCCAAGAGCGAAATCCTGATCGTCACCCGCGACCATCTGACCCTGCGGCCCGGCGCCGTCTGGGTGGATGTCGAGGAGGTGATGCGCGCCACGACCAGCCAGCCGGCGTCTCTGTCGTTGCTCGACGGCGATTTGCTGGAGGATCTGGACGGCATCGACCCGACCTTCGACGCCTGGCTCAACGCGGAACGCGAACGTCTGCGCGACCGTGCCCGCAACGTGGCCGAAGCGCTGCTGCGGGAGCAGGTGGAGCCCGAGGCGACCATCCCCGCCGCGCAACGCCTGTTGCAGATCGACCGAGCCCACGAAGGTGCCTGGCGCGCGTTGATGCGGGCGCATGCGGCCCGTGGCGAACGTGGCATGGCGATTCAGGCCTATGATCGCTGCCGAGCGGTGTTGGCGGATTTGTTGGATGCGGCGCCGTCGGTGGAAACGCAGCGGCTGTTGACAGAGATCCGCGGCCCCTCCGGCAGCCGCATGCCACTGCGTCCGCCGCAGCCCGTCCCGGCGCCGGTGGTGGCGTCGGCGGCGGAAGAGCCGGAGGAAGCTCCCGAGCCGCCGGCCCCGGTGGAAGAACCTCAAGCCGCCCGCGGGGGCGCGCATGTCGGCGTGTTGCCGCTGCAACTGGTCGGCGGGACGGAGGAAGACGCGCATCTGGCGCCCGGTCTGGCCGAGGAAATCACCACGGCATTGGCTCGGTTCCGCTGGATGTTCGTGGTTTCGTCGAACTCGCTGGGCCGGTTCGCGCTTGAAACCCGGGACGAGGCCGCGATCCGCCGCACCTTTGGCATCGATTTCCTGCTGGACGGCACCATCCAGCGCGTGCGCAACCGGTTGCGGATCACCGTCCGGCTGCTGGATCTGCGGGCCGGCAACCAGGTCGTCTGGGCGCGCCGCTTCGACCGGCAGACCAACGATCTGCTGTCGTTGCAGGACGAAATCGCGGCCGAGGTCGTCGCCCAGATCGACCCCGAAATCCTGTTGATCGAGGCTCGCCGGAGCGCGGCTCGCCCGCCGATCGACGCGTCGGCCTATGACCTGATGCTGCGCGCCATCTCCCTGATCGGGCGGATGGACAAGGAGCCGTTCCTGAAGGCCGGCAAATTCCTGTCCAGCGCGATTGCGTTGGAACCGGATTATGCCGCCGCCTATGCCTGGTATGCGTATTGGCACGTGTTCCTGGTCGGTCAGGACTGGGCCGAGGACCCCAAGGGCATGATGGTGGAGGCCGGGCGTCTGGCCGAACGCGCCATCGTGCTGGACCCGTTCGATGCTCGGGCGTTGTCGATCGCGGGGCATGTGCGGGCGTTCCTGCACCGGCGGCTGCGGGAGGCGGCATCGTTGCATGAACGTGCCTTGTCGCTGAACCCGAACCTGGCGATGGCGTGGGCTTTGTCTGCGGTGGCGCATGCCTATGCGGGCGATGCGGACGAGGCGGAGCGGCGAAACAATCGTTACAAGAAATTATCGCCTCTGGACCCGCATGCGTTCTTCTTTGATGCGTTCTTCATTCTGATCCATCTGATGAAGCGTGATTATGAATCGGCGGTGGAGGTCGGGCGGACCGTCAGTGAGATGAACCCGTCGTTTTCCGCCAGCTACAAGCCGTATCTTTCGGCTTTGGGGCATTTGCGGCGCACCAAGGAAGCGGCGGCGGTGCTGCGGCGTTTGCATGCGATCGAGCCGGATTTTACGATCGAACGTTTCATTGCGACAACGCCTTTGGAGCGGGAAAGCGACCGGTTGCATTATGCCGAAGGCCTGCGGCTGGCGGGTGTTCCGGAGCGTGAGGTTGAGTTGGCGGAGTCTATGACGGATCGTTGAGCGTCTGGCATCGGTTCGGAGACCGAGGCGGCTGTTCGAGGTTCGTGAAGCGCTACAATTTTTCTCTGTGAAACTCTGTGTGCACTCGGCGTTCTCTGTGACCCCTGATTTCTTTCTGGATGCAAACGATCTGATTGATTTGAGGCTTTGGTGCCTCGGTCGGTGCTGGATTGTCGGGGCTTGAGGATGGGGTGTTGCCGGTGTTGGGAAAGCAGGGGTCACAGAGAACACCGAGTGCGCACAGAGTTTCACAGAGAAGAATGTAGCGCTTCGCGCGGTTCCTTTTAGCGCTGCGTGCGATTGGGTGGGGTGGTCATGCCAGCCGGCGTAAAACTCGGCTCTCCGGCCCTTGCCACCCCGTCATGCCGGCGCAGGCCGGCATCCATGACTTTCCCGGGCTGCAACGACGGAAGTCGTACATGGTGGGGCTGCGGCCACGATAACGGGGTTGCACTGCCTGTGGATCATTGTTTCCGCCAGTTGATACAATCATGCTGTGGGTTGTTTGGCAGGGTCGGCGGTCAGTCGAACCAGTATTTGTCCAGGTCGTCGAACCTGTGCGGGCAGAGCGTGTCGGCGACGAGGGAGAGGATGTCGCCCAAGCGGTGCGTGAAGTCCCTCATGCGCAGCCAGGCGGCATGGTCCTGGCTGGGTAGGGGAACTTCAGGGTCTTCGGCGATGAGGTCGTTGATTTCCTTGAACTGCCTCTGCCACCAGAGGACGTGGCGTCTGCGGTCGGGGATCGAGCCGATCCTGGCGTCGTCCTGTACGAAGACGCGCACGCGTTCGCGGAACTCATCTTCCCGCCCACGACAGTGGAGCCAGATTTCATAGAGCTCGCCCACGCAGAAGGCCGATTGCAGGTATTTCTCGCTCAGGATCACGAACACGCGGTCGCCTTGGGCGAGGCGGCGCATGAAGGCGGAGATCTGGTCCCCCAGGCCCATATCGGTCTTGTCTCGCACCACGTGGATGCCGCGCTTCTCGGCGGCTTCGCACAGGTCGTCGACGATCTTTTCGCGGTCCGGGCCGCCTGGGGTGCGGTCGTTCCAGGCGTAGGACACGCAGTATTCGCGGCCTGGTGAGGGCGGATGGGTGAAGACCGGGGGCGGGGTGTCGTCTCTCCGCGGGGCGGCCGGGGTGGGGCGATCGACGCTCGGCGTCAGGCCGAGGCGTTGGTTCTGGTCCTGTATCCATTCGGCAAGCTGGTCGAGCAGGTGGCTTGGTTGCGCGCCTGGGTCCTGGCCTCTGGTGCGCAGGGTGACGGTGCCGGACCATGCGCCTGGGGGAAGGGTCTGCTCGATCAGGGCGTGGCTGCGCGTGGTGGCGTCGTAGGCGCAGACGCCGTCTCGCCAATACAGGGCGTCCATACCGGCTTTGGCGCCGATCCGCGCGATCACGGCGCGGATCAGGCCGGGATGCAGCATGGGGTAGGTGTAGGTGACGGTCTCGGCCGCCGGATCGAGGCCCCAGCTGGCGTCCAGTTGGGTCTGCACGGCTTCGCGGTCCGGCAGCAGGTCGGGGGCGATGTAGATCGTGTCGTCCTCGGTCTCGCCTTTGCGATACACGAAACAAATCCCGCACGACCGCATCATGCTCAGGAACAAACGTTGCTCGGCTGGCGGGCGATCCTGCCAGACCAGCCCGGCCAGATGGGCGCGGGTGAAGCGCCCTTCCGCTCGTTGCAGTTGCTTGTAGGATTTCGTGCGGTCGAACACGGCATAGATCGCGTTCAGCGCCCAGGCGAGGTCCAGGACGATGCGATCCTCAAACAAGCCCGGTTGGTGGAACAGCACGCCGGCATGGTGCAGGTAGCGCAGCAGGTAGTCGGGCGCGCTGACACCGCCTGCTTCCTTGCACCAGGTTCGGAATGTGGCCTGGGTGATCCAGCGATAGCGCTTGGGCAGGGAGCCGTCCGGGTTCCGCAACGCCTCGATCCGTCGTTGCACGCGCAACCGTCCGACGCCGACAGAGGCGATGCCCCGGGTGCCGCGCAGTTCCTCTACCGCGTCTCGCAGATTGGCGCGCAACGTGTCCAGGCCGCGACAGTTGGCGGAACTGACATGGGCGATGCGGTGGAAGGGCAGGGCTCGCAAGGCGTCGGCGGAGACGGGAGGATACGGGTCCTTGTCCGCTTCCGTATCGCATTTCGTCTGGACGATCACCAATGGGCTGCCGGTGCCGGCCAGATGGCGGACATAGTCCACCCAATAAGACAGCGGATGGTTGCGGAAGGTGATGCCGTCACGTTCATACTCGTCCCGCGTTTCGGTGTCCTTGGCCCAGACGGACAGGAACATCGCGCGCGTGCGGACGAACAACGCATGCGTGCCGTGATAGATGTCCTGGCCGCCGAAATCCCAGATATTGAGCCGCGTTTCCGGCACGGTGCCGGAGGCCGGCAGGGTGGCGGCGGTCAGGCGGATGCCGTGGGTGGAATCCCAATGGTCCTGGAACGGATCGCCCGCCAGCCGCCGGCTGAGTTGCGTCTTGCCGCTTCTGCCATTGCCCAGTACCAGAAGTTTCATGTCCGACACAGGTTCGGCCCCCGCTTCCAGGTCGCGCAGATGCGCGAGGAGGGAGGCTCGGCAGTTTTCGTATGGTTCCTGCGACAGCACCTCGGCCGGAATGCCTGGGATGTTGGTCCCATGCAGTACAATCTTCCACAACGACCCTCGCCGCCAAAACGCCACCGCAACATCCCGCAACCGGCAATCGCTGCAATCGAGGGATTGGAGCGCGGTCAAGCCGTTGAGCGGCCCGAGGTCGCTCACCTGGGTTTCGCTGCAACCGAGGAATCGGAGCGCGGTCAAGCCGTTGAGCGGCCCGAGGTCGCTCACCTGGGTTCCGCTGCAATCGAGGTATTGGAGCGCGGTCAAGCCGTTGATCGGCCCAAGGTCGCTCACCTGGGTGCCGCTGCAATGAAGGGATTGGAGCGCGGTCAAGCTGTTGATCGGCCCGAGGTTGCTCACCTTGGTGTAGTTGCAACCGAGGAATCGGAGCGCGGTCAAGCTGTTGAGCGGCCCGAGGTCGCTCACCTGGGTTCCGCTGCAATCGAGGGATTGGAGCGCGGCCAAGTTGTTGATTGGCCCGAGGTCGTTCACGTGGGTGTCGCCGCAATCGAGGTATTGGAGCGCGATCAAGCCGTTGATCGGCCCGAGGTCGCTCACTTGGGTAAAGCGGCAATCGAGGTATTGGAGCGCGGTCAAGCCGTTGATCGGCCGGAGGTCGCTCACCTGGGTGTGGCTGCAATTGAGGTATTGGAGCGCGATGAAGCCGTTGATCGGCCCAAGGTCGCGGATTTCGTTTTTACTACAGTCCAGCCAGGTCAAGCTGCCGAGCGACGACAGGGCATCCAGGCTGTTGCAGCCGACGGTATCAAGGCAGAGTTGTTCCAGGGACGGTAACAGCGCTAGACGGGGCAGGTCGGCGGCAATCAGGTTCCACGCGTCGGCACCTCGGCTCCAATCGAGCCTCCTCCACCCCTCGGCCGTCAGGGTCCGCCTGTGTCCCAAATTCAACCGCCGCAGCCCCGTCAGCCCAAACAACGCATCCGGCAGCCGGGTCAGGCGCAGAGTGCCCAGGTCCAGCCAGTCCTGCCCGCTGTCCCGCGCCGCCGCGATGCGTTCCAGCGCGATCCGTTCTCCGTCGAAACCTTCGCTCATGCCGGCAGCGTGCCACAGCGCCACGCCGCCGATAAGCCCAAGCCGAGCGGGCCGGGCCAACCGGATGTCGGCACCGACCTGTGCCACCGCCCCCGAGCCCCAACGTTCCTTCGCCCCCTTCCCGCTCGGCCGGTGCCCCATCGCGGATTGGGGCGCCGGATCAGCCCATCGCCACGGCGGCACCCCGTCGGCGGCCGAGCCCAACGGATCGCGCGTCCGGACCGGGTTTCCCCCGCCAAATCCTCGCCCGCGCCCTGGATCGGGCAGGATGCCCAGCATCGCGGCATGTGTTAACGGCGGGGTTTCGCAATGAAAACCCCCGAATCCCGCATTGATCCGCAACGAAAACCCGGGTTTCCCGCAGGGTTCTGCAACGAATGACACAATCCGCCAAACTTAAAGTGAAATCTTAGGAGCGCCGATATGTGCCGGAATTTCATGGCCCTGCCAGCCCAGCCTCAAGCGAAATCTCAGCTTCGGCGCCAACCCGGATTCGCTCCAATGCGCACAAATCAGAATTGAGACGATTTTGTTAACCCCTGCCCACATCGCAGGCAAATCGGCCTCCGATCAAGGTTTTTGGCCACCCAAACCCCTCCACACCACCCGCAAAGCGCATTTCGCTTGCCGCCGAGCGCGCGCCATGGCCAAGAACAAAGAGACAACCGGTTGCCATTTCCCATGCCTGAAACCCGCCTTTCCGCCCGCTCCAAACCGCTTCCGCCCCCGAAATCGGGCAGCCGAGCGGCGTGGACGGGCCGGCGGATGGGGTGTCAAGGACGATTTTCGAACGTCGACATGCGAAACCCGGGCAGCATCCGGCAAACCGGACCCGCTCGGCTGCGATCCCGGCGAGCCGGCATTCGGATGCGGGGGGCCGGACGTAAGGCAGGGTTGGGTGTTGCGGTTCGCGCCCCAAGCCCTCGCTGGGGTGGGGTTGGAGTGACCCCCTAAACTGAGACATTAAAAAGAGGCACACTGTTCAACAAGGAGAACGAGTGTGTCGAAGACCAAAACGCGCTGGACGCGAGACTTCAAGCTTCAGGCCCTGGCCCGAATGGAGGGGGCGGGTGACGTGACGGCACT
>CALQHT020000243.1 GCA_943330455.2 Nitrosovibrio sp. Nv4 | reverse complement strand
GTGGCCAAGAGGCCATCCTTGACAGCCGCCATCCCCGGCGTCCTTGGATCGTCAGGCCGGGACGGAGAAACGGCGCCCAACCGAACAGAGAAACACTTGAGGAAGACCGGATTGGGTCGTTACCACCCACTCCAAACAGCGAGGAGGCTCCCAATACAGGGGATCGAGCCATAGTGTTTCGGAGGTGCAGCTTACCGCAAGACATGGCACGGAGTACGGTTTGACAGTCAGGCGCTCCAACTCCTCAACACGTCGTTCCGATTCGGCAGTTCCTCGAAATACGCAACCAATCTTCGTTTCTTTTATGCCGACCTTGTGGTGGCCAAGGCTGTGTACCAAAGGATTTCGAAATATCTTATACAGAATGTGTGACGCCCCTACGTTGGATACACCGCTTGGGGGATCAACATCCCAGGGAAAATAGGCCACCAGACACTGCTTGAACCGCGTTCCCGTATTGTGATCACTTGGATCTCGGCGGTATAGTTCGGTAGAAATTCCGGAGACTGCTGCCAACAACATATGAGCAACAGGGATTTGAAGTTGACGTGATGGACCCTTGTCGTAAGCTTCACCAACCGTGGTCGCCAGCATCCAATGGACGTCCTGAAAGAGGGGCTCGACACCACAGCGGATCAAGCTCTCGACCGGCTCGGGTAGCCTCTCTGGCAAGTCCAGTGGGACATAGGCCATTCTTCTTGTATCTCCAGTCAAACTCGCCAGTCGCACACATCAGCAATCAAACTCGGATTGCACGACAGCCTGCCTAAATTGCTTCCTCGCCTTTACCGACATCCTCCACCTCCCCAATCCCCACCAGCCGGACCGGTCGCTCCCCTGGAAACCGGGCAACAATCTCCAACTCACCGCCCATCGCACCCACGAACCGGCGCAAGGTCGACAAATACATGTCATTCCTCCGCTCGATCCGCGCGACCGACGCCTGGTTCACATGCAGGTCAGCCGCCAACCGCTCCTGCGTCATGGCACGGGCACGGCGCAACTCGCCCAGCGTCAGCGCCCTGTCCATCTCGTCAGTCAGTGCCGCCGCGCGCGCCTGAGCCTCAGCAGACAGCCCGGCCCGCAGTCGATCGAAGGAGTGTCTAGCCGCCATCAGGCGCTTCCTTTTTCTCAGCCTCGGCGGCGATCTCCGCCAAATGTTCATCATAGAGCCGGTCAGCGATCGGGATCATCCGCACGTAGAAATCGTTCTGGCCGGTCTTGTCCCCCGCGATCAACAAGATCGCCGTACGTCGAGGATCGAACGCATAGAACACCCGAATCGGTCGCCCGCCGATCTGCACCCGCAACTCGCGCAAGTGCCCGTGACGCGACCCGCTGATACCGCTGGAATGGGGAAACCGTAGATTCGGCCCATGCCGCTCCAACAATCCCACCGACGCCGTGACCCGTATGCGTTCCTCTTCATTCAGCGTGTCCCACCACGCACCGAAATCATCGGTATATTCGACAGGCCAGATCACCCGACCAAATTATGTCTCCTGAGGCATATGTCAAGCAGAATCAGACCCCGTGAGGAAACGACCGCACTCCCCCGAAATCCAGAGCCAACCCTCACCCCTTCCCAACCCGCTCCGCCAGCCAGACCTTGATCAACGACTGATACGGCACATCCTGCCGGTTCGCCGCCACCTTGATCCTCTCCAGCAACCCAACCGGCAGCCTGATCGAAATCGCCGTCGTGCTCGGCTTCAACCTTGGAAACAGCACGCGCTCCGCCTTGCTCCAATCCAGGTATTCGGTGGAGTCATGCGTCTCCCAAAACCGACGCTCCTCCGCCTCATCGGCAAAGGCCGGGATTGGCTTAAGAGTCTTGTTCATAGAGCACCTTCTCTCTGCGGTTCATGTCCCGCGCTGAAATCACTCGGATCAGCCGTCCGTCCTCTCGCATCGTGAAAGCAATCAACAGACCCCGGCCGTCGTCCGTGCGGCCCAAAGCGTGAAATCGCGGTTCGCTGTGGCTGTGCCGCTCATCTGGCAGCAGAAGCAGAGGGTCATTGAAGAACACCTGCTCCGCCTCGCCCCGGCTCACGTCATGCTTTTCGACGCTCTTGCGAGCGTTGCCCGCGTCCCATTGGAAGCCCTCCGCGCGCGCGAGATCGATCACGGTTCGTATATGCCACACATATACATTCTCCCGCAACCACCCATCTCCCCACCTGGCACACAGCTTGCTCAGACCTAATCCCTGGGTTCCACCTCGGCCCAAGCCGAGGAGCAGGCATGACCCCCGGCGAACTCCTCGTACTACCCGGCGACATCGAGATGAACCTCGGCCTGCCCCGCACCATGCTCACCGTCGCCAACACCGGCGATCGCCCCGTCCAGGTTGGCAGCCACTATCATTGCCCGGAAACCAACCCGGCCCTCTTCCTTCGACCAAGCCGCCCCCAAGGGCCAATGCCTGGACATCAGCGCCGTCCGCTTCGAACCGGGGCAAACGCGGGAGATCACCCTCATCCCCTACCAGGGCCGCCGCATCGTCATCGGCTCGGGCACCGAAATTATCGCCGGTGGGGAGGAAATCCTCACCGCCGGCGGAATCGACGCGCATATCCATTTCATCTGCTCGCAGCAGACGGAGACAATGCCATCGCCATCGGCATCACCACCCAGGTCGGCGACGGCACCGGACCGAAGCACGACCGATTTCTATGCATCTGTACGAAATGATTTTGTGCTCCCGCCTACAATTCGGACCATGAGGAGGATCGATATAATGGCGCGCCCTGGTGGATTCGAACCACCGACCCACAGCTTAGAAGGCTGTTGCTCTATCCAACTGAGCTAAGGGCGCATCAATTCGACCAACCTTATAGCCGCTGCCCCACCCCAGCGGAAAGAGGCAGTACCCGGGGCGACACCAGCCCCGATCGGCACACCGCAAGTCACAGTCCCCCCACCGCTCGGCTTTGCCGATGGACCACCCATCGCCGGCATGGTAAATCCCATCCATGCGCGCAATCGCCGCACAACTTGTCCGTCTGCTGTGCGCGGTCGCGTTCCTGACCGGCGTCACGCTTGACGGCGCCTGCGCGGCGGCGATGGCAGCCCACGCCGAACCCATGCCATCTTCTCAGGCCAAAATGGGCCACGCTCATGACTGTGGCATGGATACCGCCCCGGACAGCGAAGATCCCAACAGCCCGGATCACATGCCCGCGAAACTGATCTGTTGCCATGCGCTCGGTTCGGTGGCCTCGGCGATTCCGTCCGCCCCTGTCCAACTCACCCCGCCCCCGCTCGCCCGGACCGTGCGTTACTGGGCGTCCACCGTGCATCCGGCCGGGCGAGCGATCGTCCCGGCCCTGGGCCCGCCTCGCCCCATCTGATCCCGGCAGGCTGAACCCTCGACCGGCGTCCGGATCGGATCGCGAGCGCACACGCGTTCGGCGGCCAGGTAATCCCACGGATGCCGCCAAGGCAGCCATCGCCATCGGCCACGGCCGAAACGCGTCCCCCCATATCCATTCGATCCTGGGTCCTGCTGGCATCGCACGCCGCGGACCCATCCCGGAGATACATCCGATGTTCAATCATCCTGTCCTCGCCACCCCCGCCACGATCCTGCTCGCCCTTGTGCTGAGCGGCTGCGCCCAACCCTCGCCGCCCGCCGTGGTGGCCACGCCGGTCGGGATCGATCTGGGTTCCGCCCCTGGGCGCCCCCAGCCACCCGTGCCAACTTTGCCGGCCACCGCTACCGCGCCCATAAGCGCCGCCGATCACCACGGGCACCAACCCGTGGCGCCGGCCGGCGCGGCGATGGGGCATGGCACCATCGAAGCCATCGACCCCGACCGTCGGCGGGTCACTCTGACGCATGAGCCAATGCCGAAAATCGGCTGGCCAGCCATGACCATGGTCTTCCCGGCACAACAGGCGTTAGACCTGAGCGACTTCCATGCCGGCGATCACGTCGATTTCAGTCTGATGAAAAACCCCGATGGCAGCTATCGCCTGCAGTCCATGCGCCCAGTCCATCATTAGGAAACCGTGATGGCCCGCATGATTCCCCGCCGGCGGTTTATCCAGGCCGCGGCTGCCGTCTCCGCCTTGCCCGCACCAGTCCTGGGCGCGCCCGCTGCCTCTCCCGCCGTGCTGCGCGGCACCGATTTCGCGCTGGATATCTCGACCATTCCGGTGAACTTCACCGGGCAGCGGCGACTGGCGACCGTGGTGAACGCCCAGTTGCCGGCGCCCATCCTGCGGTGGCGAGAGGGCGACACAGTGACGCTCGCCGTCACCAACCGGCTGGCCGAACCCACCTCGATCCACTGGCACGGCATCCGAACGCCGTCGAACATGGATGGCGTGCCAGGTCTGAGTTTCCCTGGCATCGCGCCAGGGGAGACCTTCATTTATCGGTTTGAGGTGCCCCAGAGCGGAACCTACTGGTACCATTCGCATTCCGGGATGCAGGAGCAATTGGGGCTCTACGGCGCCCTGATCGTCGATCCGCGTGACGGCTACATCCAGCGCTTCGACCGCGACTATGTCGTTCTTCTGTCGGACTGGACGGATGAACGGCCGGAAACCATCGTATCGAACCTGAAATTCCAGCCCGATTACTACAATTTCGGGCAACGCACGGCGAGCGACTTCCTGACCGATGCGCGCCGCACGGGGCTGGGCGCGACCGTGGCGGACCGCCTGGCCTGGGGGGAGATGCGCATGGCCCCCACCGACATTCTGGATGTCAGCGGCGCCACCTACACCTATCTGCTGAACGGCTTTACCGCCGCGGCGAACTGGACCGCCCTGTTCCGCCCCGGCGAGCATGTCCGCCTGCGCTTCATCAACGCCTCGGCCATGAGCATCTTCGATGTGCGCATCCCCGGCCTGACCATGACCGTGGTTCAGGCCGACGGCAACGACGTGCAGCCCGTCCCGGTCGAGGAATTCCGCATCGGAACCGCCGAGACCTACGACGTGATCGTAACGCCCACCGAAGACCGGGCCTACGCCATCTTCGCCCAGGCCGAGGATCGCAGCGGGCATGCGTTCGGCACCTTGGCGCCTCGGGTCGGCATGGCCGCGCCGATCCCTCTTATGGATCCGCGCCCATTGCGCACGATGGCGGATATGGGCATGGGGATGGATCATTCCGGGCACGGCGCGCACACAATGCCGGCCGGACCGATCGCGCTTGGGGTGGCGGTCGACAATGTCGTTTCGATGCCCATGGGCCGGCTCGACGAACCAGGCACGGGGCTGGAACAGGCGGGGCGGCGGGCGCTGCGCTACAGCGATCTGCGGGCGCTGCGGCCGGGGGGCGATTCTCGACCGCCCGGACGGGATATCGTGCTGCGTCTGACCGGCAACATGCACCGTTTCATCTGGGGGTTTGACGGGCGTAAATACAGCGAGGCCGAACCGATCCGCCTGCGGTTGAACGAACGTGTGCGCTTCGTCGTCATCAACGACACAATGATGGAACATCCGATCCATCTGCACGGGCTCTGGAGCGAGTTGGACAATGGTCAGGACGCCTTCCGCCCGTTCAAACACACGGTTCTGGTCAAGCCGGCGGAGCGGATCACCTGGCTGGTCACCGCCGATCTGCCCGGCCGTTGGGCGTTCCACTGCCACCTGCTCTACCACATGGAAACCGGCATGTTCCGAGAGGTGCGGGTGTCATGAGAACCCTTGCCATAGCCTGCCTGCTGGCCTCGTTAAGTGCACCCGCCCTGGCCCAGACCCACGCGGATCACACCGCCCACGACATGGATCCCGGCATCCAGTTCCATGGCATCCTGGACCAGTTCGAGGGCCGTATCGGCGCCGGCGCCAATGCTTTCCGGTGGGAGGGACAGGCCTGGATCGGCACCGACACCGACAAGCTGTGGCTCAAATCGGAAGGCTTCGCCCTCGGCAAGGGCAGCGTCGACGACGGGCGTCATGAGGTGTTTTACAACCGTGCGATTTCCACCTGGTTCGACGTGCAGGCGGGCGTTCGCACCGATCTCGATTCCGGGACCAGCCGACAATGGGCCGCGTTGGGCGTGCGCGGCATGTTGCCGCACTTCGTCGAAATGGAAGCCACAGCCTATGCCAGCGACAACGGCCATTTCGCCGCTCGCATGAGCCTTTCCTACGATCTGCGCCTGACCCAGCGTTGGGTGCTGCAACCCGAGATCGAGGTGAATGTTTACAGCAAGACCGACCCGGGCCGGCATGTCGGGTCCGGTCTGGCGTCCTTGGATGCCGGGGTGCGGCTGCGCTACGAGATCAGCCGCAAATTCGCGCCCTATATCGGTGTGACGTACTCAGGTCGTTACGGTCAGACCGCCCGGTTCGCACGCCAGGAAAGCGAGGCGGCGACCGCGGTGCAGTTCGTCTTCGGCATCCGAAGTTGGTTTTGATCCGTGTGCCCGGCGCGAGGACATATCGTTCCAGAAACAGGATGCCATTATCGCGCCGGCGTGGCGATGCTGCGTCGGGTCCGGCGGTCCGATACCCCCGCCTGTGCGGCCAGCCGGGTAGGCTCACCGTCCAGCGAATGCCCGGTTTTCCGAACCGTCCCGGCGGGCTATGATGGCGCCGACGCTGCCGACAGGAGATTGACCGATGAGTGAAAAACGCATGTTGCGGCTGGGCGCGTTCATGCGGCCGGTCAGCATCCATACCGCCTGGTGGCGCTACCCAGGGGCCTTCCCGGACGCCAATTTCAACTTCCAGCACATCAAGCGCTTCGCCCAGACTTTGGAGCGCGGCAAATTCGACGCCTTCTTCATGGCCGACCATCTGGCCGTGCTGAACATGCCCATCAACGCGCTGAAACGCAGTGCCACCACCACGTCGTTCGATCCGATGTCGCTGCTGCCGGCACTCGCCGCCGTCACCGACCGATTGGGCCTGATCGCCACCGGATCGACCACGTTCGAGGAACCCTACCTGGTCGCCCGTCGCTTTGCCTCCCTGGATCATATCAGCAACGGACGCGCCGCCTGGAATATCGTCACGACATCGAACCCCGACGCGGCGCTGAATTTCGGCCGCGAGGAGCATATGGAACACGACGAACGCTACGGTCGCGCGCGGGAGTTCTACGACGTCGTCACGGGATTATGGGACAGTTGGGCGGATGACGCCTTCATTCGCGACGTGGAAAACGGGGTCTATTTCGATCCCGAGCGGATGCATGTGCTGAACCACAAGGGCAAGTATTTCTCCGTGCGCGGGCCCTTGAACGTCGCTCGTCCGGTGCAGGGCTGGCCGGTGATCGTGCAGGCCGGCGCATCCGACGCAGGGCGGCAACTGGCGGCGGAAACGGCCGAAATGATCTTCGCCGCCGGCGGTCCCATCCGAGAGGCCCAGGCCTATTACGACGACGTGAAAGCCCGCGCCCGCGCTTATGGCCGCGATCCCGAGCACATCAAGATCATGCCGGGCGCCTTGGTGGTCGTCGGCGAAACGATGGAAGAAGCGCGGGCCAAAAAGAACCGGCTGGACGATCTGGTGCACCCTGATAGCGGCATCGCGTCGCTGTCCATCGCGCTGGGCACCGATGCCTCGAAATTCGACATGGATGGTCCGTTGCCCGAAATCCCCGAAACCAACCAAAGCCAAAGCGGCCGACAGCGCGTCATCGACCGTGCTCGGCGGGACAACCTGACGGTTGGACAACTGGCGAAGATCCTGGGTGCCTATGGCGGATTGGCGATCGTCGGCACTCCGGCCAGCATCGCCGATACGATGGAGGAATGGCTGTTCAACAACGCCTGCGACGGGTTCAACGTGATGTTCCCGACCGTGCCCGCGGGGCTGGACGATTTCGTCAACCAGGTGGTGCCGGAGTTGCAACGGCGTGGCCTGTTCCGCAAGGAGTATGAGGGCACGACGTTGCGGGAGCATCTGGGCGTGCCGCGTCCGGCCAACCAGTTCTTTCCGTGACGGAACGTCCCCCGGTCCGGTTCGGCATCTGGGCCCTGGTGCATGGCAGCCGAGCGGCGTTGCAGGATCCGGATGAACCGTATGATGCGTCGTGGGAGAGGAACCGCGATCTGATCCTGGAAGCGGAACGGCTGGGTTTCGACAGCACGCTGGTGGCGCAGCACACGGTCAATCCTCGGCCGGCCATGGAAGACCAGTTGGAGGCATGGACGTCATCCGCCGCGCTGGCGGCGTTGACCGATCGGATCGAGATCATCACCGCGATCAAGCCGCTGCTGTATCATCCGGTGGTGCTGGCGAAAATGGCGTTGCAGATCGAACATATCAGCCGCGGTCGTTTCGCTTTGAACCTGGTCAATGCCTGGAACCGACCGGAACTGGAAAAGGCCGGGATCGGTTTTCCGGAGCATGACGCACGTTACGATTACGGCCGCGAATGGATTTCGGTGGTGGAGCCGCTGATGCGCGGGGAGGCACAGACCTTCAAGGGCGCGCATTTCAATGTTTCCGACTACAAGCTGCGCCCCACCGATCCCTACCGCGCTCGGCCGCGTCTTTATGTCGGGGGCGAATCGGAACCGGCTCGGGCGCTGGTGGCGGACTGGGGCGATGTCTGGTTCATCAACGGCCAGCCGCTGGCGGATGTGCAGAGTCTGATCGCGGATGTGTCGCGTCGGCCACGGAAGGGCGCACCGCTGCGGTTCGGTCTGTCCGCGTTCGTGATCGCGCGGGAGACCGAGGCGGAGGCCCAGGCGGACCTAGCCCGGTTGTTTGCCCTGGCGGCCAAGGATGTGGACATCCGGGCGGAGCAGCATGCCAACACGGACCCACGGTCTGTCATGGCGCAGACATTGGCGAAGGCGCCGCGGGTGGGCAGCAACGGTGGCACCGGGGCGGGGTTGGTTGGCAGCTACGATCAGGTGGCGGAACGGATTGTCGCGTTCAATCGTGCGGGGATCGAGACGTTCATGTTGCAGTATCAGCCGTTCGAGGCGGAGATGCGCCGGTTCGCGGCGGAGATCATGCCGCGGGTGCGGCGGTTGGGGGGAGGAAGGACGGGGCTTCCGCCCCGGACCCCGACCGGGGTTTGCCCCTGGACCCCACCAAAGGCACGGCCTTTGGAATGCGATTCTTTTGGTGGCTTGTGGATAGGGCCTTATACCAGCCCGCATAAAGACCGACTCATGGGGGGATTCGCAAAGGCGTCGATCCGTGCATCAGTTCCTGAACTGGGAATCGGATTTAGGGAGTTGGGGATGGCGGCGGCGATCAAGGTAATTCGCGCGGAACATGCGCCGCAGGAACTGTGGCGGATCGCAGCCGACCTGAAGGACCCTGGACAGGCGCGCAAGGTGCACGCCATTTCGTTGGTCTTGGACGGATGGTCGCGGGGGAAAGCCGCCGCGTTCGCCGACGTTGGGCGTCAAACGCTGCGCGATTGGATCGAGCGCTTCAACGAGGGTGGTGTCGCTGCGCTGGCAACGCTCACATCTCCCGGGAGACCGCGCTTGCTGACGCCGAAGCAGGACGAGGAACTGTACAAGATAGCGGTGAAAGGCC
>CALQHT020000242.1 GCA_943330455.2 Nitrosovibrio sp. Nv4 | reverse complement strand
TGCGCGACATCGACAGGGAAGCCGATCTACGAAACTGCTTTACCGAAACAGACGCTCACCTTGAAGGTTCAGATCGCCATTGGTGAGGGCACGAGGGGGCTCCCAGCCCTTAAGTCGGTTTTCTGTTCCGTTGCTCCCCGGACCCCTGATAGCGGTCACGGCAGATCAACTCGGGCTGTCTCTGGCCAATTTCGGTGACGACGCGCGCCGGGAGCATACTGTCGATCTGGTGCCGGGTGAGGGATTTGAACCCCCGACCTTCGGTTTACAAAACCGCTGCACTGCCGCTGTGCTAACCCGGCCGACCATTGATAGCGCATCACTTTTCGTTCATCTCATGGCCGAGCGTGAACGAAAAAATTGAACGTTTTGGAAAAATGTTCAACCTGTGTGCCGCTTGCCCTCTGTAGCCGATCCATCGCGCCCTTTGCAAACTTATCATCGGATCGCACGTAAACGGCAATGACGGCTCGGGTTCGTGCCCGGTGATCGCTCGGATCCGGTCGTTCGGGTACACTGGCGGGCTCAGGGCTGTTGCCATCATGCGCCGCGGGTCCCGGAACTGAGGGTGTCTGCTCAACCCGGCTGCCCACCCCGTATCCGCGAATATGTGCCGGAAGTTCGACCTTCGACAGGGCGCCCAGGGTTCTCGGACCCCACGATCCGTGAGGTGGAGTCCAACGGTTGGACAGGAACCGCGGTAACTCAAAAGGGAGCCCGCCGCGCTCACATGGCCGCCTCCCGATCCGCAGCGAGACCCGGACAAATGTGAGATGACATCGAGACGGACCTGTTCTGACATTGCATTGAATTGCAGTTCGAACACGATCACAGTAGAAGGGGTATGCGAGCTTTGCATGGACCACACAAGCCGATGCCATAGGCAGCGAAGCGCAAGTATCGGGGCGCGTTCCAGTCAGAAGGATCGGAGCCGCGCTCTGACGTGATGCTCAAGCAGTGCGATGATCGCCTGCCCGACGACTTCAGTCTGCCACCCAAATGCGATGCCAAGTTATACCAACCCACATGGTTCTCGACTCATCCCCTGATACCCCAATCCGGCGAAATGCGGGCCAACCAGCGACCGGGCAAAGGTCAATGTCTATGAGGGTTGGTATTAGTTGCATATCTTTGAAAGGCGGAGGCCAGCATCGCGGCACTCGCGTCATGTGACCTTGCAGCGAATGTCGTTCTCCGAACCATGGGTGGGGAGCGGGATTTCCCGCGCCGTTTCCAGCCCAATGGCCTCCCCGAAAGCCATCAAGCTCGACGACACCGAGATGGCCTCGCTCCAAACCGCCGGGGACACATGCCATCCAGAGTGGAACGACACCATCTCGCAAAAGCCTCGAATTCGAAGCCGGCGTTCTTGCGTGTTGCCTTACTTCGGCCTCTGCCGGGCGCACAGGCGGACTAAACCAACGCCGTTCAGGCGCGAGTTTAGTCCGCCACCAACAGAAAATCGAACGCCAGCACATCCTGCCGCGGTTTCCCCGCTTAGGATGCGCCGACATCCGGCTGGATGAAAATTCGCGGGTTGGGCTACCCGGCAGAACCTTTCAGGCTCGGCGGACGTTCCAGAAATAAGGGGCGGTGCCTTCCACCATGCCGACGAGGTCTTTGCGGTAGGCTTTGCGGATCTGGAAACTGCCGATCGGCACATAAGGCACCAGATCGAAAGCACGCTTCTGGACATCCAGCACGATGGCGTCCTGCTCCTTCGGGTCGACGGTCTCAACCAGGCGGCGGATCATCGCCTCCATCTCGTCATCCTTGTACCAGCCGAACCAGGAGGATGCGCCGAAGCCACGGATCTGGCTGTGTTCCATCGGCGTGTAGCCGATGGTCGACGGGCGCCAGGTATGCATGACAGACCAGCCGCCTTTCTCCACGGGTTCCTTGCTGGTGCGCCGCTGCACCACGGATCCCCAGTCGGTCGCCACCAGTTCCGCATTCATGCCGATCTTTTTCAGCAGATCGAAGGTGACATCACCGAACGGACCGACGGTGGTCAGGTCCGTTGGGCTGATCAGCACCGCTTTCTCGCCCTTGTATCCGGACGCGGCGAGCATCTCCCTCGCCTTGGCGATATTGGCTTGCATAGCGGCCCCACCGACCTCCACGCCATAGCGGGTGCCGCACGGGAATATCGACTTGCAGACAGTATAGGAGCTGGAATCCCCGGCGGTGACCGAGGCCATGTAATCATCCTGGCTCACCGCCATCATCACTGCTCGCCGAACCGCGACATTGTTGAAAGGCGGGTGCAGATGGTTGAAACGCAGCACGCCGTTGTAGCCGGTGGGATTGTGGTAGCCCAGTACGATGGCCGGGTTGCGCTTCAGCAAGGGGACCAGATCCGGCTGCACCTGCTCCCACCAATCTACCTCGCCATTTTGAAGCGCGGCGGCGGCGGTGGCGGAATCGGGGATGATGCGCCATTCGATACGATCGAAATGCGCGACCTTACCGCCGGTCATCCATTCGGCCGGTTCCTGGCGCGGCACATAGCCATCGAAGCGGGCATAACCGACATGAGCGCCGGAATTGTACTCGTCAGGCAAGAAGCGGTAGGGACCGGAGCCAATATACTCGGAAATCTGCTTGAACGGATCGGTCTTGGCGATGTGCTCGGGCATCATGAAGGCGACGGAAGCGCCGCCGCGGGCGATGGCTTCCATGAAGACGGCAATGGGTCGCTTGAGGGTGATCTTGATGGTGCGGTCGTCCTGGGCGACGCATTCGTCGACATATTGCCAGATCGTCTGTCCGATAGCCTCTCGCCTGGCCCAGCGAATAAGGCTGGGGGCGCAATCCTGCGCGCGCACTTTTTCCCCGTTATGGAATTTGAGGCCGTCGCGCAGCGTGATGAGATAGGTGCGCCCATCGTCGGACACGGTAAAACCTTCCGCCATCTGCGGCCTGACTTCCAATTTGGAGGTCACGCCGAAGAGCAGATCATAGATCGCCCAGCCGTGATGCACGCTGGGCTGCGCGGTCGTGAAGATCGGGTCCAGCAACGTGAGATTGGCCTGCGGGACGAAACGCAAGGTGCGCGAGGCGGCTGGCTGAGCGATGGCGAATCGGCTGGGTGTGAAGGCGGCGGCGACGGCCGTGGTTTGCAAAAAACGCCGGCGTTTCATTGGTATAGCTCCCTGTCCTGGCGCGCCCTCATGGTTGGGACGGTTTCTGGTTGGGGGAGTATAGCAGACCGGTCGTCCGTGCGTATCGTGCGCAATATCCCGTTTGCATGTGCCAACCCAGCCCGGAGGGAATGTGGCCACCGCCAACAATGACGATCGTTCCGTGGGAACGCGGAAGTCCGGGCACGCGACATCAGCGCCGGCCTGTCCGCCCTTCTGGTGTTTTCCCCCCACATCGCCTTCAATGGCCTACGCAGCGAAAACCGGGGGATCAAAATGGCCAAGGACGACGATACCTATGATTTCATTGTCACCGGAGCGGGTTCGGCCGGCTGCGCCGTCGCCGGGAGGCTCAGCGAGTCGGGCAAATACCGCGTCCTGCTGCTGGAAGCCGGCCCGCGCGACACCAATCCGTGGATCCACATTCCATTGGGTTACACGAAGAACTACACCAATCCCAAAGTAAACTGGATGTTCGAATCCGAACCGGAGCCCAATCTGAACAATCGGACGCTGTATCAGCCGCGCGGCAAGGTCCTCGGCGGTACATCTTCGATCAATGGCACCGTCTACATGCGTGGCACCGCCTCCGATTACGACGATTGGCGCCAGCGCGGTTGCGAGGGCTGGGACTGGGACAGCGTCCTGCCGTTTTTCAAGAAAGCGCAGAACCAGGAGCGTGGCGCCAGCGAATTGCACGGCTCCGGCGGCCCGCTGCATGTCACCAACGTGCCGCATGAATGGCCGCTCGCGAAAGCCTGCGTGGACGCCGCCATGCAGACGGGCATTCCATACAATCCCGATTTCAATGGCCCGAAACAGGAAGGCACCGGCTTTTATCAGTTCACGGTGAACAACCGCCGCCGCTGGAGTTCGGCCCGCGCTTATCTGGGCCCAGCGAAATCGCGCGCCAATCTGATTATCTCCACCGAATCGCACGCCCAAAAGATCGTCTTCGAGGGCCAGCGCGCCGTTGGCGTCGAATATATCACGCCCCAGGGGCGCCGTACCGCGCGCGCCGCCAAGGAGATCGTTGTCTCCGGCGGCGCATTCGGCTCACCGCAGTTGCTGCAACTCTCCGGCATCGGTCCGGCGCAACTTCTGAGCGATCTTGGGATCGAGGTCGTGCGCGACATTGCCGGCGTGGGGGAGAATTTGCAGGATCATTTCAACAGTTATCTGTCCTATCGCGTCAATCAGCCCATTACCCTGAACGACATCGGCAACAGCACCACCCGCCAGATTCTCGCGGGTATCCGTTACGTTTTTACCCGCACCGGGCCGCTGACCGGCACCGGAATCTATGCCGGCGCCTTCGTGCGGTCCGATCAGCGGCTGGAAAATCCCGATCTGCAAATCAACATGTCGATGTGGAGCACGGAATCGCGCACGCGAACCGGCATTGTGCCGCACCCGTTCCCCGCCTTCACCCTCAGCCCTGTGCATCTGCGCCCGGAAGGCCGCGGCTTCGTGCGCATCAAAACGCCGAACGCATCCGATCAACCGGCCATTCGTTTCGATCAATTGCGCACCGAATACGATAAATCCGCGATCCTGTACGGCCTGAATCTCTGCCGTCAGATCGCGGCCCAGCCGGCGCTGAAACCTTATGTGGTGGAAGAAATCCTGCCGGGCCCCGCCGTGCGGTCGGATGCGGAATGGCTGGAAGATACCCGCCAGCGCGGCGTGGCGAATTTCCATCCCGTCGGCACCTGCCGCATGGGCCACGGGCCGGACGCGGTCGTTGACCCGCGTTTGCGTGTGCATGGCATCGCGGGACTGCGCGTGGCCGACGCGTCGATCATGCCCAGCATCATCGCCGGCAACACGAACGCGCCCTCCATCATGATCGGTGAGAAATGCGCGGCGATGATACTCCAGGATGCCGCGTGATCGGCCGAAAGGATCATTGACGCGCCTGTCATCAGAGTCCGGGAGTGGTCCTTGTCCCGGACTCTGACGTGGCGCCCGAAGCGAATGGTTGGAATTCGCAAGAAGGCACCGAATCGGCGGCGCCCCTGAAGGATCGGGGCCTTACCCAGGCGGGAAAAACTGGTTTCCTGGCCGTGGCAAACCGAGATGTTCGCGCAGGGTCGTTCCCTCGTATTCCTCGCGGAAAATCCCCCGACGCCGCAACTCGGGAATGACCAGTTCGACGAAATCGTCGAGGCCGGCTGGCACGGTTGGGAACATGATGTTGAACCCGTCGGCGGCACCCGTTTCCAGCCATGCCTGCATCGTGTCGGCGATCTCCCCCGCCGTTCCGACGAATTCGAGACCGCCGAAGCCGCCCATCAATTGTGCAAGCTGGCGGACGGTCAAATTCTCACCCCGGGCCAAAGCCACGAGTGTATCGCGCTGGCTTTGGCTCTGATTGGACGGCGGAATCTCGGGCAATGGCGCATCGAGATCGAACGTCGAGGCATCGATGCCAAGCCGGATCGACAGATTTGGAATCCCGCTCTCGGGATGCACGAGACCGTCGAGCAAGGCTTTCTTCTCACGTGCCTCCTGGCTCGTACGCCCAACGGTCACGAGCGCGCCCGGCAGGATCTTCAGGTGATCGGCATAACGGCCCGCCGCGGTCGCGCGCGCCTTCACATCTTTATAGAACTCCCGGGCTTCCTCGATTGTTCTGCTGCTGCCAAATACGACTTCCGCGGTTTCGGCGGCGAATTGCCGACCCGCGTCGGATGCACCGGCCTGTACGATGACCGGCCAGCCCTGGATCGGTCGAGCGATGTTCAACGGACCACGCACCGACAGATGCTCGCCCTTGTGATTGAGGACGTGCATTTTTTGCGGATCGAAGAAGACGCCGCTTGCCTGGTCGTGCAGCCATGCGTCGTCGGCCCAACTGTCCCACAGACCGGTGACGACCGTGTGGAACTCGCGCGCCCGCCGATAGCGTTCATCGTGCTCCACATGGTCGGTCAGGCCGAAATTCAGCGCCGCGTCGGGATTGGCGGTCGTCACGACATTCCACCCCGCTCGGCCGTTGCTGATATGGTCGAGCGACGCGAACCGACGCGCGACATGGTAAGGTTCGTCGAACGTTGTCGATGCGGTCGCGACGAGGCCAATCCGTTCCGTGACCATCGCGAGCGCCGAAAGCAGCGTCATCGGTTCGAACGACGTCACGGTCGCGCTGCGCCGCAGCGCCGGGACAGGCATATTCAGAACGGCCAGGTGGTCCGCCATGAAAAACGCATCGAAGCGCGCCTGTTCCAGCGTCTGGATGAAACGCACCAGGTGCTTCAGGTTGAAGTTGGCGTCGGGGTACGCACCCGGATAGCGCCACCATGCCGTATGGATGGCCACCGGACGCATGACGGCGCCGAGATGAAGCTGCTTCGTCATGGTGAACGCTCACTTTGCAAACATACGCCACATCACCCGCTTTATCAGGCAAAGGCCAGATCGCCGCGGGGGGCCGCTGTCCCATGCGCCCGACCGCATTCACACATCACCGCAATGGAAAAAATTGTCCCCCTCCCCTTGCGGGAGGGGGCGGGAGGAGAGGTAATTTCGTACGAATATTGCGTGCAATCCCCTCCCCCCAACTCCCTCCCGCAAGGGGAGGGGGAGAATTTTCTCCATTGCGGTGATGTATGAATGCCGCAACCCATGCGTCGGGGACATACCGGGTGGCGGCCTTGTACCAACCGGCCGAAAGATTGACCGCTCAAGCTCGGCAGTCACGGTGAGGGGGCGCGATCGGCCCCTGTTTCCGCCAGTTGGGCGTCGCCGCTTGACCGGACGCTACCGGTGTGGCCAGCCTGAGTGGAACCCAGAGCCCGAAGAGGCTAAACCAGCGACCAGCATCGGTACGTCCGAGCCATTGTTCAAGGAACTGCTCTATGCCCACGTCCTCAACCAAAGCCTCATCCGTCGATGTCGTCGTCGTCGGAGCCGGTTTCTCCGGTCTCTATCTGCTGCACCGCCTGCGTAAACAGGGACTCTCGACACGGTGCTTCGAACGCGGTGATGGCGTGGGTGGCACCTGGTACTGGAATCGCTATCCCGGCGCGCGTTGCGACGTGGAAAGCATGCAGTATTCCTACGGCTTTGACGACGATCTGCAGCAGGAATGGAATTGGCCCGAGAAGTTCTCCGGTCACGCCGACATCCGCGCCTATGCCGATCATGTGACGGACCGCTTTGGCCTCCGACCGCACATCGACTTTGAGACCGAAGTGCGCGCCGCGCATTACGACGAGGGTCCGCGGCTGTGGAGAATCGAGACCAGTACAGGGGAAAAGGTCAGCGCGCGGCATTTCGTGATGGCCGGTGGCTGCATCTCGACCGCGCAGATCCCGAAATTCGAAGGCCTGTCGGACTACACGGGCAAGACCTATCACACCGGCCGCTGGCCGCATGAACCGGTGAGCTTCGCCGGTTTGCGGGTGGCGGTCATCGGCACCGGCTCCTCCGCCATCCAGGCGATTCCGGTGATTGCCCAGGAAGCCGAGCACCTGACCGTTTTCCAGCGGCAGGCGAATTTCACCATCCCTTCGCGCAATCAGCCGATGACCGCGGATTACGCGAACACATGGAAAGACGGCTACCCGGCAAAGCGCCAGGAAATGCGCCATATGCCGAACGGTGTTCTGCGCGAGCTCAACGACAAATCGGCGTTGGAAGTCAGCGAGGAAGAGCGGCTGGCCACCTATGAGGAGCGTTGGCGCATGGGCGGCTCCGGCTTCCTCGGCGCGTTCAACGACATCATGACGAACCGCGAGGCCAACGACACGATGGCTGAGTTCGTCCGCAACAAGATCCGCCAGACGGTGAAAAATCCGGTGACGGCGGAGGTGCTCTGCGCGAAGACCCATCCCATCGGCACCAAGCGGCTCTGCGTCGATAGCGGCTATTTCGAGACCTATAACCGCGACAACGTCGAGTTGGTGGACATCAGCCAGACACCGATCGAGCGCCTGACACTGCATGGACTGATTGTGAACGGACGCGGTTTCGAATTCGATGCCATCGTCTTCGCGACCGGCTTCGACGCCATGACCGGCACCCTGTTCAATGTGGATATCCGCGGCCGCGCCGGCCTGGAACTGAAGAGCAAGTGGGCAGCGGGCCCGCGCACCTATCTCGGCCTGATGACCGAGAGTTTCCCGAACCTGTTCATGATCACCGGTCCCGGTAGCCCGTCGGTGAAGAGCAATATGATCACCTCGATCGAGCAGCACGTGGACCTGGTCGCCGACACCATCATCCATATGCGTGATCAAGGCCTGGCGGTCATCGAGCCGGAACGCGCGGCCGAAGACGAGTGGGTCGATCATGTGCAGGAAGTAGCGTACAAAACCCTGTTCCCGCAGGCGAACTCTTGGTACATGGGTGCCAATATTCCAGGAAAGCCGCGCCTGTTCATGCCGTATATTGCCGGCGTGGGCAGGTACCGCAAGATCTGCGAAGAGGTGGTGGGGGAAGGCTACAAAGGCTTTCGGTTCGAGGACGAACTGGCAAAAGCAGCGGAGTAGCTTCGAAGTCCATTGCACAACGACGCGCCGAGAGCGGTGGTCAGCAAACACCGCTCACGGGTTCTTCGCCGTCGGTTCAACTCCGGCGGCGATCCCGTTATCCATCAGGGCTGTTGAATGCTCTGTGCATCCCAGCGATCCACCAGCAACGACATCTCTGTTTGTACTTTACCCAATCGCCAGGAAATCAGGCTGGTCGATGTTTTCCATGCCACCGACGCGGTTGCCGACACCGCGTGGAATCCATTGATCAAGCGCATCGTCTGCGTCGCGAGCAGCGTCCCGCACCGCATCGCAGCGCCAAGACCGGATTGTGGAACGAGACCGCCGAAGTGGCATTTTGTACCAACCGCCTAACCGTTGCCCCATAGGGTGTCCCCTTCCCGTCATTGCCCGGCTTGATCCAGCAACCCACCCACTGCGGTTGAAGCGCGGCAATGACGAAGGGGGCGATGCACCAGTCATTGGTTTGGTCGGCTGGGATTATCGGGCCCATGGCGCCCTGTCGGCGAAGAGCGCCGGCACCGCCGACCGATGCCATTGGCACGTCGAACACACCCAGCACTACATCCGCCATGTCGCCTTTCAGAAAGATCGATCGCGTATTCGTCACAACCCAGGTGCTTTCGCCACGTTGCTTCGCTTTGCCTGCACCATCCTACGTCGAAACAAGACCATTACCTTCAGTCAGGACAGACATGTCGCGGCGCCGCAGGGGCTTGAGCCGATTCCTTAGGCAACACGCAAAAACTACCGCTTCAAGTTGGTGGCCTTGGCGAGATGGTATAGTTCCACTCCGGATGGAATGTGTCCCCCGTGATATTGAGAGCGGCCATCTCGGCATCTGTGACCTTGATGCCTTTCTGGTAGCTGCGCGTGT
>CALQHT020000241.1 GCA_943330455.2 Nitrosovibrio sp. Nv4 | reverse complement strand
GCGGCTGCGATCTCCTCCCAGACCGGGATGGCCCAATCGATGCGCAGGCCGACCAGAACCCCGAAACCACGACGCGCGAGTTCATCCGTGTCGCCTGGGGGCAGATCACGCGGAGCCTTTCCGTCGGCCATGTCGAGCAGCACGCGGCGCACGGCCCCGAACGACAGCTCCGCGAGGGCGTCGGGCGACCGCCAGCCAGGCAGCAGGCGCAGTTCATCGCTGTCCGCCAGCGCGCCCGATTGGATCAATCCCTGGACAATCTCATCGCCGTCCGGCACGTCGCCGGCGGGCAACGCCACGGGCAGGGCAACCAACTCCGTCCATCTCGACGGACCGATTGCCGCCCCTTCGGCCGCGACCAGCAATTCCCAGTCCAGGTCGTCGCCAGCCTCATCGCCGTCGCGTTCGCTGCATTTGCGGACCGCGAGGTCCAGAACATCGATCCGGCCGGCGGTCATGAGCGCCTGGACCACGTCGTCGAAGTCCCCGCTGTCCTGGTCATTGTACGCCTCCAGCAGTTGATCCGCGATCGGTCCCGGTGCTTTGCCGAACGTCTGACGCGGGGATGCGGCCGACTCCTTCACGCCGAGAACCGCTAACGCCGCTGCACCGCGCAGCAGGCGGCCGCGATCGATCCAGCGAAGGCGTTCGTCGGGCGTATCATCGCGGTTGGACATCCAGCGGCGAAAGGCGGCCCGGTCGGCGCGCTGAACAAACACCTCCACGCCCGCATCCAGCATCTCCAGGGCGACTGCACGGTTCACGGCCTGCACCGCCAGGAGATCGGTTTCACCCGGACGCAGCGTGTCGAGAGTCTCGACGTCGGGGTAATGGGTGAGAAGGATCACATCGATGTCGGCCGCGATGTCCCGCGCGAGATCGGCGGCCTCGGTGATGCGGTCGTCTCGAAGCGTCGGTTTGGGCATGAGGTCTTCCAGAGGGGGGGGGGCAGGCTATTCTTGTGAATCAGGCCACATTGCAACGGCCAGCGGAAGCTACGACCCCGGTTTGCACTGCTGGCCGCGCCGTACGGAAAAGCGGCGGAATTTATCCACTTGGGCGCAAAGCAGCCGTCGAGGGCGCGAGAGATTGAGTCCTCAGTGGGCGGCAAGGCTCCGCCGCAGGCGCGTGATGGCGCCGGGCAGGCCGCGCACCTTCAGCACCCGACCCGCCTCGTCATATTCTTCGAACAGGACCCGCGTGCTTTCATACACCTCGCCGATCAGCCCTTGCTTCGCATAGGGCAGCACCAGGACATCTTCCACCATCGCCGCCTCGAAGAATGCGATGATGGTATCCCGCAACGCGCTCACATCCTCGGGCGCGTGAGCGGAGAGGAGGATCGCATCTGGATGCTTGTCCATCAGGGCCGCGCGTCCGGCCGCATCCACCCGGTCAAGTTTGTTCAGCACCAGCCGGGAGGGGACCACATCAGCCCCGATCTCACGTAGCACGCTACGGCTCACCTCCAGCTGCGCCTCGTAGGTCGGATCCGATGCGTCGACCACGAACAGCAGCAGCGAGGCCTCCAGCGCTTCGGCCAAGGTGGAACGGAAGGAAGCAACCAGGTCGTGCGGCAATTGCTTGATGAAGCCGACCGTGTCCGAGACAAGCACGCGGGGACGGGTCTCCGGCTGCAGCGCGCGAACGGTGGTGTCGAGCGTGGCGAACAACTTGTCCTCCACTAGCACCTGGCTGCCGGTGAGAGCCCGCATCAACGAAGACTTGCCCGCATTGGTGTAGCCGACCAGCGCCACCCGTAGCTGGTCGCGGCGCGCGGAGCGGCGCTGGTCACTATCGCGCTGCACCGCTTCCAGTTGGTCCTTCAGCTCCGAGAGGCGGTCCCGGATCTTGCGGCGATCGAGGTCCAGGGTGCTTTCACCAGCGCCCGGGCCTTGCTGCCGGCCGCCACCCGCCGAGGATTCCCGCATGCGGGGGGCGACGTATTTCAGCCGCGCCATCTCCACTTGCAGCTTTGCCTCGCGGGTGTTGGCGTGGCGGTGGAAAATCTCGACGATGACGCCAGTGCGGTCCAGCACCTGGGCGCCGGTGGCGCGCTCCAGGTTGCGGATCTGGCTGGGCGAGAGCTCATGATCGACAATGACGAACTCGGGCTTGCGGGAAACGCCCTCAGCGGGTTCGGCTGGATTGATCGTTGCGCCGCCGCCTTCAAACCGCTGCCGCGCCTTGGACTTCGGGGGTGGCGCCGTCGAGCCGACCACACCGGTACCACCGGTCAGTGCCGCCAGTTCTGCAAGCTTGCCGCTGCCCAACAGCAACCCTGCACCGGTGCCCTCCCGCTTTTGCGACACTTTGCTGATCACCTCATAGCCCAGCGTTTTCACCAGGCGTCCCAATTCCTCAAGGCTGGCTGCGTGCGCGACGTCGTCGACATCAGGCGTCTGAATGCCAACGAGGACGGCAAGCGGGATCGGTGGTTGGGTTTCCATGGACGGTCAGGTAGCACGGATTGGTCCGACGCGCGGCAATCGCACCTCGCCGCCTCATGATCCGCGCGTGATCCCTGTCCACACCGATAGTAGCCCAAGAGCGTTGCTCATGGGATGTTCGTTATCGGGACGAGGGAAATTCGACCTGATTGACCAAGCTGACCGCAATGCGGACGCAGATCATATGGGCGGCATCAAGGTCCGCGAACGCGGCGGCTTTCCCACGCGACCATCCGTCGAAGATCGACGAAGTCGCGTACACCCTGCGCACCTCTTCTGGGTCCTTCAGGTCGGCTGCGATCCGCCACAGTTCCTGCGGCACCTGTTCCGCGCGAATGACCTTGAGTGCCGCCACTATCTCCATCGATAGGTCGCATTGATCCCCCGGCGCTTGTCGGGAAAGCTTTCGCAGCATTGCCGCAGGTGGCCGAGGAGGCATTCGAGGCGTTGCACATGGACCTTGAATTTGGAGACCGAGCCGCTTGCGAATCCCCTATCTGAGCGACGATGACGAATGTCTTTGGACTTTGGCGAATTGGACGCAGCGAGCCGATTGCCAAGCGTCAATTGCGCTTCGTCCGCCTTGAGAACCGCTGTCAAGCGATTGCCATTCGTGCTGGTTTCGCGCAAGAGTCCCAATTAAGCCGCCCTCCGGAAACCGACCCGAGGCAGGAGAACGCCCATGCCCGTCACCGCCGAACCGGAAAACCTCGACGCCTTGTCCGACGATCAGTTCCGCATGCACGTGCGGAAATGGATTCAGGAGAACTACCCACCGGAATTGCGCAACCCGCCGAGGCGGCTGCATTTCAGCGAAAACAAGCCCTGGTATATGGCCCTGGCCAATAAGGGCTGGCTCTGCCCGAACTGGCCGGTGGAATTCGGCGGCATGGGAGTTTCCGCCTCCAAGCAACTGATCTTCCTTGAAGAGAAGGAGCGCCACGGCTGCTCGCGGCTGAACGACATGGGCATGACCATGATCGGTCCCCTGCTCATCAAGTTCGGCCGCCCCGACCAGCAGCAGCAGTTCCTGCCGAAAATCCGCTCCGGCGAGCATATCTGGTGCCAGGGTTACAGCGAACCGAATGCCGGGTCCGACCTTGCGTCCCTGCGCACCGAAGCGGTGCTGGATGGCGATCACTGGGTGGTGAACGGCCAGAAGATCTGGACCTCGCTGGCTATGGACGCCAACTGGATTTTCCTGCTGGTCCGCACCAACAAAAACGCCAAAAAGCAGGAAGGCATCAGCTTCCTGCTGGTCCCGATGGACACGCCCGGCATCACCGTTCGCCCGATCACCAACATCGATATGGCGGATGAGTTCTGCGAGACCTTCTTCGACAATGTCCGTGTGCCGAAGGACAACCTGGTCGGGCAAATCGACAAGGGCTGGACCATGGCCAAGGCCCTGTTGGGCTTTGAGCGGATCGGCTCCGGCTCCCCGCGCCAGTCCGCCTATGCCCTGAAGGCCCTCAAAGGCCTGGCCGAACGCATGGCCGTGTGGGACGATGAGCAGTTCCAGGACCGCTACACCCGCCTGCGCCTCGACCTCGAAGACCACAAGGATCTCTACGAAACCTTCGTCGACAAGGTTCGCCGCGGTGAGACGCTCGGCCCCGACGTGTCGATGCTGAAGGTCAACCAGACCGAGCTGTTCCAGCGCATCACCGAGACGATGATGGACATCTCCGGCGAGTATGGTGGTGGCTACGGTCCGATGGACGGCAACCGCGAACTGAACCCGACCGGATTGTTCCTGCAATCTCGACCGTCGACGATCTACGCCGGATCGAATGAGATCCAGCGCAACATCCTGGCCAAGAACGTCCTGGAACTGCCGGGTTAGACCATCATCACGCTGAGTGGAGCCGTTCCAGCGTGTGAAACCTGTGATCGAACCACGGGCTGGAGCGCGCTAGCTGCTTACGATTGACCTGAAGCCGGCCCTGGCGCAATCAAAGCGCATCCTGCCAGGGCCGCCATTAGGCAGCGCTGGCGGATCGCCTGGGCAGCACAAGCCAGATCACGCTCACGGCCTGCAACACCACGGTCACACCCATCGCCCAATCATAGGCAATGGGGCTCCAGCCATCGGTTTCCGTGCGCGGCCACAGATCCAGCACCCAGCCGATGACATTCTGCAATACGAACACCGAAACCAGCATCGTGAAGTTGATGGCGGTGCCGACCCTTCCAGCCACCTCCGCCGGGAAACGCTGCGCGACGGCGGAGTAGCCGGCCGGTCCGGCGGAACTCAGGAATGAGAACAGGAACCAACTCAGTCCGATCATCGCGGGGTGGGTCGAGGGCCGCAGGATCAGCAGAAGCTGCGTCAGCCAGATTCCCGCGATGCAGATATAGGGCACTGTCATTGCATCGAAACCGCGTCGGTGCAGGAACGACGCAAGCTGGCCGGTGGACAGGCTGCCCGCCATCATCCCACCCATATAGACCATCAGCAGCCCGGCCCGGGTCGTGTTGTCGTAGCCGCCGACATCGCGCAACCACGGTCCGGCCCACAGCCCACCATAGGTGAAGCTCAGCCCGGACAGCAGGGCAATTGCTGGCGCGTAACGCAGAAACCCGGGATGCGCGAAGATGCGCCCGTATTCCACGATCTCTCGCCCCAGGCCACGGCGACGGTTCAGCGCGCGCGGCGGCTCCGGGACGCTGAGGTAGATCCAGCCTGAGATCAGCAGTGCCAGCGCCGCCAGGATCCAGAACACGCCGCGCCAGCCGATCAGGGGCAACATGGTCTGCACCGGCAAGGTCGCGGCCATTCCGCCGAAAGACGCAACGAAAATGCCGATGCCGGTCATCGCCGCTACCCGGTGTCGCGGCAGCCATTGGGAGTGCGCGGTCAGCATGGCGATCATCCCCACGCTGATGCCGATGCCGGTGATGAATCGTCCGACCGCCAACCCGAGAACCCCGGACGACAGAGCGCAAAGACCGAACCCAACCGCCGCGACGATCGCGAGGATGGTCTGGACCCGGCGCACGCCGAACAGGTCCATCGCAAGTCCGACCGGCAACTGCACCAAGGCGTAAGACACGAAAAACGTCGCGGCGAGCATGCCAAGCTCGGTCGCGGTCAGGGAGAACTCCAGTGCCAGAAGCGGCCCGATCGTTGCAATCAGCGCTCGCGCGGCCTGGTTCAGGAAGTTCACCCCGGACAAGGGAAAGGTCAGGCGCAGGAACACTGGAAAGCCAGGTCCAGCCTCCCCGCCGGTATGGGTCGGCCGTGTGGGCCCTTCCGTCATCGCTGTTTTCCTGTCGTCGCGTGCGCGCTCTCTAGCTGCTCGGCGGCGCCAAGTCATCCTGTGGCGCGCCTGACATATGGCATCGCGCGGGCGGCGGGGCAGGATGACGCCGCGGCCACGCTCGGCATCGCGACGAGCACCGTGCGCACCCATCTCCAAGATGTTTTCGAGAAAACCGGAACCAGCCGCCAATCGGACCTTATGAAGCTTGTCCTGTCCGCCCTGCCGCCCCCACCGGCCTGACCCCGAAGCCGGACTGCCTCGGTCCACACAGTTCCCGGCCGAGCGCTTGCCTGAAACCTGGACCTGCGCCAACAGTGACCGTCGGAAACGCCCAACCCGGAGGAAGCGCATGGAACTGACCGCCGCGCAGCGCGCGCAATTCGACCGCGACGGATTTCTGATCTTTCCAAACCTGTTCTCAACCGCCGAAGTTGCCGTGCTGCGCCAGGAGGTTGCTCGCCTGGCAGAAATCCGGGCTGAGGAAGTGGTGCGCGAGCATACCGGCGGGGTCAAAAGCCTGTTCCGTGTGCATGAAGGCGACGGTCCCACCGCCTCCGCCCCGTTCCGCGCCCTGGTCCGCACCCCGCGCGTGCTGCGCCCGGTGCGGCAGGTGCTGGGGACCGAGGCAACCTATGTCTACCACACCAAGATCAACGCCAAGCCGGCGATCGAGGGCACACCCTGGATGTGGCACCAGGACTACAACTCCTGGAGCAAGGACGGTTGCCCGACGCCAAACATGGCGACCTTCAACGTGATGCTGAACGACACATCCGAATTCAGCGGCGGGCTCTACATCCTTCCTGGCAGTCACAAGCTGGGGCTGCTGGAATCAGTGCAGGATACATCGACCTCCTACAAACTGTGGTCAATCCCGAAGCAGAAGATGATCGAAGTATTGCGCGCCTCGCCCCCGCCCGTGCCGGTGATCGGCAAGGCGGGCACCGGCGTGCTGTTTCACTGCAACGTTCTGCACGCCTCCGGCCACAACCTATCGGCCGAGGATCGCTGGCACATCTACATCTCCTGCAACGCGGTCGCCAACAAGCCGGTCCTGGGCGAAAATCCCCGGCCGGATTGGGTGGTCTCCCGCAACTGGCACCCGTTGCCGATCGAGGACGATGCGGCCGTGACAAAAGCCGCGTAACGAGCAGGCAAGAGAGGTAGAACGACCATGGGCATGCGGCTCTGGCACCAAAGCTTTACCGTGCTGGGCGACCTGCCCGGCTATGAGGACGCCATGCGGGCGCATCTGGGCAAGGTGCTACGCCCTGATACCGAGGTCGTGTTCCACGGCCAGGCCCCCGGCACCTATCCGTCCGATTACCCCGGCGACGACATCGGCTATGGCTACACGTTCTGGATCCACGGCAACCAGTGGATCGCCGCGGGGCGGGCGGCCGAGGCCCAGGGGTTTGACGCCTTCGCCATGTGCACGCTGCCGAACCCGATGCTGCGGGAAGCGCGCTCCATCGTGGACATCCCCGTCATTGGTATGGGGGAAACCTGCTGCCACCTGGCAACCATGTTCGGCCAGCGCTTCGCGATCATTCTGTTCATCGATCGGATGATTCCGCTGTACCAGGAACAGGTGCGCAATTACGGCCTCACGGATCGTTGCGCCGGAGTCGTTGCCTCCGGCCTGAAATTCGCCGATGTGCTGCCGGCCTATCAGAACCCCGGCCCGCTGATCGAGAAGTTCCAGGAGGTCGCCCGCCGCGTGATCCGGGAAACCGGCGCCGACGTGATCATTCCGGGGGAAGTGCCGCTGAACCTGCTGATGGCGCGCAACGGCATCAACCGGGTGGACGACGTGCCGATCATCGACGGTCTGGCCAGCACGATGAAAATGGCCGAACTGATGGTCGATTTGCACCGCGCGACCGGGATCAGGCATAGCCGGCACGGCTGGTTCAACTCCGTGCCGAGCGCGGAGCGGGTAGATCAGGTTGGCAAGTTCTACGGCGTGGACCGGCTGAAATTCTGACCGGGGTCTGGCCGAGAGAGGCGCACGATGAAAGTGAGCTGATCCCCGACAGTTGGACAGGTGGCCACCGGAGTCTCCCGTCCCTGAACCGACCGTGGGCCGTGGGTAGTTGATGCCCATAGGACGAAAACAGCACACGTGGGGAGTTCAGAGCCAATGTCGCCCTCGCGGCGACGCGCGAGGCGGGCACGGTTGCCGAACTGCCGAGCCGGTTTGGCATATACGGCAACCGGATCCACGCTTCGACGAAGATGGTGCACGAAGGTCTGTCGGCGTTGTTCGCGCCTGGCACAGGCAAGCCCATGCGATCGACCGAAGACGCCCAACTCGCCAACCTATCAGCGATGACTGACGAATTGAGCATGGAGCGGGATTGAGACCGAAAAAGGTCTGGACCATAAGCCGCGCGATTCAGCTGGTGCTAGCGGTCCACGACGACCCGGAGATACCAATGGCTGTGCAATGTCGGCTTCTGCAAGTGGCGCGCTCGGCGCTGTAACATCAGCCGCGTCTGCTCAGCGACGACGACCGGGCGGTGATGCCGAGGCTGGACGAGCAATATCTGAAGACGTGGTTCCACGGTACCCGCAGCGTGGTCATCGCCCTGCGCGCACGCGTTCTTGCGGTGATCCACAAGCGGGCGTGCGGCCGATATGCCTGAGGGGGCTGGAGCCGATCTATCAGAAACCCGCACCAGCCGCATCGCTCGGCAAAACGCGATTCAGAAGATAGGGCAGGGTTGCGGTACACGGCCCTGATGGGATCCCTCGACGGAAGAGGGTGGTTGCAACCGTTTGGAGGCTTTCTTAGCCAAACTGCTTGCCTGGAGCCTGCCCATCTTTCGGGGGCCACCTGACCCTTGAACTTGTCCTTGATCCGCCATTGTTGCGCCATCCGGTTGGATGATGGCAGCCGCGCTGGTGGGACACAAGACCAAACGGGCTATCCTGTTTCCAGGCGCGGAAAAGACGTTTGAACCGGCAGGCGCCGATGCCAAGACGCCCCACGCCTTCATGCTGCCGCGGATTCCGTTCGACATCTCGGAGAACAATACGGGAGCATTCGATTACCAACCCGCGCAGAGGCAAAGGCTCTTATAGCGTTACCTGTTGGGAGAGTGACTTCCGCCCGCAGCCCCGGGGCGTACACCGCAAGTGCTGGTTCGCCATATCCTTCTTCGTGGCCTTCGTGCCATCGGTGGATTTGGTCTCCGAGCTGACTGAAGCCGCCAGAAACACGGCCACCTCAATGGTCCATTTTGCCGGAGACTCTCAGGACAAGCCCAGGCATGACGATGAGGATGCCTCATGCGGCCATAATGAGAGTTGCTGCAAAGACCATTCGGACATGCACCCCCTCATCGTAAAGGCGCCACGAAAGGGAGATTCCGACTTCGTTGTACCAACGCGAGTTTCCATCTTCCATCTGGTCTCCCTTCACAGTAGGATCGCGCATTGGACCCGTAGCTCAGTTGGATAGAGCGTCGCCCTCCGAAGGCGAAGGTCGCACGTTCGAATCGTGTCGGGTCCGCCAATTAATTATCAGCCGCTGCGAGGGTGAGCAAAAGCTCCAAGGCAACGCCTAGCCCGAAACCGCGGTGGCCCCCCCCTCCGCCTACGCAGCCCCGCTGCTTGGACCCTGTGTCACCACAAAGTTAGAATGTCCCCTTTGATGTGTCATACCAACCCGCTTAAAGAATCACCCATTCCCGGGTACCAATCGAGGTGATCCTCGCCGGGTCCGAGACGAACCAATTCCAAGCCCTGGCGCAGGCGCGGACAATGTCGTTGTAGGTCTTCCAGACTTGGGTACCGAACCTGTTGT
>CALQHT020000240.1 GCA_943330455.2 Nitrosovibrio sp. Nv4 | reverse complement strand
TACCGGGACGGTGATAGGTCCGGGTAGGCCCCAGGAATTCAAACGACAATTATCCGGTTCCAAGGGCCGTCGCCCTTGGTGGGGTCCAGGGGCAAAGCCCCTGGCGGGGTCCGGGGCGGAGCCCCGTCCTTCCCCTCCCGGTGGTGGCCGACAACCGCGCCACCCTGTATAGGTCCCGCCCGACACCGAAATTTCAAGGAACCCGCCCCATGCGCCCATCCGGCCGAGCGCCCAACGCCTTGCGTGACGTTTCCCTCTCCACCGGTTTCGCCCGTCACGCCGAAGGGTCCTGCCTGATCCGCATGGGCGGCACCGAGGTTCTGTGCGCAGCCAGCGTCGAGGCCCGCATTCCGCCGTTTCTGCGTGGCTCGGGCCTGGGTTGGGTCACCGCCGAATACGGCATGCTGCCGCGCGCGACCCACACCCGCGGCGACCGCGAAGCCGCCCGAGGCAAGCAATCCGGCCGCACGCAGGAAATCCAGCGCCTGATCGGCCGATCCTTACGCGCCGTGGTGGATCGCGCCGCGATGGGCGAGATGTCGATCACCGTCGACTGCGACGTGCTGAACGCCGACGGCGGCACCCGCTGCGCTTCCATCACCGGCGCCTGGGTGGCGCTCTCGCTCGCCTTCCGCCACCTGGTGAAGATGAACGTCATCAAGACCGTGCCGCTGATCGGCCAGGTCGCGGCGGTCTCGTGCGGGATTTCCTCCGGCGTGTCGGTGCTGGACCTGGACTACGACGAAGACTCCGGCGCCGAGGCCGACGCCAATTTCGTCCTGACCGGCGCCGGTGGATTGGTCGAAATTCAGGCCACCGCCGAAAAGACCAGCTTCTCCGAGGCGCAGTTCGGCGAACTCCTGGCGCTCGCCCGCAAGGGGACCACCGAATTGTTCGCGGCCCAGCGTGCCGCGCTGGAGGGCTGATGGCGCGCAAACTACCCCGCGGTGCGCGCTTGGTCCTGGCCACCCATAACCCAGGCAAGCTGCGGGAGATCGAGGCGCTGTTGCGCCCCTTCGCCATCGACGTCGTCTCGGCCGGCGCGCTCGGCCTGCCGGAACCGCCTGAGGACGCGCCGGATTTCTTCGGCAACGCGCGCATCAAGGCGCTGGCCTCGGCCACCGCCAGCGGGCTGCCGGCGCTGTCGGACGATTCCGGGTTCTGCGTGGCGGCGCTGGACGGCGCGCCGGGCGTGATGTCCGCGCGCTGGGCGGGACCGGAGAAGGACTTTTCTCGTGCCATGGCGGATGTGCACGCGAAAATGGGCGACGCGACAGCCCCCCGCGCCGGCGACGAGACCGACCCGCTCGCCGGCGGCGAGACCGACCCGCGCTCCGGGGGCGCGACAGTCCCGCTCGCCGACGGCGAGACCGACACCCGTGCCTGGTTCATCGCCGCCTTGTGCCTGGCCTGGCCGGACGGCCACACGGAGACGTTCCTGGGCCGCATCGACGGCACCGTGGTCTGGCCGCCCCGGGGCGCGCATGGGTTCGGCTACGACCCGATGTTCCTGCCCGCCGGCGGCTCGCAGACCTTCGGCGAGATGGACCCGGACGCCAAGCACGCGATCAGCCACCGAGCCCGGGCCTTCGCGCAGATCATCGCCGCTTGCTTCGGGTAATCGCCCTTCTTCTGCTGTTGGCATCCCCGGCCGCCGCGTCGGGATTGCCGGACGCCGAACCCTTGCGCCCGTCCCCGAATTTCACGCCGGCCGGACCGGCCGCCGCGCGAGGCGTGCTGGTCTGGCTGCCCGGCGCCTACGACCAGACGGTCCACCCTCCGCCGCCGGAACCGGAATGGGTCGCCCGCATGGCGGCGCGCGCCCTGGATATCTGGCGCTTCGACCGGATGCGAGGGCAGGACCAACTGGCATCCGGCGGTCAGGTGCTCGCCAACGCCTTGCAAATCCTGCGCGCCAGCGGCTACCGCCGCGTCCTGGTAGCCGGCCATTCCCGAGGCGCCTGGATCGGCCTGACCGCGATGGCGCGTGCCGGAGTGGCGGACGGGATCGTCGCCCTGTCCCCCGCCGCGCATGGCACGCAACCGCACCGACGCGCGGAGGCTCTGGCGGCCTGGCGGTCAGTCTGGACCGCGGCCGATGGGAACGGCCCGGGGCGAGACCTGCCCGTGGTTCTGGTGCAGTTGCGCGACGATCCCTGGGACCCTGATCCGTTGGAGCGCAAGATCGTCGCGGTTGCCGAGGTTTGGCGCGCCGGGCTGCGGCTGCTGACGATCCATCTGCCGGAGAGCCCGGACGGGCATATGGGGGTGTATGAGCCGGCGTTCGACGCTCGGTTTGGTGCTGAGATTGCGGGGTTTGTCGATCCGTTGGGGGCGGATCGGTAGGTGGGACGCGGCCGCAAGCCAAGGCGGACTGCGAAGCCAGCCGGCCGCATTATTTCCGCGTGTAGTGGGCGTTGCTGGCGGACGTGGTTCGGTGGACCGGAGTGGCGCCGGGCGATCGGCGGTGGGTCCCGTCTGAACGTCTGGGCACATCACGTCTGATGAGGCTGAGCGGGGGCTGTGATGATCGGGACGCCGGATAGCGTGACGGGGCGGTTGCGGGGCGTGGCAGGCCGATATGGGGCTAACCGGGGTACTGATGGAGATCAATTATTGGGGACGGTTGCGCATGCGAACGAGATGGAGGCGCAGCGGTTGTTGTGTCAGGAGGTGATGCCTCGGCTTCGAGAGGAGGGGGCGCGCGGGGCAGTCTGGTTTAGGCGGGAGTGGCAGGTATTGAAGCAGACAGCGGGGATGTGATCGACTGGGCCTAAATGTCTGCCCGGAAGCATAATGTGGTTTTTCAATGGGTCACCATGAGGCGGTTGGCAGGCGAGACCCCGAAAGCGATGCCGGGGCATCAATGAGGGGCTGCATCGTGCCAGACGCTCATGGCAGCCCGCTGAAAAGTGCACTATGTCTCCTGAAAGACACTAACAGGTAGAGCGCGATCTGCAATCTCGGCACAGGGTTGTTAAACGATTGGTAGTGTGGGCAGCTTTGCCTAATAATCTGATTGCCTCTGCGGTTAGTGCTGTTCCCAACCAACGGCTACTCGAATCTGAATATTACGTTTTGCGTCTTCTTGCCCCTCCCGATCTTTATATCCTGCATACTCTGTATTAGTTCAATGATCTCGCCGTGGGTCAAGCCTGTTCCCTTCATCACGCGGCCGATGGTAGTCCATTCAAACTTACTCGTTCTGATAATTTCTCGAATGCGATTTCTTTTTGCGTCGTCTGAAGTCAAGGTGACGCTCTCATGTGAAGCGGTTGATTGGCTAAGATTGATGGCCGGCTCTTGGAGTTCTTCAAGCAAAGATCCCGCGTTATTGGCTTCTCTCGTTTCACTACTAAGTTTATCAATCAAATCTCTGGCATTTCGGAGCATATTGTCCAATTCATATTGGTTATTTTTCATTAGATTTTGTTGATCGCGGTATTCAGATTTTAGTTTGTCAAATATATCGTTGCACTCTTTTTGAATAGCGGTCAGTTTTTCTCGCATCCTGTCCTGTTCATTTCTAGCATCGTCTCGAATCCTGCGCGCTTCGTCAATAACGTTTCCTAGCTGGGTAGCCTTATTTTCTAGAGTATTCCGAGCATCTTTTATACTAAAACCGAAGAAAGTGACGCACATGCCAGCAAAGGTGATGAGCAGGACGGCAGCAAGCCCAAAAACCCACTTTAGCATCGTTACAAAATAATTGATATCAAATGTTACCGCGGCTGAAGCGTGTGGTGTAGGAGAAACGACCTGTGCGATAGTATTGCCTGGGAGCGCGAATGCGGCGCCGAGTATCAAGGTGATGGTTAAGGCGGGCGGGATGCATAGTTTTGATACTCGGTTGAGCATGGCATATTCCCCCAAACGGAATGCATTATGAAGACTATGTCGGGGTCAAGCGGAGGGCAAGCGGTAGCACGCTTTATAGGGAATAATTCTACGTGTCGTTCGCTTTCGGCGCAATCCCCGATCTCGACGTCGGGCCGCGATGGGCATGACGGGGGCTTCAAAGCGACCGGTTCCCCACGTCCCCACCCACGACAGGCGATTGATCTGAGGGCCATCCGGTTCCGACGACCGGGGAATTCCAGCGCCTGAACAAATGCTCGCCCAACCACTCAAAACCTACTTGCAATCGTGCTGACCCTTCTTATTCATAGCTGTGTGGGGTTCTACCGGAGAGCCAGAACGATCAGTGGATTTAACATTTTCGTCCGTGGCACTTTGGCCACGAGTCCCATTGTCTTAACCCACTGAGAAATATGGGTATAGTGCGATTTTTTCGGCAACCCGGTGAATAAGATAGGCTAATCTTCTCGCAAGCCCCGTCCCCAGACCCCCACCAAGGACCTCCCATGCCCACCCCGCCCCCTCGCCAAACCACCCCCCCCGCCATCAAATCCCGCAAAGGCGGCCAACCCATCGTCTGCATCACCAGCTACACCGCCTCCATGACCAAACTGGTCGACCCGCTCGTCGACCTGATCCTCGTAGGCGACTCCCTGGCCATGACGATCTACGGCATGCCCAGCACCGTCGGCGTCACCCTGGACATGATGATCGCGCATGGCAAAGCGGTGGCACGATCCGCCTCGCATGCCTGCGTCGTGGTGGACCTGCCGTTCGGTTCGTATGAACAATCCCCCGCCCAGGCCTTCCACTCCGCCGCCCGAGTCCTGTCGGAAACCGGATGTTCGGCTGTCAAGCTGGAAGGCGGGGCGGAAATGGCGGAAACGATCCGCTTCCTCGCCCATCGAGGCGTTCCCGTCATGGCGCATATCGGCCTGACCCCGCAGTCGATCAACGCGCTCGGCGGCTACGGCGTGCGCGGCCGAGCGGAGTCGGAGTCCGTGTCGATTATGGCCGATGCGGTGGCGGTGGCGGGGGCCGGCGCGTTCAGCGTGGTGATCGAGAAAACCGCCGAACCCCTGTCGCGAGAGATCACCGCGGCGATCGACATCCCGACCATCGGCATCGGCGCCTCCGCCGCCTGCGACGGCCAGATCCTCGTGGTTGACGACGTGCTCGGCCTGTTCACCGAATTCCGGCCGAAATTCGTCAGGCGCTATGCCGAACTGGCCAGCCAGATCGGCCCGGCGGTCAGTGAATACGCCGCCGATGTGCGCGCCGGCCGGTTCCCGGGGCCGGAGCACGTTTACGGCGATTGAACCGCCGCGCCTGCCGGAGGCACGATCGAGTCCTCGGCCGCCGGACTCGATGCCGGTCGATGGTGTTCGCTCCGTTCCGCCATGCGTGCCGTTTGGGACCGGTCCTTGGGGGCGGCGGCAAATCACTGGTCAGAGGACGCTCGATCGGAGGCATGCCCCGCGGGGGCGTCCGCTCCTCGCCGCCGCCATGCCACCGAACCAGGACCGGCCTTGGTCACGCCGCATCGTCCGTGCCCGGGCCTCCGCCCCAAATCCGATTGGGCAGCCTGGTTGCCCATGAGCGCATATCGGGTCGCGCAAAGCCGGATTCGCGCGGTTCGGTCTCCGATCCGGGGTCGTTGCTATCGCAACAGGCAGGGTGCCGAAAACCTGGGCAGTCGGGGTCCAAAGGTTAACGGCCGGGAAAAGCAACGATACCCCCCGTTTTGCGCGCCCATCCGGAACGAAAACCCCTCGTTTCCGCGCCGGATCGCAACGGATTACCGAACATCCACACTTAAAGTGAAATCTGAAGAAACCGACAATTCCTTGCCCTATCAGATGGTTGGGAGGCGATCCGAACCCGATGTCGCAGCCGAGCGGCCGACACCAAGACGCGCATCCGGGCCATTTCAAAAAAGCGACGCGCCCTGTTAACGGTTGCCCAAAATCACGGCAGGCCGCCGATTTATGCGGGATTTTCACCGCTTTAGGCCGCGATCCTCGCGGAAAATGCCGTTTTCGCTTGCCCGGACCGGGCTCATCTGCATAGAACAAAGAGTGAATTATCGGTCGCTCAACATGTCGTTGCCTGTCGTTCCTGCCCTGGATTTCGGCCCCCGATGCCCGGTCCAGGGCGTATTGCGCCGATGCTCGGGTCACTTTCGCATGGCCGAGATCGAAAATCCGGGTGCGAAACCCGCTGTGGCGGGTCGGGGGGCGGATCGCGACATGGGACGGCTCGACCCCGGGGCGGGGTTTGGCGGACGGACGAATCCGGTCGGGGGCCGGGGGCGAGGGCAGGGGATCTCGCCCGGTCGTTGGGCGCCGCGATGCCCAATGGATTGTTGGGGCACGTCGCCAGATCAGCAGGCGGGATATGGGGAACGCCGAACGAGAAGCGCGATGGGTGGCAAGCGGCGAGGCCCCCCCCGGTCGATCAACCGGCGCGCCTCTGCTATGTCACTTGGCCAAGCCCATGACCCAACCTAGGATGCCGCCATGACAGTCACCGCTCAATCGGTCCCCATCCTGAAGGACAACTACGCCTGGCTGCTGAAAGACAGTCAGACAGGCGCCACCGCGATCGTCGATCCGGCCGATGCCGCACCGATCATTGCCGCCATTGAAAAGGCGGGCGGACGGCTGGACATGATCCTGCTGACGCATCACCACAACGACCATATCGGCGGCGTGGAGGAGGTGCGGGCCAAGTATAAGTGTCCCGTCGTTGGCGCCGCCGCCGATGCGCACCGCTTGCCGAAGCTCGACCAGGCCGTGAAGGAAGGCGACACCGTGAAGCTGGGCAACGCTTCCGGCATTGTGATCGACACGCCCGGCCATACGATCGGTCAGATCAATTTTTACTTCCCCGACGGTCCCATCCTGCTGTCCGGCGACACGTTGTTCAGCCTGGGCTGCGGCCGGTTGATCGAGGGCAATGCGGGGCAGATGTTCGAAAGTCTGCGCAAGCTCGCGGCGCTGCCGGGGAACACCTTGGTTTGCTGCGGCCATGAATATACGGAGAGCAACGCGAAATTTGCCCTCTCGATCGACCCCGACAATGCGGCGTTGCAAGCCATGGTGGCGGAGGTCGGTAAGCTGCGGGCGGCCGGCAAGCCATCCGTCCCGTCGTTGATGTCCAATGAGAGAGTGGCCAACCCGTTCCTGACCGCGCCGGACGTGGCGAGCTTCGCCGACGCCCGCGCCAAGAAAGACAAGTTCTGAGCAAAGAGGAATCCGATCGTGAAGCTGTTCTACTCCGGCACCAGCCCCTACGTTCGCAAGGTCATGGCGTGCGCCATCATGCGCGGCATCGACGGGCGGATCGAGAAAACGCCCAGCAATCCACACGCCTCGCCGGCCGATCTGCTGGCGCAGAATCCGCTGTCCAAGGTTCCTGCATTGGTGACCGACGACGGAATGTCGCTGTTCGGCAGCCAGTTGATTTGCGAATACCTGGACACGGTGGGGGAGGCGTTGCCGCTGTTCCCGGCGCGTGGTTCGGCGCGCTGGCGGGCGTTGAAGTTGCAGTCGATTGGTGACGGCATCCTGGACGCGGCCGTGCCGTGCCGCGGGGAGCAGGCCAAGCCGCAGGAAGCCGCGCGCGACGCCCAGATTGCTCGCTTTAAGGCCGCGATGGCGCGGTCCGTGGACGTGCTGGAATCCGATCCGCCGCACAAGCATATCGATATCGGCTCAATTACCGTTGCTTGTGCGCTGGGTTATCTGGATTTCCGCTTCGGGTCCGATCCGTGGCGGCCGAACCATCCGCAGCTCGCGGCCTGGTATGAATCCTTCGCGGAAAACCAGTGCATCGCGCAGACCGCTCCGAAAGAGTGATCGACCTGCTCGATCCGGACACCGATGCGGCATCGGTGATCCGAGCCTTGGGTCTGGCGCCGCATCCGGAAGGGGGACATTTCCGCGAAACTTGGCGGGATGTCGCCCCGGATGGTGGGAGAGGGGCAGGGACCGCGATCCTGTTCCTGCTCGCCGCCGGGGAACGCAGCCACTGGCACCGGGTCGATGCCGCGGAATTGTGGGTCTGGCAGGCGGGGGCGCCGCTTTGCCTGTCGGTGTCGCCGATCGGCGATCTGACCCTGGGGCCGAGGATTGGGGACGGAACTCTGTTACAGGGGCTCGTTCCGAAGGATCACTGGCAGGCGGCGCGCAGCCTCGGAGCGTGGACTCTGTGTACTTGCGTGGTCACGCCGGCGTTCCAGTTTTCGGGATTTGAGCTGGCGCCGCCGGGATGGTCGCCGGATTGAGCGGTAGCGACGTTTGACCCAAGACCCAGCCCTCCCAACGATGCAGCCACGGATCTTCGGGCGCGGTATCGGGGCGGTTGCCCGCCAGGACGTTGATAACGCAGAGGACGCCGAGCGTGCAGTCGAACTGGTCCTCGCCGTTGGGGGTGGGGCCGAAACCGTCCAGGATGGTGGCGCGCATGGTCTCGGCGGGTGTGACCGAGAGTCTTACCATGGCCTGGAACAAGGTATCGGCGACGGCGGCTCGGTCGGATTGGCGACGTTTGCTGCCTTTCAGTTTGATCCCCAGATGACGCAGCGCCTCGGCCGGGTAAGTTTCCGCAATCGCGATCGTGCCTGGGGTCAGCAGCGATCGGAACGGGCCGGCGAACGGCCACAGGCGGATGGTTTCGCCGGAGTCCAAGGCTGGGATCAGCATGTCGCGCCAGGCGGCGATAGCGGCCTTGCCGGACTGGTTGGCGCCCAGGGTCCAGAACACCGGCGCGCCGGCCGGTCGTTCCGCGGTGGCCCGGTCGCAGGCGCGGGAGAGCGCGGCGCCGCCTCCGTCCAGCCCCAGCGCATGCGCGTGGGAAGCGCGGGTCATCCCGGCAATGCCGCGGGCCGGGTAGAAAGGCCGTTCGGCGGCGATGTCATCCAAGGTCGCGCAGACCTGGTAGAAGTCGGGCCAGTCCTTGGTTTGCCGCAGGAAATCCTGAAAATCGCGCTCCGGCCGAGGCGCGGCATAGGCGCGCGGAATGCCAATCGGCACGTCCAGGCCGAGTGCGACCATATGGTTGGGCGATTGCTGGCGGAGGCGGGACAGGAAGATCGTGACGTCGCCGACCAGGCCGGGCGGTTCCAGATGCCAGCCCGAGGCGGTGGGGGCAGCGATGGCGACCCAGCGTTTGCGTGGGTCGATACTCCAGTCGGCATGGGCAGCCAGCGGCCTGCCTTGGCCGTCAGGCATCGAGGTATGCACTCGCCGACGAAGGCGACCGCTGGCCGACCTCCATCAAGGATGGTGCGGCGTTTGAGGCGAGGGATCGCTGCGCATCCTGCCCTGGTCGCCTGTGGCTTTCCGCGGGCGGGGTCAAGACCCTCCGAGCGGACGCTGGGCGCGTTCAAGCAGGCGGGCGAAAAAGCCGGGCGGCTTCACGGGCTTGGGCGGTTCGGCCGCTTTCAGTTTGGCTTTTTCCTCTGCGATCCGGTCGCGTTCCTTGGCGGCGAGCCATTTTTCCAGGCTCATGCCCGCCTTGGCGGCACGCTTGGCTTCGTAGGTGCGCTGGCCTTCGGTCATCGTCTTGGTGGTCTTCACGGTGGTCCCCCGTTCATGGGGTGGTTTTCGCAGTCTGGGGGCGCGGGATCAAGGCGGTTTGGGGGGGAAGGGCGGGGCTTTCAGCCCCGGACCCCGACCAGGGGGCTTTGCCCCCTGGACCCCCACCAAAGGCGCGGCCTTTGGAATGCGAT
>CALQHT020000239.1 GCA_943330455.2 Nitrosovibrio sp. Nv4 | reverse complement strand
CCTGGGGCCTACCCGGACCTATCACCGCCACGGTAGGCCCCAGGAATTCAAACGACAAAAGAATCGCATTCCAAAGGCCGTCGCCTTTGGCGGGTCCAGGGCAGAGCCCTGGTCGGGGTCCGGGGCGGAAGCCCCGCCCTTCCACCCGTTGACGCAAACCGCCACCGGTCTACGCTGCATCGCACCATCCACGCCGACCACCCAGGCCGGCAGAGAAGTTCGGGAGTTGCCCATGACCATCGATGCCAGCGGACTAGACCTGCTTTTTCGTGAAGCGCGTTCGCACAACAAATGGCGCGAGGAGCCGGTCTCCGACGAGACCCTGCATGCGCTCTACGATCTTCTGAAATTCGGACCGACCTCCGCCAATTGCTCGCCCGCCCGCTTCCTGTTCCTGCGCACGAAGGAGTCCAAGGAACGCCTGGCCCCCGCGCTCTCCTCCGGCAACCTGGCCAAGACGATGTCCGCCCCGGTCACCGCCATCGTCGCCTATGACCCGAAATTCTACGAGAATCTCCCGAAGCTGTTCCCCCACAACCCCGACGCCGTCAGCTGGTTCACCAGCAACGACTCGCTGGCCGCCACCACGGCATTCCGCAACGGCACCCTCCAGGGCGCCTATCTGATGCTGGCGGCGCGCTCTTTGGGCCTCGACATCGGCGGCATGTCCGGCTTCGACAATGCCAAGGTCGATCAGGAATTCCTGTCCGACAAGGGCTGGCGCTCCAACTTCCTGGTCAATATCGGTCATGGCGACCCGGAGGGATTGTTCAATCGCTCGCCCCGTCTCGACTTCGACGAGGCATGCGTTCTGCTGTGACGATCGCCCAAACACGGGTTCGACATGGTCGGGCGGCATCTGCCGTCCGCGCCCGCGCGCGCCGCTCCTAACCGCAACCTCCCACCCTCATGCAAATCCTCGCCGTCGATGCCGCGCTCGGCCGCTGTTCCGTCACCGTGGTGGTGGATGGGCAACTGATCGCGGCACGCTCCGGCGATGAAACCCGCGGCCAGGCGGCCATCCTGGCTGTGATGGCGGCCGATGTGCTGCAGGAGTCTCACCTGACCGCGCTCGACCTCGACCTGGTCGCGGTGACGGTGGGTCCCGGCAGTTTCACCGGCATTCGCGCCGCGCTGGCTTTGGCGCAGGGAATCGCAATCGGCGCCGGCAAGCCCGTCATCGGCGTGACGGTGGCCGAGGCTCTGGCCAGCTCGCTGCCCGACCTGGGCCGGCGCGTGCTGTGGACGGCGATCGACAGCCGCCGCGGCCGGGTCTTCCTCGACCGAGGCAACGGCATGGAAGCGCATTTGCTGGATGCCCTGCCAACCCCCGACCGACCCGTCGCGGTCGCCGGAGATGCCGCCATCGCGGTCGCGGCTCGCCTGGCGGCCCGCGATATCAACGTCATGCTGACCGACGCCCGCCGGCCCTTCGGCCGTCATATCGCCCTGGTCGCGGCCCGACGCCTCGTCGGAGAGTTGCCGCCATGTTCCGCTGAACCGCTCTATGTCGACGCGCCGGAAGCGCGCCTGCCGTCTTCCGGGCAACGGCCGCCGCCGCTGCCATGAACGACCCCGACCAGGCGGGACCCGAAACCGAGCGCGCCGCCCCCGTCGCCTCGGCCCAGCCGGCGCACGCCGAAGCCCTGGCGGTTATCCACGGCCTCTCGTTTTCCGCCGCCGATGCCTGGAGTGCCAATGTCATCGGGCTGCAACTCGGCCTTCCCAATGTGTTCGGCCTCTACGACGCACGGGGCGCGATGGTCCTGGGGCGGGTCGTCGCCGACGAGTCCGAAATCCTGACAATCGCCGTCCTCCCGGCATTGCGCCGCCAAGGGCTGGCGCGGACGCTTCTGGACCTGGCGATGGACCGAGCCCGCGACATGGGCGCCCTGATGATGTTCCTGGAAGTCGCCGTGTCGAACCATGCCGCCCAGGCGCTGTATGAGCGGGCCGGATTCCGCCGAGTCGGGCGACGGGCGCGTTATTACCCGGGCGGCGCGGACGCCTTGGTGCTGCGGGCCGATCTGACCGGCCTCGAAGAACCATGCTGATCCCGAGCCGCTCTTGACCGTAAGCTCTTGAGGCATCCTTTGTCGCACCGCACCCGCCGTGCCCCACCGTCAGGCTCGGGCTTGTCCTGAGGATCCCCATCGGCACCAGCCTTGCTGTGTCTTGTGCTTGCTGAAATCCTCGGGGCAAACCCCAGGAGGAGGAGACCGGTCGGTTCAGACACCGGTCAGCTCTTTTCCAACAGCCTGCGCGATAAGAGCCCCGCAGCGCGCACTTACCCGCCGCGTCGCAGCAACAGCAACGTAACCCCGTCGTCTCCAGTCTCCAGATTCAGGACCTCATGCCCCTGATCCTTGGCTGTGCGCGGCACGTTGCGCAGCGGTTCCTCGCCTTTCAGCCGGACCAGCAACGTCTGCCCGGGGGTCATGCCATCCAAAGCCAGCCGGGTGCGCACGAAGGTCATCGGGCAAAGCTCCCGTGTAATATCCAGTTCCCGGTCGGCACCTTGCGCGATTGTCATGATCGCGATCCCCTTTCTGTTTCAGAATATCCATTGCGAAGCGGTCAATTGCATCTCTATATTCATGAAGACTCCACACAGAAAGGGATTGCGATGACCGATATCGAGCCCGATACCGATATCCTTGAACTGACTGCCCGAATTGTCTCGGCTCATGTCTCCAATAATGTCGTGCCCGTCGCCTCTCTGGCTTCGCTGATCCAGGATGTCTACAAGACCCTGACTGGCATCACCGCCGAACCGGTGCAGGAGGAGAAGCCGGAGCCAGCGGTGCCCATCAAGAAGTCTGTCTTCGCCGACTACATCGTCTGTCTTGAAGATGGGAAGCAGTTGAAGATGCTCAAGCGGCATCTGAAAACCGCCTACGACATGACCCCGGACCAGTATCGGGAGCGTTGGGGCCTTGACGCGAATTACCCCATGGTGGCGCCGAACTACGCCGCAAGACGCTCCGCGCTCGCTAAGGAGATTGGTCTGGGCACCAAGGCCAATACCGGCAGGGGCGGCTGACCATCAGGACCGACAGCCGCATCCGTCGGACCGGAGCATGTCCGGCGTTCGGCCTGACGACGACCCCCGCGCCCACCCCCGTGCCCATATCGATATTGGACAGGGCCGCCCCTGATCGGCTACGCAACCGCATACGCCCCCGGACAGGGCCGAGGGCTCGCTGCTCGGCCTTTGTGGGCCGAGAGGTGCTTCCGGGTCCTACCGGCCGGAAGAACGGTTGTTTGCAAGGAGTCCGATGGAAACGCGCATCGAGCGTCTGTGCGTCGAACGGGGCCTGAGATTGACAGGGCAGCGCAGGGTCATCGCGCGCGTCCTCTCCGAATCGAGCGATCATCCGGACGTGGAAGAGCTTTACCGACGCGCGGTGGGGCTCGACCCAAAAATTTCGATCGCGACGGTGTATCGGACGGTCCGGCTGTTTGAGGAAAAAGGCATCCTGGAAAGGCGCGATTTCGGTGGCGGGCGCGCGCGCTATGAAGCGACCGAGGATGGCGGCCATCACTATCACCTTATCGATGTCGACACCGGCAAGGTGATCGAATTCCAGGACGCGGAGCACGAGCAACTGATGCAGTTGATCGCCGCCCGACTCGGATTCGATCTGGTGTCGCTGCGGCTGGAACTGTTCGGGCGCCGGTGCGAAGCACCACGGGATCGTACAGCGCGCGAAGCACCGCGGGATCATACAGTGCCCGATGTAACGCGGGATCGTACGGCCCGGGATACGACCCGGGACGACCCCCCAACTCTTCGCGCAACCGCCGCCAGCCCAACCGTGGAAGCCACCGACGGCAGGATCTGCTAATGAGCGAGCCGGATCACGCCAGCATGCCGTTCCCGGAATTGCGCAGCGGTAACCAGGGTGTCCGAATCGCGGTCACCCCCGATGAAATCGACGCCGTTCAGGCACTCCGCTACCGCATCTTTTACGGTGAAATGGGCGCCAGGCCCGACACGGAGACCGAGGCCACCCAACGAGACCGCGACCCTTACGACAACGTCGCCGATCATTTGCTCGTCATCGACCACGACCTGGGACCCGGCCCGGAAGGCGTGGTCGGGACCTATCGCCTGATCCGGCGGGCCGCGGCACAACGGCTGGGCCAGTTCTACTCGGCCGACGAATACGACATCGGCAAGCTGGAAGCGTTCGACGGGGAGGTTCTGGAGCTCGGGCGATCCTGCGTGGATGCCGCCTATCGCGGGCGCACGGCCATGCAACTGCTATGGCGCGGAATCGCGGCCTACGTGTTCCACTACAAGATCGACCTGATGTTCGGCTGTGCCAGCCTGCCGGGGACCGATCCCGACGCCCTGGCCGACGAGCTGACCTATCTCTACTACAACCATCTGGCCCCGCCGCCCTTGCGCCCGCGCGCCCTGCCGCATCGTTATATCGAAATGCGGCGTCGGGACCCCGATGAGATCGACCGCCGCCGCTCGCTGGCGCGCCTGCCGCCATTGATCAAGGGGTATCTGCGCCTGGGGGGATTTGTCGGGGACGGCGCCGTGATCGACCCGCAATTCAACACCACCGATGTCGCCGTGGTCGTGAAAACCGACCTGGTGACCGACAAATACTACCGCCATTACGAGCGCCAGCAGCCCGAGACGCCGGATCCCTGATCCGGTGCCGGGGGCAGAGCGGGTTTCTCGCGTTGACGAACACTATCGACAGGATGGAGGCGGTCCGGGCACCGGCGGCTTTAACGCGCCCATGACCACGGGCAATAGCGTCAACCGCGATGCCGGTCGGTCCAACACCGCCCCACCCGCGCCGGAATCCGCGCCGCCGGGTGCGGTCTCGCGCTGGTTCGGAGGCCTGTCCGGCTTCCGGTCAGATGCCGTCGCCATCGGCCTGGGGGCCGCGGCTGCCTTGGCGCTGCCGCCGCTCCACATCCTGCCGGTCCTGCTGGTGGCCATCCCCGGTCTCATCCGCCTGATCGACACTGCGCGCACGCCGATGGTCGCGCTCCGCCGAGGCTGGTGGTTCGGCGTCGGGTTCCATCTGATCGGGCTCTATTGGATCACCGAGGCGATCCTGGTCGAGGCCGCCCGGTTCTGGTGGCTCATTCCCCTGGCCGTGCCGTCCCTGGCGGGCGTCCTCGCGATCTTTGTCGCTCTGGCCGCCATGGCCGCGCGCTTCGCCGATCCAGGCTGGCGGCGCGCGCTGGCGCTGGCCGGAGCCTGGACCTTGCTCGACATCGCCCGGCAATTCGTCCTGACCGGTTTCCCCTGGAACCCGCTCGGCAGTGTCCTGGCGCTGCCCGGCTATGCCGGAGACGTGCTGATCCAGCCGGCCGCCTGGATCGGCGTGCATGGGCTGACGCTTGGAGTCATGATGCTGGCCGCCTTGCCGGTGTTGGGTTGGCGGTGGCGGTCGGCCGGCCTGGCCTTGGCGGCTGCCGGGATTGCGGTCGGCGTGATCCGGCTGAGCCAGACCTTGCCCGAAGCACCAGACGTCACCGTGGTGCTGGTGCAGGGCAACGTGGCGCAGGGCCGGAAATGGGACCGGTCTTTGGTGCTGGACGTTTTCCATCGCTATCTGCGCCTGACCGCGGAGGCCGTGGCGCGCGCCGATAGCGGCACGGTGGTCGTGATCTGGCCGGAAACCGCCACCCCCTTCGCGTTGCAGACAGACGCCGCGGCGCGGGCCGCGATCACCGATGCCGGCGGACAAACCATATCGCTGATCGGTGCGGTGCGCTTCGGGACCGACGATCGTCCACGTAACAGCCTGTTCGCAATGCTGCCGGGTGGAGACGTGGCCGATATCTACGATAAGTGGCACCTGGTCCCGTTCGGTGAGTATCAACCGGACTGGCTGCCAATGGGTGTGCAACTCGTCCCTGGGGGCGGATTCGGCCGAGGCGATGGGCCGCGCACCCTGCACCTGCCGGGCGTGCCGCCGGTCGGGCCGTTAATTTGCTATGAGGCAATCTTTTCGGGCGAGATCGTAAACGGTCGGGATCGCCCCGGCTGGCTCGTAAACGTCACCAACGACGCGTGGTTTGGCGATTCGAGCGGTCCCAGACAACATCTCGCTGCTTCGCGCTTCCGCGCGGTGGAGGAAGGACTACCGTTGATGCGCGCCGCCAATACAGGTATATCGGCCGCATTCGATCCCATGGGTCGCGAAATCGCTCGGCTTGGGATTAATGTTCAGGGTAGTGTGACCGTGCGGCTGCCACCATCGCTGGCACCTACGGCGTTCGCTCGGTTTGGCTTGCCTATCCCAGGAGTTCTGTCGGTTACCGCTCTTATGATTGCAATGCGGTTGCGCAATCGGTCGCTACGATAGGCTACGGCGGGGTACATAACGCCTCAAAACGTGCACTTTGTATCAAATATAGACATTAATCGAGGGTTGTTTCTAACTGGTTGACAATCGTGGGTTGTGCCGTTAAAAAATCGCAAAAGAAGCAGGGTGAAAAACCGCGGCAGAAGCTGCGTGAACCTGTGGAAGGGGCGGGTTGGAGTAGTCAAGTATCGACCTACGCTTATCCGTGGTGGTGGTTGTGACTCGAGGAAGGGAAGGGGCATGAGTATGGCAGGGGCCAATCACGTCGTTGGGGCCGATAGGGAAGGACGCCCCAGTCCGATCGACGTGCATGTGGGGTCGAGAATTCGCCTTCGGCGCACGCTGCTGGGGATGTCCCAGGAGAGATTGGGGGAGGCGCTGGGGCTGACGTTTCAGCAGGTTCAGAAGTATGAGCGGGGCGCCAATCGGGTCGGGGCATCCCGTTTGTTCGACTTGTCTCGGGTACTTGATGTCCCGATCAGCTTTTTCTTCGACGATATGCCGGACAGTCTGACGACGTCCTTCGGTGTCCCGTCAAACCGCCGTCCGAACAGCATGAGCGAGGGCTCCGACTCGTTCGCCGATGATGCGCTGAACCGGCGGGAAACGCTGGAATTGGTTCGCGCCTATTACCGGATCACCGAACCCGCGGTCCGCAAGCGTGTGTTCGAATTGATCAAATCGATGGGCCCCACCGACGCCTAGGCCGGGGTCTGAGACCGGACCCGGCGTCCGAGCAAAGCCAAACCTGATGGGCGGTGAGGCGTTTGTTCGGATTTCGCGGCGGCAGGTCGGGATGATCGTCTGATACGGTGTGGCCATCTCGGCGGTGCGCACCGGTCCATCTGAAGCCGGCTTGGCCGGACCATTCACCTACCGCCGGATCGGACGCGGGCCGAGCGCCTTGCAGACCGATTGCTGGCCGCCCTCGGACGTTCCTGTTCAGGGATTCTCCCGCAATTGTGGGTTGTCGAATTGCGGGTGGCGGGCTGCGTGAAGGGCGGAGCGCAAAGCATGCGCCAGATCGCGCTTTTCGACCTCGCCGAGCGCCGTGCCGATCTCTGCGTGGGCGGTGCGCGTGCAGGCCAGCAGGCGTAACGCGCGTCGCGGGTGTTCTTCCAAACGGATCGTCAGCCACGCCGATGGCAAACTGCGTTCCTTCGTAGCGCCCGACGGGCCGATTGTCACCAGCCGTAACCGATCGCCATGCAGCAGTACTTTCTCCTGCGCACGCGCAGAGCGGTGGTTGAGGTAGAGGAGGAGGCCGGCGAGGCCGATTTCCAGAACGCAGAACCCGATCACCGGCCAGGCCCCGATCATCCAAAAGCGTGCCGCGATCAGGCTGCCCGCGACGGCAATGGCGGCCAGCAGCCTCCGCAAGCCGCGTGGCGAAAGGCTGCGATGCGGCCGGATGACCGCTTCAAACAACAAAGGCCCGTACGCATCATGCGATCCGGATGACATCGCGCCACTGTAGTGGGTTTCGGTCGGGTGGGAAATCGCCCCGCTCGGCGATCAGCGTGTGGGTATCCGTGCGCCGCCGATCTGGGGCCGTTGGAGCCGAGGGATTGCTCGACTACGGAGAAAATTCTCCCCCTCCCCTTGCGGGAGGGGGCCGGGGGGAGGGAGATAACCCGCACGGACATTGCGGAAAACCCCTCCCCCCAACCCCCTCCCGCAAGGGGAGGGGGAGAGTTTTCTCCATCCGACGCCTGATCCCGAGATGGGCGGATGCCGCGGGGTCCGCGTCTTGCCGGCAGCGCGCATGTCGGTACGCACCTTGTCGAACCACGAGCATGACGCGAACATGGTCCGGACATGTCAGACAAATCCCCATCGGTCGAACCGAAACGCCGCGTTCGAACCGTCAAACCGCGAACGGACCGGTCGAAACGGGGCAAACCAACCCCCGATGACGCGATGGCGGTGATGCCCGTGGCGGCTGGACCCAGGGCCCAAAAACCGAAACCCGCCAAACCGAAACCCACCGAATCGAAACCCGCCAAACCGAAACCCGCGAAGTCGAAACCCACCAAGCCGCGGGCCATGCCGCAATCGGACGTTCGCGCGTTTATTCAGGCTCTGGCCGCTACGAACCCAAGCCCGACGACGGAACTGCATTTCGCGGACCCGTTCACCTTGCTGGTCGCCGTGGTGTTATCCGCCCAGGCCACTGATATTTCGGTCAACCGCGCCACCGAAACCTTGTTCAAGAAAGCGGCCACCCCGGAGGCCATGGTGGCCCTCGGCGTGGATGGCGTCGCGCGGCATATCCGTTCCATCGGGTTGTGGCAGGGGAAAGCCCGCAACGTGGTGGAACTGTCCCGCCAATTGGTCGCGCATCACCTGGCTCAGGTCCCACGCGATCGGGCGGCGCTGGAGGCGTTGCCGGGCGTCGGGCGCAAGACGGCCAATGTCGTGCTGAACGTGGCCTTCGGCGAGAGCACCATGGCCGTCGACACGCATATCTTTCGCATCGGCAACCGCACCGGCCTTGCCCCGGGATCCTCGCCGCGCGCGGTCGAGGATGGGCTGGTGCGCCGCATCCCACCCGAGTTGCTGCGCGACGCCCATAACTGGCTGATCCTGCATGGGCGCTACATCTGCAAGGCGCGCCAGCCGGAATGCTGGCGCTGTGCCGTCGCGCAATGGTGCCGCTATCCTGACAGGACCGAGACGGCGCCCGCTCCCCGGCGCGCGGTGCAGGAAGACTGATTGGTCGATCGAGGTCGGCTCTGCGCGACCTGACGCACGCCGACGACCTGGCGAAGATTGCCCTCGATCAGATGAATGGCGGTGACCGGCATCGCGTCCATCGCGATCTCGATATGCATGTCGTCGCCGGCGCGGTGGGACCACATGCGATCGGGGATCAGATCGCGTTTGGCGAAGGGCTGCAACAGCCGCGACAGCAGGCCGGGGGAGGGATCGGCATCGAGCAGGAAGCGCACGGCGACATCTGGTCGCGCGGCGTCCGACGGGTCGGTTGTCATGATAAAGCTCCGGTAACGGTGGAATCAGGCTGGAAACCCCGGCTGTCAGACAGCCGGGCAGCTAATTCGCGTGACCTTGAGCTCGATAAACATGAACGCAGTGTAGAACGGGTCCGGCCCGAGAGGAAACGGAAGGCTCTTATAGCGGTATTTGTTGAAATCGGCTAGGATGCCACCGGCGGGGGGGCAGCATGGAAGCGACTGCATTCGAAGCGTGGCTTGACGGGATCGCTGGTCTTACCGAATCTCAGCGGCAGCAGGCATTACAGGTGCTGGTCTT
>CALQHT020000238.1 GCA_943330455.2 Nitrosovibrio sp. Nv4 | reverse complement strand
TAAGACCAGCACCTGTAATGCCTGCTGCCGCTGAGATTCGGTAAGACCAGCGATCCCGTCAAGCCACGCTTCGAATGCAGTCGCTTCCATGCTGCCCCCCCGCCGGTGGCATCCTAGCCGATTTCAACAAATACCGCTATAAGAGCCTATTCCGTCCAGGCCACGGTCCGGGACGATGCCGTCAATGTCGCCGGCGCCATCGTCGAGGACGGCAAAAGCCCGGGCCTGCTGCTGTATATGGTGGTGAACGATCCTCCCGATGTGCCCTACACCAAGATGTTCCGCCAACCGGATGGGAATGCTCGCGCCCTGATCCAGGTCGCCGCCCGGTGGGCGACCGAGATCATCGCACCATTCCGGGTGGCCAATACCGATTTCTCCGACGCCCTGGCTGGCGATTCCCAAGCATTGGCACGCAGCAAAGCCGCCGCCTTGACCGGGCTGACCCAGCCCTGGGACCCAACCATGACTGGCGCCACGGAAATCGTCCTGCTGCGTAACCTTCTCGCTATCATCGCGATGATCGACGGCGATCGAACGGACGCGACCAAACACTTCACCCTCGCCGCCGCCGTGCCGGGCGCTGAGCCCGCCGGCTACGGGCTGCTATTGCTCAATCAGGCTTTTTTCGCGATCGCGGACAAGCGTCCGGAAGAAGCCAGGCGGCTCTTCCAGGAGGGCGAGAAAGCCGTCCAATCGGTCGTATCGCCCGGGTTTCATGGGCGGATCATGGTCCTGAAGGGTCTGGTGGCATGGGCAAACGGCGACAAGACGGAGGCGGAGCAACTGTTCCGGCACGCGGTTGCAAAGGCATACGATGACGACGAGGCGCATCGTTACCTTGCCATTCTGCTGGCCGAACACGGCGCCTCGGCAGAGGCGGCGATCCATCGCGAGATCGCCAAAGTGGCCCGTGGGACCGACAAGCACTTCCCGAGCCTGGCCCACACCTTCCTGAAGGTGGACCCGGTGGCGGGCGGATTCGTCCGCACCTTTTGAAAACGGCCCGGTCCCGTTTCCGGTGAAGCGGCTTCTCCGGGGCCAGGGAGATGTGACGGGCCGTCGTGTCGGGCTCTGTCACATTGGCGTATGCGCAAGATTCATCGCCAACGGAGCCGCTTGAGGGGGTGTCCGACCGCCCCGCGATCAGTCGACGCTGATCTTTGCCTCTCGCATCACCTTGCCCCACCGGTCATGGTCGACCCGCATGACCTGAGCCAGCTCCTCCGACGTGCCGCCGATCGCGTTCAGGCCGTTGGTGCGCAGCCGTTCCAGGACATCGGGCATGCGGGCGACGCGCATAATGCCCTCGCTGGCGGTTTTGACGATCTCCGGTGGCAGGCCGGCCGGCCCCCAGATGGCGAACCACGTGCCGACGTCGAAGCCGGGATAACCGAGTTCGGCCACCGTCGGCAGGTCGGGCGCCAGCGGATTCCGCTCCAACCCGGTCACCGCCAGGGCCCGCAACTGGCCGGTCTTGATGTATTGCAGCGAGCCCAGCGGGTTGTTGAACATCATCATCACATGGCCGGCCAGCAGGTCGTTGGTCGAGGGAGCACCCCCTTGATAGGGGACATGCACCAGGTCGATCCCGGCGCGTTGCTTGAACATCTCGACCGACAGATGCGTGGGCGCGCCGGCGCCTCCGGCCGAGGCATAGGTGATATAGCCCGGCTTGGCCTTCGCCAGATCCACCAGCTCCTTCAGGCTGGTGGCCGGCACCGACGGGTGCACCACGACAATCAGTTTGTAGTCGAACACCTGGGAGATCGGGGTGAAATCCGTGAACGGGTCATAGCCTGGGGCTTTATACATGATGGCGTTGATGACCATGGACGACGAATGCATCAACAGAACCGAGCCGTCCGGGGCGGACCGGGCCACCAGTTGCGCCGCGATGTTGCCATTGGCGCCCGGACGGTTCTCGATCACCACCACCTGGCCCCAGATCTCACTGAGCTTGGCGGCGAAGGTGCGCCCCACCAGATCGGTCGGGCCGCCGGGCGGATAGGGGACGACCAGGCGCACCGACCGGGTGGGCCAAGTCTGCGCGACACTGACCCGCGGCCATATCGTCGCCGCTAGACCCAGCAGAAGAAGCCCCGTCAGTATGCGGCGCATGGTCCGATTTCCTTGAACGACGTGTTGATTGTTGCGCCCGGTCTACCAGAGCTCGGGTTTGGCGACCATCAGCCAGAACGCGACAACCAGGGCGAGGAAGGCCGGCCAACCGAGCCGGAACCATATCCGCATGGCGCGATGATAGGCGTCCGGGAGCGGCACATCCTGCAGGGCGGCCGCCGCGGCAAAGCGCGCGATCTTGATTTGCAGCCTGACGACGGGAAGCCAGAAGAGACCGGCCACGATGTAGCAGGCATAGGCCGCCACCAGCCAGGATGCGGTCGGGTCGTAGCCGGCCTGCCGCACCATCATGAAGCCGGTGACCGCCTGGACGACACCCGCGGTCGTCGTGAACAGCCAGTCGGCCAGCACGACGTTGCGCGCAACGACCGCGATGGCGCGCACATCGCCGCGCAAATGCGTTGTCCACATATGGAAGGCGGTGCCGAGGCCGGTGCCGAACAGAACGGTGGAGCTCAGGATATGGATGGTCTTGAGGAGAAGGAAGTCCATCCGCTCACCGATCGTCCAGCAGCGCCAACCACACCAGGATCGCGCCCAGGGTCGGCAGGTTTTTCAGCAGGGCGCCGTAGGGGTCGTACCATAGGGAGGGGATGAACAGGGTCATCCCAACGGTGTACCCCACGACCATGACGCCTTGCACCCACCCACACAGGCGTCCGGCTCGTCCTGTCGCCAACCATAAGCCGATGCCGATATCGATCAGGCAGAACAGGCCGAGGACCCAGGGAACCGCCTCGGGTGGCGCACCGACAGCCATGGTCACAATCAGTGCGTCGGTGGGCGGATTGGTCAGGCCGGCAACGCCCGAGCCGACCCACAGCAGCGCCAGGATGCAGGTCAGCAGCGGGGGAATGAAGTACAGGCGCGCATGCCAGCGGTCCTGGACGTGCGACGGAGCGGACAGAAAGGCATGGGCCATCGCGCGGGGGTGAAATCCGATCGCCGCGGAGAAACCGACCGGGTCCGCGACATTGCCGTATTCCATTTGCGCCAGCGCGGTGGATGTCACCGGCCCGGCGCCCAACAGATCGCCGGCCCGAGCCACCAGGCGGATCAGCGGCATCGGCACCGGCAGAAACCACGCCGGCGGAATATCCAGCCAGGCCCGGGTCATCTCCACCATCATGCGCAGGGTCAGGGTGTCGGGTCCGACAGGCTCCAACGTCTGACGGGGCGGAAACGACGGGGACAGGCACCGGGAGACGGCCTCCGCGAGGTCGTCGACATGGATCGGCTGGAAGACCTGCCCGCCATCGCCGATCAGCGGCACGATGCCGGGCAAACCCGCCAAGCAGCGCAGGAAAGACGTGCCGCCATAGCTGCCCTGGCCGTAGACCAGGGAGGGCCGCAACACGATCCAGTCGAGGTTGAGGCTCCGCAGATGCGTGTCCGCGGCTGCCTTGGTGACCGCATAGGCGGTCCCGGCCTCCGGGTCGGCGCTGACCGCCGAAATCTGGACGACGCGGCGCACACCGACCGCGACGCAGGCATCGAACAGGGCGTTCGGCGCGCTGGTGTGGATTGCCTCGGCGGATTGCCCGCGGCGGGCTTGCAGGATGCCGGCGCAATTCACGACGGCGTCCACACCGTCCAGCAGAGGGCGCCAATCCCACGGGTCCGTCATACGGTTGAGATCGCCCTGGATCGCCGTGATGCCTGGGAAGCGGCGGGCGGCAATCGACGGATCGCGCACGACGGCCGTGACCCGATGGCCGTCCGCCAGCAGACGGGCACAGACATGGCGGCCGACAAAGCCCGTGGCGCCCGTGACCAATACGTGCACGGGCGGTGTGGAGCTAGCCGATCGCAACCTTGTGCCTGGCCGATGGCGACCTTGTGCCTAGCCGATGGCGACCTTGTGATAGCCGCGGCCGTAGTAGATCAGCCCCTCATGCGCGCGTCCGGTCCGCACGGCTTCGACCGTGCAGAAAAACACGTCATGCGTGCCGCTTTCCACCACCTGGTCGATCGTGCAATCGAACACCACGACGGCTTCGTCCAGGACGGGTGATCCGGTTTGCAGCGTGTGCCACGTATGGCCGTCGAAGCGCTGGTCCATACTGTGGTCGGTCATGCCGGCGAAGACCGGGGACAGGCCTTCCTGCGCCGGCGTCAGGGTATTGACGCACAGCACCCCGTTCTGACGCATGGCCGGATAGGAGTCATTGGTGCGGTTGGCACAGACCAGAAGCGTGGGCGGCGTGTCCGTGACGCTGGTCACGGCCGAGGCGGTGAATCCCGCCTTTCCGCCAGGTCCATCGGTGGTGATCACGTTCACGGCCGCACCGAGGCGGGCCATGGCCTCACGATAGGCTTGCTTTTCGACGGGCATGGAAACCTCTTCCCTGTGGGCGGCGCAAGATTGGGCTACTATGGCGCCGGCTTGCGGTGGTGGCTAGACCGGCTGGGCTGCGGCCCGGAGCCTTGGGGCTCCGCCCCAAACCCCGCGAGGGCTTCGCCCTTCGAACCCACCAGGGGCTCGCCCCCTTTCCCCCCTGACCCAATAAATGGCATCCAAGGCACGGCCTTGGTGGGGATCGAAGGGGCAACGCCCCTCGCGGGGTTTGGGGCAGCGCCCCAAGCCTTTCTTTCCCCTCACCCGGCCCGCCGCGTTGTCCTTGCATCCCCACCGCACCGCCGCTATATCCCCGCCCCTGTCTGCGAGCCCGGGCCTGGAATGGGCATGCCCGGCCGCGACTGCTTGCCATACCCCGCACTCGCGGCCGGCGAGCCGAACGGAAAAGGAGATCAAATGCCCAAGATGAAGACCAAGTCGTCGGTCAAAAAGCGGTTCAAGATCACCGCGACCGGCAAAGTGCTCGCGGGCCCTGGCAAGAAGCGCCACTGCCTCTCGGCACGCAGCCAGAAGGCCAAGCGGACCAACCGCGGTAGCCAGGTGCTGACCCATGCTGACGGCCTGACCGTCAAGCAGTGGGCCCCCTACGGTCTCGGTTGAGGGAGTAGCACGGTATGGCACGCGTCAAACGGGGCACCACCACCCACGCCCGCCACAAGAAGGTCCTGGAGCAATCCAAGGGCTTCGTCGGCCGGTCGTCCACCAATTATCGTATCGCCCGCGAACGGCTGGAGAAGTCCCTCCAATACGCCTATCGCGACAGGCGGGTGAAGAAGCGGGAATTCCGCGGCCTGTGGATCCAGCGCATCAACGCCGCGGTCCGCGAACACGGCCTGACCTACAGCCGCTTTATCGACGGGCTGAAGAGGGCCGGAATCGAGATGGATCGCAAGGTCCTGGCAAGCATCGCCTATGACGATGCGGAAAGCTTCGCCGCGATCGTCAAGAAGGTGCAGGAAGCCCTGGACTGATACCAACGGCCTCAACCGTTGACCGATAGCGACCCTTCACCGTCATTGCCGGGCTTGACCCGGCAACCTACCCCCTGCCGTTGAAGCGCGGGTTGCCGGGTCAAGCCCGGCAATGACGGGGAGGGCGACGGCGCGCATCGGCCAATGGTTCAGGCGGTTATTATCATTCCCTGGGCTCAACCCCTGGGCCAAATCCGGCTTCCCGTCGGAACCGGAAAATGGAACAAGGGCCGCCTGCCAAAGGCGGCCCTTTCTGTTGGCGAGAACCCATGACCAGTGACCTGACCGACGACCTGCTCGCCCTGAAGACGGAAACCGACGCGGCCCTCGCCGCCGCCACCGACCTTCGCGCATGGGACTCCATCCGCATCGCCGTGCTCGGCCGCAACGGCACCCTGACCGGCCTGCTGCGCGACCTCGGCAAGACCCCAGCCGAGCAGCGGCGGGAACGCGGTGCGGCGCTGAACCGGTTGAAGGACGCGCTGAACGAGGCGATCGAAGGCCGCAAATCCGCCCTGGAAGCCGCCGCACTGGACGAGCGCCTGGCGTCGGAGCGGATCGACCCGACCCTGCCCGCTCGCCCGCGGGAGACCGGCCTGATCCATCCGATCAGCCGCACCATCGAGGAAATCGCCGCCATCTTCGGCGCCATGGGCTGCACGATCATCGAAGGCCCGGATGTCGAGAGCGACTGGCACAATTTCACCGCGCTCAACATCCCGGAACATCATCCGGCCCGCGCCGATCACGACACGTTCTATCTGCCGGCCCAGGACGGCAAGCCTCCGCCGGTGCTGCGCACCCAGACATCGCCCGTGCAGATCCGCACCATGCTGACCCAGCCGCCGCCGATCCGCGTCATCGTCACCGGCCGCACCTATCGCGCCGACCACGACGCCACCCACTCGCCGATGTTCCATCAGTGCGAGGGGCTGATCATCGACCGCAACCTGCATCTGGGGCACCTGAAAGGCTGCCTGATCGACTTCCTGCGCACGTTCTTCGGCATCAGCGACCTGCCGGTCCGCTTCCGCTCCAGCTATTTCCCCTTCACCGAACCCTCCATGGAGGTCGATATCGGCTGGAATCGGCGCACCGGCGATCTGGGTGGCGGCGGTGACTGGCTGGAAATCCTGGGCAGCGGGATGGTGCATCCTCGGGTGCTGGCAAATTGCGGCATCGACCCGCGGGAATGGCAGGGCTTCGCCTGGGGCATGGGGGTGGAGCGCATCACTATGCTGAAACACGGCATGACCGATCTGCGGCCGTTCTACGAATCCGACCTGCGCTGGCTGCGCCATTACGGGTTCAACCCGCTGATGCCCACCATGCTGCATGAGGGGGTCTGAGCCATGAAATTCACCCTCTCCTGGCTGAAGACGCATCTGGACACCGATGCGCCGCTGGACACCATCACCGACACCCTGACCCGGATCGGACTGGAACTCGAAGGCGTCGACAACCGGGGCGCGGCGCTGACCACATTCCGCATCGCCCATGTGATCGAGGCCGTGCAGCACCCGAACGCGGATCGGCTGCGGGCCTGCAAGGTGGACACCGGTGACGGGATCGTGTCCGTCGTCTGCGGCGCGCCCAACGCTCGGACCGGCATGAAGGCGGTGTTCGCCGCGCCGGGCAGTTTCATCCCCGGCACCGGCATCACCCTGAAAGTCGGCGAAATCCGTGGCGTGCAGAGCGCCGGGATGCTGCTGTCAGCCCGCGAAATGGGTCTCGGCGACGATCATGCCGGCATCATCGAATTGCCTCAGGACGCACCGGTGGGCGTGGGCTATGCCACCTGGGCGGGGTTGGATGATCCGGTCATCGATATCAGCGTCACCCCCAATCGCGGCGACTGTTTCTCGGTCCGTGGCGTCGCGCGCGATCTGGCCGCCGCCGGGATCGGCAGGTTGAAGCCGTTCCAGCCGGCTCGTATCGCGCCCGCCTTCGATGGCGGGCCGCGCTGGCAGGTCGACTGGCCGGAAATGTGCCCCTGGATCATCGGGCGCACCATTCGCTGCGTGAAGAACTCCCCCAGTCCGCGGTGGTTGCAGGATCGGCTGATTTCCATCGGTTTGCGTCCGATCAACGCCCTGGTCGATGTGACGAATTTCTTCACCATCGACCTGGGTCGGCCGCTGCATGTGTTCGACGTGGCCAAGCTGCAAGGCGACACGCTGACCCTGCGGCGCGGCGCCGGAGAGAGCATGCGGGCGCTGAACGGCAAGGACTACACCCTGACGGCCGAGGACTGTGCCATCTGCGACTCGGCCGGGGTCCAATCCATTGCCGGCGTCATCGGCGGAGAAGCCACCGGCTGCGACGAGTCGACGACCGAAGTCTTTGTCGAATGCGCCTATTTCGACCCGGTCCGCATCGCTCTGACCGGCCGTCGGCACCAGATCGTGTCCGATGCCCGCCAGCGCTTCGAACGTGGGCTCGATCCCGCGCTGATGCCGGACGCGGTGGAAGCCGCGACCGCGATGATCCTGGAATTGTGTGGCGGGGAGCCTGGCACGGTGACCCAAGCCGGCGCCGAACCGGCCTGGCAGCGGGATGCGACGATGCGGTTCCGCCGCGTGGCCGAACTCGGCGGGCTGGATGTCACGGCCGATGATGCCGTGATGTCCCTGGAACGGCTGGGCTTCGCTATCCAGGCCCGGGACGCGGAGTCGGTCACCGTCAAGGTGCCGTCCTGGCGCAATGACGTGGCCGCCAAGGTGCATCTGGACCAGTCTCCGACCATGGCGCCCGACATCGCCCAGCGCGCCGCCGAGGGATGCGCGCAGATCGAGCCGGAATGCGACCTGATCGAGGAAGTCCTGCGGCTACGGGGGTTGGACTCGGTGCCGCCAGTGTCGCTGCCGAGCGCGACGCCGGTGCCGGTGGCGACGCTGACTGCGAGGCAGGTTCGCATGGCATTGGCGCGTCGGACCTTGGCGGCTCAGGGCCTGGCCGAGTGCGTGACGTTCAGCTTCATGGCGCATGAGGAGGCGGCCCCGTTCGGCGCCACCCCCGATGCCTTGCGACTGACCAATCCGATCGCCGCCGATCTGGACCAATTGCGCCCGACTCCGGTCGCGACGCTCGCCATGGCGGCGAAGCGCAACGCCGCGCGCGGTTTTCCGGATGTCGCTCTGTTCGAGGTCGGGCCGGAATTCGCGCAGGACGCGCCGGAGGGCCAGCGTCTTGTCGCCGCCGGCATTCGCAGCGGATCGACGCCGCGGAGTTGGCTGGCCGGATCGCGTGGGCTCGACGCAATGGACGCCAAGGGCGACCTGTGGGCCGTGTTGACGGCGATCGGCGTTCCGTTGGAGGCGCTGACACTCACCCAGGACGCCCCTTCCTTCTACCACCCCGGCCGCTCGGCCACCTTGCGTCAGGGCCCGAAGACGGTGCTGGGCAGTTTCGGAGAGATCCATCCGCGTGTGCTGGCGGCGCTGGACCTGCCATCGCCGATGGTGGCGTTCAGCCTGAACCTGGACGCGGTGGCCGACCCGAAGCGCCGACGCAAGGCGGCCCCGGATCTGGCCCCGTTCCAACCGGTCCGCCGCGATTTCGCGTTCCTGGTGGACACGATCGTTTCCGCCGATGCCGTGACCCGGGCCGCGCGAGGCGCCGAACGCACCCTGATCGCCGGGGTGTCGCTGTTCGACGTTTATGAGGGCGACAAACTTCCCGAGGGCAAGAAGTCGCTGGCGATCGAGGTGGTGTTCCAGCCGCGCGAGCGCACCTTGACCGACGCGGAACTGGATGCCGCCGGGCAAAAGGTCATCGCCGCGGTGGCGAAGGCGACGGGCGCGGTGTTGCGGTGATCAATATCGGGCGGAACACCGGCACTGAATAAACAGGGGCCAGAGCGGTTTCACCCTGACGGGAGACGAAACACCGCTCTGGCTCTTTGTTTGAGCGCATGATTCATGGCAACCGGCCGAAACAATGACCCATAGGCGTCACGTCACCGCCATTGCCGGACTTGACCCGGCAATGACGGTGATGGCAATTCCTAGCAGCCTGTCGGACTTACGCCCACCGGAGGCTCATGTTAGAATCGTAACGTCGATTCGCTCCCTCCCCGGATGCCGCCAATGAGCAACTTCCGCCCCACCGATCGCCTAACCGGCTTCCTGATGCCGCCGTCTATCGATGAAT